>NZ_JCANSZ010000018.1:0-128942 GCF_059570535.1 Streptomyces sp. CNP082
CAGGAATTCTGACGCACGTGCTTCGCAGCAACACTCCACGGTTCCCGTGGAAGGCCCCCAGCACCACGCTGACCTGCGAGCTCACCGGCATCACAGAGGCATCGGTTTCGGCCGGAACGAACCCCACCAGCATCCCGGACCGGCATCAGCCCCGTCAGAGCGGACAGAAGCACTTCCGGCGCGCGCCACGAGATTTACCACGCCCCCGGCGCGCACCGAAGGTGCGCTGGATCGCTGACCTGCAGGTTGGGCCCTCCCTGGGGGAGGAGGGCAGCCCTGCGCCCCCGGCAGGACTCGAACCTGCGACCAAGCGCTTAGAAGGCGCCTGCTCTATCCGCTGAGCTACGGGGGCCGGTGTGGCGTGGAACGGTGGCCGGGCTCGGCGGATCCGTGACCTTGCCAGGGGTCAAGGATAGGGCTCCGTCGAGCCACACCCGGTAGCTTCACTCCGGCACCACCTTGTGGAGGTTCAGTGAAGCGTCCCGATAATCGCAGGCGGGTGCGATTCGCGCGACGCTTTTTTCCGCGCGGTGCCGGTGGTGTTGTGCAGTCGTTATGCCCGCGTGGCGGAAGCTTCCGGGATGAAGAAGGCGCGCTGTGGGGCTAAACGCTTTCAAATTCGGATAGAAGCGGGCATTCTTCGCATGTGGCGACCCCGGATGTACGGCCTGACCTGCTGAGCGCACTCTCCGCCCTCCGAGAGTGCGTCGCCGCCGCGCGCTTTCCACTCCCCCTGCCGGGGGCGGACGGGGCGCGGCGCAGCAGAGCGGAACTGCTGGCACAGCTCGACGACTACCTGGTGCCCCGGCTGCACCGGCCGGACGCACCGCTGCTCGCGGTGGTCGGCGGATCGACGGGGGCGGGGAAATCGACCCTCGTCAACTCGCTCGTGGGCAGATGCGTCAGCGAGTCCGGCGTGTTGCGGCCGACGACGCGCATGCCCGTACTCGTCTGCCATCCCGACGACCAGTCCTGGTTCGCCGGTCAGCGGGTGCTGCCGCACCTGACGCGGGTGTGGATGCCGCGGCAGGACGCCGCGCACGGGCGCGTCGAGGCGTATGAGTCGTACGGCGCGTACGAGGCCCAGGAGATCGAGGGGCCGTACGGGGGTGGCGGGGGTGCTCGTGAGCCGTACGCGTCGGGTGTGGGGGACGGCTCCCGTGGGGAGTACGACGGGAGCTCACCTGAGGCGTACGGGACGGGCGGGGCGATCGGGGCGGCCGGGGGTGATTCCGGGGCGTACGACGTGCCTGATCCGTACCGCGCCCGGCACGGGCTGGCCCGCGACGGCGGCCTGACCCGGGGCGGCCTGACCCGGGGCGGCCTGACCCGGGGCGGTCTGTCCCGGGGCGGTCTGTCCCGGGGCGCCGCGACCTTCGGCGAGGGCGGTGGCGGGCCCGACGGGACCCTGCTGCGGATCGAGGTCGACGAGAACGTACCCAGCGGTCTCGCCCTCCTCGACGCCCCCGACATCGACTCCCTCGCCGGGCACGCCCGCGAGCTGGCCGCCGAGCTGGTGTGCGCCGCGGACGTGTGGGTGCTGGTGACGACCGCCGCGCGGTACGCGGACGCGGTGCCCTGGCACCTGCTGCGTACGGCGAAGGAGTACGACGTCAGCCTGGTCACCGTGCTCGACCGGGTACCGCACCAGGTCGCGGGTGAGATCTCCCTGCAGTACGCGACGCTGCTGCGCAAGGCCGGGCTCGGGGACGTGCCCCGCTTCACCGTCCCCGAACTCCCCGAGTCAGCCGGCGGCGGCAGCGGGCTGCTGCCCGCCACGGCGGTGCGGGAGCTGCGCGACTGGCTCGGCCACCGCGCCCAGGACCCGGAGGCCAGGGCGGAGGCCGCCGTACGGACCGCGAACGGCGTGCTCGCGTCGCTGCGCTCCCGGGTCACGTCGCTGGCCGGGGCGTGTGCCGCCCAGCACGCGGCGTCGACGCGGATGGCCCACCGCGTGGAGCGGGCGTACGAGGAGGCCGCGGAGCAGGCGCACGCCGACCTCGTCGGCGGCACCGCGTTCGCCGGCGATGCCCTCGCGCACTACCGCAACCGCGCCCTCACCCGCGCCCCGGCCGACCTCCTCACCGCCCTGACCAGCAGCGTCGCCGCCGTCCTGCACTGCGCCGTGGCCGCCGCCGACGAACGGTTCACCGCCGAGCTGCGCCGCGAGCCGGCCGCGGCGGCGGTGCCGTTCGGCGAGGAGGGCGCGGGGGCGAAGGAGCGGGTGGGCGTGCTCGTACGGCGCTGGCAACGGTGCCTGGAGGAGCTGGCCGACGAAACGCTGAGCGCCGCGGAACGGCCCGCCGACGCGGAGCCGGAGGAGGTCGCGGCGCTGCTGGCGGTGGCGCTGCTCGGCGGCTCGAACGGACACGGGGCGGCGGAGGAACTGGCGGCGCTGCTGGGCGCGAAGGCCGGGCTGCGGCTGCGGAGCCGGGGCGGGCGGCTGCTCGGTACGTACTTCGAGCGGGTGCTCGACGGGGAGCGGGACCGCCGGCTGGCGGCGATCGACGCCTTGGAGACGCAGTCGGGTCAGCAGGCTCAGCTGATCGCTGCCATGTCGGTGCTGCAGCGGGAGAAGTGACGAGAGATGGCGGAAGAGGCGGCGGGAGACGTGGTGGGTGAGGTGGCGGGAGAGGCGGGCGAGGTGGACGAGGTGGACGAGGTGCGCGCGGGGGAGATGCCGGGACCCGGCGATGCGGCGGAGGTTCCGGTTCCAATTGGGGAGGCGGCGGGGCAGGTCGTGGGGGCTGGCGGGGTGGATGGGGTGGGTGAGGTGGCTGAGTTGTGTGGGGTCATGGGGGTGGCAGAGGCCGTGGGGACGACGGGGGGCGTGGGGGGTGCGGGGGGTGCGGCGGCTGCCGGGGACGTGTGTGCGTCTGGCGAGGCTGCGGCTGCGGCTGAGGCAGAGGCCGCGGCTGAGGCTGCGGCTGCGGCTGAGGCCGCGGAGGGCGGTGCGGCTGCGGCTTCGCTGCCTGCGCCCGCCGGGATGTGGGACGACGGGTTGATCGCGCGGCGTTCGGCGCGGGGCGGGGGTGGTGCGGGGGGTTTCCTCGGGGGTGAGCCGGGTGGCGTGGATGTGTCGGAGGCGGGTGCCGGTGCCGGTGGTGCCGGTGGTGCCGGTGGTGCTGGTGGTGCTGGTGGCGGTGTCGGTGCTGGTGGTGCTGGTGGCGGTGTCGGTGCTGGTGGTGCTGGTGGCGGTGTCGGTGCTGGTGGTGCTGGTGGCGGTGTCGGCGCTGGTGGTGCTGGTGGCGGTGCGGGTGTCGGTGCTGGTGGTGCTGGTGTGAGTGGCAGTGCCGGTGGTGCTGGTACTGGTGCTGGTGCGGGTGCCGGTGCCGGTGTGGGGAGTGGCGCGGGGGTTGGTGGAGGGGGTGGCGCCGGTGTCGGGGGTGGCGTGGGGAGTGGTGCGGGTGTCGGGGGTGGCGCGGGGGTTGGCGTGGATACGGGGGGTTGTGCGGGCGCCGGGATCGGTGCGGGGTGCGGGGGTCGGGCGGATGACGGTGGGCGAGAGGACGGTGTCGCGGAGATGGATGCGGACGGCGGGCTGGACGTCGGGGCGGCGGGGGTGCCGGAGCCGGCGGGTGGTGCGGCGGCGAGGGCTGGGAGCCCCGGTGCGGGGCTGTCCCCCGGTGCGGGGTTGTCGGGGGACGGGGGTGCGGGTTCCGGGGCGGAGGCGGGTGTGTGCGCCGACGTCCGCCCGGGTGCGGGGTCCGGCTCGGGGGCGGGTGCGGGTGCCGGGTCCGGCCCGGGTGCGGGGTCCGGCTGCGGTGCGGAGCTGGGGTCCGGCTGCGGTGCGGGGGCGGGGGACGACGCCTTCGGGGACGGTACGGGCCCCGGGGCCGGCCTCGGCGGCGGTGCCCCGGCGGACGCCGGTGGGCGCGGCGGTGCGTACGACGGTGACGGTGCCGTGCCGCGCCCTGCGGAGCGGGGTCGCGGCGGGGCGCGCGCGGGGTCGGGGGCGGACGCGGGGGTGGTGCCCGGAGGATTCGTACCACGTGCCGAAGGCCCCCTGCGCGGGCGGCTCGACGCCCTGCGTGAACTCGTCGGCCTCTCCCGTACGCGGCTCGACGGGCGCACGCTCGCCGAGGCCGGGCGCGTACTCGACGAAGCCGCCGACCGGCAGCGGCTCTCCCTCGACCACGCCGTCGTCGCCATCGCGGGGGCCACCGGCAGCGGCAAGTCCAGCCTCTTCAACGCGCTCGCCGGTGCCCCCCTCTCCGAGGTCGGCGTGCGCAGGCCCACCACCTCCGTGCCCGCCGCGTGCGCCTGGCGCGGCGCGGGCGACCACGCGCCGACCCTGCTCCTCGAACGCCTCGGGCTCCCGGCGCGCGCCGCCCGCCCGCTCCGCGACGACCTGGGGCTGCGCGGGCTCGTCCTCGTCGACCTGCCCGACCACGACTCGTCGGTGGAGGAGCACCGCCGTCGGGTGGAGGACCTGCTGCGCCGGGTGGACGCGGTGATCTGGGTGGTCGACCCGGAGAAGTACGCGGACGCGGCGCTGCACGAGCGCTACCTGCAACCGCTGGCCGGCTACGCCGAGGTGATGTTCGTCGTCCTCAACCAGGTCGACCGGCTGCCCGCCAACGCCGTCGGGCAGGTCCTCGACGACCTGCGCCGGCTCCTCGACGAGGACGGTCTCGCGCTCGGCGAACACGGCGAGCCCGGCGCGTGCGTGCTGTCACTGTCCGCGCTCACCGGCGAGGGCGTGGGCGATCTGCGCGCGGAGCTGGTGTCGTTCATCGCGGAGCGCCGGGCGGCGGAACGCCGGCTGACGGCCGACGTGGACGAGGCGACGGCGCGGCTGCGCGAGGTGTACGTCGGGGAAGGCGGCGGCAGCGGTCTTGACGACCGGGTCAGGACGGAGTTCGAGGACCGGCTCGCGGAGGCGGTCGGGGCGGCGGCCACGGGGCAGGCGGCGGAGCAGTTGTGGCTGCGGGAGGCGGAACAGGCGTGCGGGGCACGGCTGGTGAAGCTGCGGCGCCGCCGCCGGGCAGGCGCGGCGGGCGGCGCTGCCGGCGTCGTCGGTGCCGGTGGAGCTGCAGACCGGTCGGCTGCGGACCTGAGCGCGCTGATGCCGGAACCCCGGGACGGGGACCAGGGTCTGGTTCCCGCGCGTGCGGTGGTGGAGCAGGCCGTACGGACCGTGGCCGACGAGGCGGGCGCGGGGCTCCCGGCGGCGTGGGCGAAGGCGGTGCGCGAGGCGGGGGTGCGCGGAGCGGAGGGGCTCGCGGACGGGCTGACGCGGCGGGCGGCGGACCCGGAGACGGGCGCGGGTGACGGTGCCGGTGCCCGGCCGGGTGGTGTGCCGCGACCGCGGTGGTGGTCGGTGGTGGGTGCGGTGCAGCGCGGACTGCTCGGCGTGCAGGCGCTTGCCGTGCTGTGGCTGGCCGCGGCGGTGTTCGGCGTCACCGGCGTGCCGTGGCCGCTGCCGCTGGCCCTCGTGGTGGTCACCGCGGCCGTCGGCCCGGGGCTGGCGCTGGCCTGCCGGCTCGCCTCCCGCGGCCCGGCGCGGCGGTACGGCGAGGAGGCGGAGAGCCGGCTGCGCGAGGAGGCGGCGGCGAGCGGGCGGGCGCGGGTGCTGGAGCCGATGGCGGCGGAGCTGCTGCGCTACCGCGAGGTGCGGGAGCAGTACGCCGTTGCCTCGGGCGGTGGCGCACGGCCCTGACCTGCTGTTTCGTTACCGGGCCCGGAGTTATCCACAGGGGTCGCGGAGTCCGGGCGGGGGAGGGCAGCATGGAGGTCAGCGGGCAGGTGATGTGCCCGGACGGGGGAGGTGCGTGGGAGATGAACGAGACGATGGTGACCGTCGTGGGGAACGCCGCGACGAGCGCGGATTACCGCACGACGCAGTCAGGAGTGCCGGCGGTGCGCTTCCGCCTGGCGGCCACGGTGCGGCGGTTCGACCAGGCGAGCGGCAGTTGGACCGATGCGTACACGAATTTCTTCACGGTCTGGGCCTGGCGCCAGTTGGCGGAGAACGTGGCGGCGTCCGTGGCCATCGGCGAACCGCTGCTGGTGCGGGGCCGGCTGCGGGTCAGGGAGTACGAGAAGGAGGGCGTGCGCTTCACGGACCCGACGATCGACGCGACGGCGGTGGGACACGACCTCGGCTGGGGCACGGCGGCGTTCCGCCGGGCGTCGCGGCTCAAGCCGTCGTTCGCGGCCCCGGCCAGAGCGGACCTGGACGTCGCGGTACGGGACGTCCTGACGCCGGGGCCGGGGTCAGGGGCGCCCGGCACGGCGGAACGGGACGAGCGGCAGCCGGTGCTGACACCGGACCCGGGCTGACGCGGAACACCGGGCGACGCGGAACACCGGGCGACGCGGAACACCGGAGAGGCGGCCGACGGGCCTCGCGCGGGCGGGCGGTGACGGTTCCGGGACGATCAGTTCGAGTGGGGCACGCGGACTTCTGGCGGTCCGCTGGGGTCTGCCCGAAATAGTCGTTGCCCGATGTAACGATTGCGTTCTAAAACCCTGTCCGCTTGGGGCATTTGAGGTTCGGGGGACAGGGGAGTCCCTAGGATTCCGAGCGGCTCGACGAGCCCGGAGCGAAGGCGTTCTTACGGCGGGGGCCATCCGAGCCTTGACCAACCCGCCCGGAGGGGATTTTCGACCATGATTTCTGTTCGGAGGCCGTCACATCGGCGGTCTGCTCGGCTTACCGCGGTCGCGCTGGCCGCAGGTCTGGCCACTGCCGGTGCAATAGCCGGCGCCGGCCCGGCGGCAGCGCAGGACGCGCCGCCCACCAGCGGCGCCACCGCCACCCTGGGCGGTCTCACGATCAAGGACACCGCCATCGTCCACGGCGACGGCGGCGACCAGGAGATCGGTGCCGGTCTGTTCGAGATGGCCGTCGACCAGGGCGGCTCCATCCAGACCTACTGCATCGACTTCGGCAACCCGACCCAGCCGGAGGCCAAGTACCAGGAGGTGCCCTGGAGCGCCTCCTCGCTGCAGAACAACCCCGACGCGGGGAAGATCAACTGGATTCTGCAGAACTCCTACCCGCAGGTGGACGACCTCTCCGCGCTCGCGGAGAAGGCCGGTGCGGGTGAGCTGACCGAGAACACCGCCGCGGCCGGCACCCAGATCGCCATCTGGCGCTTCTCCGACAAGGTGAACGTCGAGGCCAAGGACCCCGAGGCGGAGAAGCTGGCCGACTACCTGGAGGCCGGTGCCGAGGCCATCGAGGAGCCCGCGCCCTCGCTGAACCTCGGTCCCACGGCGGTCTCCGGCAAGTCCGGTGAGAAGCTCGGCCCGGTGACGGTGAACACCGACGCAGCCGAGGCCAGCCTCTCGCTGTCGCCGGAGGCCGAGTCCGCCGGCGTCAAGGTTGTCGACGCCAACGGCGAGGCCCTGGCCAGCGCCGCCGACGGCACCGAGGTCTTCCTCGACGTGCCCGCCGGCACCCCCGACGGGTCGGCGACCCTGACGGCCTCGGCCACCACCCAGGTCCCCGTCGGCCGCGCCTTCGCCGGCGTCGGTGAGCACGCCAAGAGCCAGACCCAGATCCTGGCCGGCTCCAGCGACACCACCGTCTCCGCGCAGGCCACCGCCACGTGGGCGAGCAAGGGGCCGATCCCGGCGCTGTCCGCCGACAAGAACTGCGCCAAGGGCGGCGTGGACGTGACCGCCGAGAACAAGGGCGACCAGCCCTTCTCCTTCGAGCTGGCGGGCGAGTCCCACACCGTGGCGCCGGGCGAGTCCAAGACCGTGCTGGTCGAGGTCGCCGAGGACCAGGCGTACGAGATCACCATCAACGGTGACGACGGCTTCAGCGAGAAGTTCACCGGCGTGCTCGACTGCGAGACCGCGGGCAACGACACTCCGGCGCCGAGCGAGCCGAGCCCTGCTTCCGCGGGCGGCTCCGCCGGTGACGACTCGGGCGACGAGGGCGACCTGGCGAACACCGGTGGCAGCAGCGCTACCCCGGTGATCGCGGGCGTCGCCATCGGCCTGGTCGTGGTCGGCGGCGCGACCGTCTTCCTGCTCCGCCGGCGCGGCAACAGCGCCGACGCCGCCTGACGACGGACCTCCGGCCGGCGCCGGGAAGCGCGCAGCCGCGCTGAACGGTGCCGGCCGGCGGACGCCGGCTGACGGCCGGCTCTCTGCACGGCACAGGGGCCGGGTCCCACGGGACCCGGCCCCTCTGCATGCCCGCGGACCGTCCCCGTAACGGCCCCCGACCGTCCCCAGCCCGTCCTCGGCCCGTCCCCCGACCTTTCCCTGGCCCGTCCCCGGCCGCCGTGGGCGGCGGGTGCGACCGGGGGCGTTTTCGTGCGGGGCGGCGCGTGCGGCAAGATGGGTGCATCTGCCCACCTCGGATCTGCCGGACGGTTTCTCTTGGCTGAGTTCATCTACACCATGCGCAAGGCACGCAAGGCGCACGGCGACAAGGTCATCCTTGACAACGTCACCTTGAACTTCCTGCCCGGCGCCAAGATCGGTGTCGTGGGCCCCAACGGCGCCGGGAAGTCGACCGTGCTCAAGATCATGGCCGGCCTGGAGCAGCCGTCGAACGGCGACGCCTTCCTCTCGCCCGGCTACAGCGTCGGCATCCTCCTCCAGGAGCCCCCGCTGAGCGAGGACAAGACCGTCCTGGAGAACGTCCAGGAGGGGGTCGCCGACACCAAGGGCAAGCTCGACCGGTTCAACGAGATCGCCGAGCAGATGGCGACCGAGTACACCGACGAGCTGATGGAGGAGATGGGCAAGCTCCAGGAGGAGCTGGACCACGAGAACGCCTGGGACCTCGACGCCCAGCTCGAGCAGGCCATGGACGCCCTCGGCTGCCCGCCCGGCGACTGGCCCGTCACCAACCTCTCCGGCGGCGAGCGCCGCCGCGTCGCGCTCTGCAAGCTGCTGCTGGAGGCCCCCGACCTCCTCCTCCTCGACGAGCCCACCAACCACCTCGACGCCGAGTCCGTCGCCTGGCTGGAGCAGCACCTCGCGCAGTACGAGGGCACCGTCGTCGCCATCACCCACGACCGGTACTTCCTCGACAACGTCGCCGGCTGGATCCTGGAGCTCGACCGGGGCCGCGCCTACCCCTACGAGGGCAACTACTCCACGTACCTGGAGACCAAGTCCGCGCGGCTGAAGGTCGAGGGCCAGAAGGACGCCAAGCGGCAGAAGCGCCTGAAGGAAGAGCTGGAGTGGGTCCGCTCCAACGCCAAGGGCCGGCAGGCGAAGTCCAAGGCGCGCCTCGCCCGCTACGAGGAGATGGCGGCCGAGGCCGAGAAGATGCGCAAGCTGGACTTCGAGGAGATCCAGATCCCGCCGGGTCCGCGCCTGGGCAACGTCGTCGTCGAGGTCGAGAGCCTCAGCAAGGGCTTCGGCGAGAAGCTGCTCATCGACGACCTGTCGTTCACCCTCCCGCGCAACGGCATCGTCGGCGTCATCGGCCCCAACGGCGCCGGCAAGACGACCCTGTTCAAGATGATCCTCGGCCAGGAGAAGCCGGACGCCGGCAACATCCGGGTCGGCGACACCGTCTCCGTCAGCTACGTCGACCAGTCCCGCGCGAACATCGACGCCAAGAAGACGCTGTGGGAGACCGTCTCCGACGGCCTCGACTACATCAACGTCGGCCAGGTCGAGATGCCTTCGCGGGCGTACGTGTCCGCCTTCGGCTTCAAGGGCCCGGACCAGCAGAAGCCCGCCGGCGTCCTCTCCGGCGGCGAGCGCAACCGCCTCAACCTCGCGCTCACCCTCAAGCAGGGCGGCAACCTGCTGCTGCTCGACGAGCCGACCAACGACCTCGACGTCGAGACCCTGTCCTCGCTGGAGAACGCGCTGCTGGAGTTCCCGGGCTGCGCCGTGGTCATCACCCACGACCGCTGGTTCCTGGACCGCATCGCGACGCACATCCTGGCGTACGAGGGCGACAGCAAGTGGTTCTGGTTCGAGGGCAACTTCGAGTCGTACGAGAAGAACAAGATCGAGCGGCTGGGCCCGGACGCCGCGCGCCCGCACCGTGCCACGTACAAGAAGCTCACCCGTGGCTGACGTGGCCAGACACGTCTACCGCTGCCCGCTGCGGTGGGCGGACATGGACGCGTACGGCCACGTCAACAACGTGGAGTTCCTCCGCTATCTGGAGGAGGCCAGGATCGACTTCATGTTCCGGCTGGCGCCCGGTGAGGGCGCCGCCGGGGGCGGCACGTCCTTCGCGGGCGGGTCGGTCGTGGCCCGGCACGAGATCGACTACCGGCGCCAGCTCGTGCACCGGTATGAGCCGGTGACGGTCGAGGTGTGGGTGACGGAGATCCGGGCGGCGGCGGCGACGCTGGCGTACGAGGTGAAGGACGGCCCGGAGGACGGCGGCGCGGTGTACGCGCAGGCGTCGACGGTCATCGTCCCGTACGACTTCGAGGCCGGCCGGCCGCGGCGGATCACGGCGGAGGAGCGGGCGTTCCTGGAGAAGTACCTGGCGCCTGCGGGAGAGCCGGGGAAGCCGGGGGAGGCAGCGGCGGCATGACGCGGCGGCTGGTGTTCGCCGAGGGGCGGCAGGCGGCGGGCCTGGCGGTGTTCCTGGGGCGGCTGTTGCGGTACGACCGGGGCGCCGCGGTACGGCTGCGGGTGGCGCCGGGCGCCGGTGGCGGGGGAGCGGCGCTGGCCGTCTTCGGGCACGCGCCGGCGCTGGAGGTGATCGTGGTCCGTACGGCGCTGCTGACGGCGGCGGCGGAGCTGGACGAGACGGTGTCGGCGGGGGAGCTGGCGGAGGCGATCGACGCGGCCGGCACCGGAGAAGGTGCGGGCCGGGCCGACGCCGGTGCGGACGCCGGTGCCGGGCAGGACGGATCCCCAGCAGTACGCGGGGAGTTGGCCGTGGCGCTGCCGCAGCCCGTGAGCGGGCCCGGGTGGGCCGGGCTGCTCCCGCCGCGGAGCGGCTGGCAGCCGGTGGCCGGGCTGCCGCACCCGGCGGAGCTGAACGTCGCCGTGGCGGCGGGCGTCGCGGAGTTCAAGTCCCGGGTGGAGGCGCTGCCGGAGGAGAAGCGGACGCGCGCGGAGCTGGACCGCATAGGCGGCGACATCTGGAGCCGCCCGCTGGGCGGCACCCCGCTCCCGCTGCGCGCCGCCCACGCCGCCCGCGTCTTCGGCCTGCTGCCCCCCGCCGCAGACGCCGCGGCACCGGCCCTGCTCGCCACCGGCAACTGGCTCCGCCTGCGCACCCCGTACGGCTCGGTGGCCCTCCGCCGCACCGGCGGCCTGGGCCGCCTGGGCGTCACCCCGGTCTGAGCCGCGCGTCGTCCGCTGCGGGTTCGCTGCGCGGGCGCCGCGAGGGTACGGGATCGGAGAGCAACGCGCCGGGCCGCCCGCCGCCGCGCCGCGGGCGCGCGGTGCGGCGGCCCCGGAGCGGGCGAGCGGCCGCGCCCGTACGGCACGACGCGGCCCCGCTCTACCCCTCGTCCTCCCGGTGCGGGCTCACTCTGATGTGGTCCTCCTGCAAGTCCAGGACCACCCGCTCGCGGATGTCCAGCGCCTCCGTGTACTGCTGCGGCAGTTGCAGGCGGCCCGTGCGGTCCACCGCGGCGTACTCGCGGGCCACCACCCGCTCCTCCCCGCTCGCGTCGACCTCCGTGCTGCGGACCACCTCCGACGCCATCCGGCCGTCGCGGATCGCGACCGTGCGGCGGACCTGCGCCGCCACCGCCTGGTCGTGGGTGACGATGACGATCGTCGTGCCCAGCTCCTCGTTCGCCGTGCGGAAGGCGGCGAAGATCTGGTCCGCCGTCGTGGAGTCCAGCTCGCCGGTCGGTTCGTCGGCCAGGATCACCGCGGGGGTGTTGGCCAGCGCCACGGCGATCGCCGCGCGCTGCTGTTCACCGCCGGACATCTGCCCCGGGCGGTGGTCGCGGCAGTGGGCCAGGCCCAGGAGGTCCAGCAGCTCCTCGGCGAGCGCCACCCGGCGGCGGCGGACGCGGCGGCCGTGGCCGCCCTCGCTGAGCTGCATCGGCAGCACGACGTTCTGGACGGCGGTCAGGTACGGCAGCAGGTTGCGCGAGGTCTGCTGCCAGACGAAGCCGACGACCTCCCGGCGATAGCGCAGCCGAGCCCGCGCGTCCATCGCCAGCAGGTCGAAGCCGGCGACCGCGGCGGTGCCCGCGGTGGGGACGTCGAGGCCGGCGAGGATGCCGAGCAGCGTCGACTTGCCGCTGCCGGAGGCGCCGACCAGGGCCAGCAACTCGCCCTCGGTGACCAGCAGGTCGAGCCCCTGCAGCGCCTGCACCTCCACGCCGTCGGTGCGGAAGATGCGGACGAGCTGGTCGCAGGAGATCAGCGCGTCGTGACCGTACGCCGGCTTGGCGCGCTGCTCCGCCGCCCGCCGCTCCAGCTCCGCCAGCGTCGTGCCGCTCCCGGCACCCCCGGCACCTCCGCCACTCACGGCACCCCCAGCGCCGCCGCCCGTCGTACCGCCCGTGCTCTCGTGCGTCTGGGCCATCTCACTCCCTCTCCCCGGCCCGCAGTTCCTGTACGGCCCCGCGTCTGCCGCCCCACCACGCCTGCACCAGCACCGCCGCCAGCGCCAGTGCCGGCACCGCCACCGAAGGCAGCGCCAGTGCCAGCGGGTCGGTGCGTAGCTGTGCACTGCCGGCGCCGAGCCCGTCGGTGCTCTCCTCGCCGAGCGCCAGTGCACTCAGGTCGATGCCCGGCCCCAGCAGCCGTACGGTGACCAGCCCCGCCAGCGCCCCGACCAGACCGGCCGCCGCCAACTGCGGCAGCGCCTCCAGCACCAGCAGCCGCCGACCGTGCCGCCGGCTGAAGCCCATCGTGCGCAACCGGGCCAGCAGCGCGACGCGCTCGGGGGCGGCCCGCAGCAGCGAGAGCAGGACGGCGAGCAGGGCGTAGCCGGTGGCGGCGACGGCGGCGACGGCGTACAGCCGCTCCGCGCCGCGCTGCAGCTCCGAGGCGGCCAGGTCGTCCACCACGTCGGCGCGCAGCAGCAGGGCGGCGCCGGGCGCGGAGTCGCGGGCCAGGGTGCGCAGCTCGGCGCGGTCCAGGCCGGCGCCGGTGGCGGAGAGCAGCAGCGTGTCCGGCCGCGCCTCGGGCAGCGCATCGGTGCCGGGCAGGGACCGGGCGACGGCGGCGGCGTCCACCACGGCGAACTCGCCGCCCGTCAGCGCCGGCGTCACCTCCCGTACCCCGGCGACCTCGGCCGTGATCCGGCCCCGGGACGACTGCAGCCCGAGCGTGTCGTCGCCGGCGAGCTCGGCGACGCCCGGCGAGACGAGCGCGGGCACCGCGCCGCCGTCGCCGCCCCGCAGCCGGCCGGCGTCGAACGTGCCGAGGCCCAGGTCCGCGCTGAGCTTCGCGTACGTGCCCGCGTCGACCGTCAGCAGCGTAAGGTCGCCGCCAAGACCGACGACCTGCAGCCCGTTCTCGGTGCCCACGGCGGCCACGTGCCGTACGCCACCCGCCTTCGCCGCCTTCGCGGCGAGACCGTCGGGCAGCGGTGCGGCCGAGGCGAGGCGGGCGTCGCCGCCGACGCGGTGCAGCGAGGCCGTCTCGCGCGCGTCGGCCACGCCCGCGAGCACCGAGCCGCCGAAGGAGGCGGTGGTCAGCGCCACGAGCAGCGCCAGCAGCGGCAGCGCGGACGCCTCGGGGGCGCGCCCGGCGCGGGCCAGCGACAGGAACCCGAGCGCCCCGCGGGCCCACGCCGCCGGGCGGGCGGCCAGCCGCAGCGGCAGCGGGTAGAGGCGTACGAACACGGCCGCGGCGACCACCCCGACAAGCACCGGCGCCGCGCTGACCAGCGCGTCCGCGCCGCCGTCCGCGCCGCCCCTGCGGCGCAGCACCACGAGGGCGCCCACCGCGAGCACCACCGTCGTCAGCTCCGCCACCAGCCGCTGCCGCGAGGGCCGGGCGCGGACCAGGTCGGTACGGACCGGGGGCCGCGGCCGGCGTACGGCGGCCACCGCGAGCACCGGCAGCGCGCACAGCGCCAGCGCCGCCGTCGCGCCCGCCGCGAGCAGCGCGGGCCCGGGCCGCCCGCCGGGCAGCAGGAGGGCGGCGAGGCCGTAGCCGGCCGCGGCGGCGGGCAGGACGGCGGCGGCGTTCTCGGCGAGGAGGCGCACGGCGATGCCCCGCAGGGAGCCGCCGCGGGAGCGGAGCAGGGCCAGCTCGGCGCGGCGCCGGGATGCGGCGAGGCCGCCGCTGATGGCCAGCACCACCGCCGCGACGGCGCCGACGCCGAAGGCGGCGACGGCCACGACGGGCCTGACGGCGTCGCGCAGCCCCGTGTAGCTGCCGAGCAGCCCGGTGGCGCCGGTGGAGACGTCGAGCCCGCTGCCGGTCCGGTCGCTGATCCGCTGGTAGCCGGGGCCCTCCTGGAGGGCGGACAGGCCGTCGAGCACGGCGGGCACGTCCCGGCCGCGGAGCGCGCCGCCGGCGACGGGCACGTTCCAGTACGCCGAGGTGCCCGCGTCCTCGTAGGACACGCTGAACCCCTGCGTCCCGGCGAAGAGCGCGGGGCCGCTGTCGGGGTGGAGGAGGAAGGCGGCGGCCCAGTAGCGCCGCGGTTCGAGCGAGTTCGGCTTCTGGCGCAGCTCGGGGGCGCGCAGGAGCGGGTCGACGGACCAGTAGTCGCTGCCCGGCGCCTTCGGCTCGACGATGCCGGTGACGTGGACGACGAGTTTCCCACCGGCCCGCGGCAGGTGGACGCGGGAGCCGACGCGCAGGTGCAGTTTGTCGGCGGTGGCGGCGGAGACGGCGGCCTCGAAGACGACGTCGCCCCCGGCGGCCCCCGCGGCGGCCCCGGTCCCTGCCCCGGTCCCGGCCCCGGCTTCGTCCCCGGCCCCGTACGCGGTCGGCTCCGGCAGCCGGCCGTCGGCGACGCGGACGCGCTCCGTGACCCCGGCGCGCGCGTCGAGCTGCACCTCGGGCCGCTGCCCGTCGGTCCTCGGCAGCCACGGGTCGTCCGTGACGAGCACCGGGTTGGTCCGTACGCCGTACGAGACCTGCCCGGTCTCCGCGCGCAGCGGGTCGCGGAACTCCCGCAGCACCGGGCCCGCGACCCCCGCGACGGCCCGCGCGGACATCGACTCCGCCTGGTCCTCGAACATCACCTCGGGGTCAGGCTGCGCGGTCAGTGCCACGTTGCGCTCGGCGGCCGAGGCGCCGTCGATCAGCCGGCGGGCCTCGCGGTCCTCGTACGTGTCGACACCGCGGGGGAACGCGGCGGCGAGGAACGCGGTGGCGAGCACGAGCAGCGCGAGCGCGACCGCACCGCCGGGCGCGGCCCGCAGCCGGGTCCGCACCCAGGGGGCGGCGCCGGGGGCCCGGGGGGCGCCGGGCGTGTCAGTCGCCTCCGTCGTCTCTCGGGTCTCCGGGGTCTCCGGGGTCTCGGGGGTCTCGGGGGTCTCGGGGGTCTCGGGGGTCTCCCGAGGGTCCTGTGCGGGGGGCATGTCACTCGCTTCCCAGGCGCAGTGCCGTCGCCGGGTCGCCGCGGCGCAGCGCGACGAGCACGGTGACGAGGACGGGAACCACCGCGACCGCCGCCAGCAGGCCCGCCACGGACCCCGCCGGCAGCTCCACCACCACCGGCGGCACCGGCTGCGCGGCCCGGCCGGTGAGGGTGATGAGCGGGATGACGGCACGGGCCAGCGCCCAGCCGAGCAGCATCCCGGCGGCCAGCGCGAGCGTGATCAGCACGCTCTGCTCGACGGCGAACGTGCGGGCCAACTGCCGCTGCGGGGCGCCGAGTGCGCGCAGCACGGCGAACTCGCGGGTGCGTTCCCGTACGGACGCCGCCGCGCTGACGGCGAAGCCGAGCGCCGCCAGCACCGCCGCGGCGACGGCGGTGGCGGCGAGCGCGGCCTGCGGCCCGGCGCCGAGCGGGTCGGTGCCGAGTTCGTCGGCGAGTTCGTCGCGGACGAGGACGTTGCCGGGGTCGGTGTCGGCGCGTTCGCGCAGCGCGGTGACGGCGGTGCCGGTCTCGCCCGGCCGTGTCGTCAGCCACCACTCGGAGGGCAGCAGCGTGGCCAGGCCGCGCTGGGTCAGCGCGCGGTTGGCGGTGGGCAGGTCGAGGAGCAGCGCCCCGCCGAACTGGGCCCGCGACGGCTCCGCGACGGCGGCGGGGGAGCCGGGTCCGGTGGTCGGCAGCTCCCGCAGCGCGCCGGTGATCTTCACGGACAGGCTGCCGCCGGGGACGGGGACGCTGAGGGTGTCGCCGATCTCCGAGCCGGTGGATGCGAGCAGCTTGTCGGTGGCCAGCGCGGTCAGCGGCGGGGCCGGGCCGCGTTCTGCGGTGACGGTGAGGGTGACCAGCGGCGGGCCGGTCCAGCGGTCGAAGGCCTGGTCGCCGGTCTCGTAGCGCAGCGAGAGGGCGGAGCCTTCGGGGGTACGGGGCCGGTCGACGACCGCGGCCGGGGTCTCGTCGTACAGCGCCTCGGGCTCGGAGACCGCGCGGGCGTGCCACGTGAACCCGTCGGGCACGGGCACCTCCCGGACGCCGCCGGAGCCGTCGGAGTCCTCGCCTCCGTCGCCGAGGGGCTTGGCGACCTCGACCCGCTCGACGTCGAGCCGGCGCTCCCCGCCGTCCCCCGGCTGCGGGTGTACGAGCCGGAGCCCCGTGAGCCGCAGCGGGCCCGCGGGCCGGCCGTCCGGGGCGCCCGCGGCGGCGGCGACGTCGGCGGCGAGGGTGTGCGTACGGCCGTCGGCGGGGAGGTCGCCGGCGGGCAGCTCGTACGCGGCCCCGTACCGGTCCTCGACGACCACGGTCACCGCGGCACCCCCGCCCGCACCAGCATCGGCCCCGAGCCGCGCCACAACCCGCACCTCCCCGGGCACCCCGGGCAACTCCAGCTCACCGCCACGGGCGCCGGCACCGGCGGCGGGCTCCGTGCGTGCGGCCGAGGACATCGTTCCGTCCCGGGCCTCCGCGACGTCCGCTGCCTCCGCTCCAGAGCCGGTGCGCTCCGCGGTCGCGGCCGGGTGGACCGGACCGGCTGCGGTGTCCGCGACCGAGGCCGTGCTTCCCGCGCACCGCGCGCCTGCGGAGTCCGCGTTGCCAGCGCGCCCCGTGTCCGGGCCCGCTCGGTCCGGTGGGCCGGGTCCGCCGCCCGCCGCGGGGCTGCGCCAGGCCGCGCGGTCCGCGGCGGGGTCCGCGCCCGCTCCTTCCGCACCCGCGCCCGGCGCCGCTCCGTCCGCCCGGCCCGGTCCGTCGTCCACCGCGGCCCCTGGCGGAGCCAAGCCGCGCAGCAGTTCCGCGCCCTCCGTGCCGTCCGCCAGGTCCGGCCGCAGGCGCAGGCCCGCTGCGGCCCGGGACGTGTCCAGGGCCAGTACCTCCGCCGACCCCCCGCCCGACAGGCTCATGCCCCACCGGGCCGCCGGTGCCGCGGCGGCCACGCCCCCGACGCGCTCCATCATGCCGCCCTGGCCCAGCTCCGGGAGCCGGGTGCCCAGCACCCGTACGTCCGTGCCCGTGTGGAAGTCCGCCTGGTCGCGCTGCGAACGGTTCCACGACGCGCCCTGCGCCAGCGCCAGCATCCCGATCGCCACCGCCAGCACCAGCAGCAGCACGGGACCCGCGCCCCGCAGCGGGCGGCGGCTCAACTGCCAGCCGGCCAGCGCCGAGGGCAGCCCCCGCCCCGCCACCGCGCGGCGCTCCGCGAGCCGGGCGACCGGCGGCAGGAGGCGCAGCGTCAGCACCGTGCCGGCCAGCAGCGCCAGCGCGGGCGCCGCGACCAGTACCGGGTCGATGCCCAGCGCGCCGGAGCGGTCGCCGCTCAGCGCGCCGCTGCCGGAGGTCTGCCGGTCCAACTGCCAGTACGCCACCCCCGCCACCACCAGCAGCGCCCCGTCGGCGCCCGCGCGCAGCGGTGCGGGCAGCGGCCTGGCCCGTACCGTACGGCCCGCGGCCAGCACTCCTTCGCCGGCGGCACCGCCGCCGCCGCGCAGCAGCGTCGGCGCGATGACGGCCGCCGCACAGCCCAACGCGCAGCCGGCGGCCACGAGCCACGTGCCGCTGCCCGCCGCGCCGTCCGGGGTGAGCCCGGCCCGCTCCAGCGGGCCCCGCGCGGACAGCAGCCGGATCAGCGGCCCGGCGAGCAGCGGCGCGGCGATCGCGGCGGGCAGCGCGAGGAGCAGCGACTCGGCGGCGGTCAGCGCGCCGACGCGCTGCCGCGAGCCGCCGCGGGCGCGCAGCAGGTCCGTCTCGCCGCGGCGCTCCGCGCCGAGCAGCCGGGCGACGAGCATCAGCGCGTACCCGGCGAGCAGCACGAGCTGGAGGGCGACGATCAGCAGCGTCGACCGGCTGACGAGCAGGGCCCGTTCGGTGCCGTCCAGGAGCTGCGGCAGCCGGGTGCCGGCCACCGCGCGGCCGTCGAAGACCGGCTCGTCCGCGAGCGCGCCGGAAGCTTTCTTCACCGAGGCGCGCAGGGCGTCCGAGCGGTCGGCGGTCATCTCGTCGAAGTCGCCGCGCAGCACCCACGCGCCCGCGGCCTGCGCCACGCGGCCGGAGGCGAAGGAGCCGGGGTCGGCGAGCAGCGGTCCGTAGGTGGTGTAGCCGCCCTGCTGGACGCCCTTGCCGCGGAGTTCGTCGGCGAGCCAGTAGGGGGCGTCGCGGTCGCGGGGGCGGTAGACGCCGGTGATCTCGACGGGCAGCGGAGGGTCGTCGCCGCGGCCGGCGAGGGTGAGGGTGTCGCCGGGGGCGAGGCCGAGCCGGTCGGCGGCGATCTGCGGGACGGCGACCTGGACGCTGCTGCCGTCCTGGGTGTCCGAGGAGCCCGCAGTCTTCCCGGAGCCGGCAGTCTTCCCGGAGCCGGAGGTATCCGTAACGTCCGAAGCGGCCCGCTCGTTGTCTGCCGCCCCCGGCCAGCGGCCCGCCGCCAGCGCGACCTCCGACCGCTCCAGCACCCCCAGATGCGTCAGGTCCGGGTCCTCCCCGGCGCGCGCCGCCGGCGGCTGGAGCCGGCGCGGCAGCTCGTACGGCCCGGAGCGGTCCAGGCTCTGGACCCGTACCGGCAGCCCCGCGAAGGCCGTGCGCGCGTTGTCCTCGACGGCCTCGGCCGCCGCCGCGCGGTCCTCTCCCGTCAGATACGGCACGTCCAGGGTGAGCGCCGCGTCGGCCGCCGCGTCACCGGCCAGCGTGCGCCGCAGCGCGGCGTCGCCGACGGTGCCGGAGAAGGCGGCGAGCGTGGCCAGCACGGTGGTGGTGAGGAGGACGGCGAGCAGAGCCGCGGCGAGGAGCAGCCGGTGAGCGCGCGCCCGCAGCAGCACGAAGCCCGTCACGATCCCCCCAGACATCACCGTCAAACTGTCTGGATGCTGTCAGAACGCGTTCGCACGTGGTAGCGAGTGACAGGGGAATTTGATCTGATCGTGACCGGGTCGCCGCCCCGGCCGTGGAGCGAACTCGCCGGTCAGCCGGGGGTGTTGATCATCGAGGCCGCCGCGTACACGAGGTAGTCCCAGAGCTGCTTCTCCTGCGCCGCGGGCAGCTTCAGCTCGTTCACCGCCGTACGCATGTGGCGCAGCCAGGCGTCGTGCGCCGCGCGGTCCACGGCGAACGGCACGTGCCGCATGCGCAGCCGCGGGTGACCGCGCCTCTCGCCGTACGTACGCGGGCCGCCCCAGTACTGGATGAGGAACAGCCGCAGCCGCTCCTCGGCCGGGCCGAGGTCCTCCTCGGGGTACATCGGGCGCAGCAGCGGATCCTCCGCCACGCCCTCGTAGAACCGGTGGACGAGGCGGCGGAACGTCTCTTCGCCGCCGACCTGCTCGTAGAACGTGGCTGGCGGCTGCCCCTCTGGATTCTCGCTCATCCCTGCCATCGTCTCATCCCGCCTGGCGGAGGACCGAAGGCGTAGGACCTGGGCTGGGCCGGGAGAGCGGGCTGAGCAGCCGGCGAGGGGGTCGGTGAAGCGGCTGGCGAGGGGGCGGCTGGCGAAGGGGCCGGTGAGGCCGGGCCGCGGGGCTTGCGGGTGACGGCGTGGACGTGGTCACCGTCCATGGCGATCGAATATCTCCTGACTGTCAGGAGTGAAGGTCCACTGCCGCAGGGCCCGCCGCAGCTCGGGCTCGGTCAGCCACCCGTGCCAGGCCACCTCTGCGGGGTCGGTGGCGCCGGTCTCCGGAAGCACGGCGTCGCACACGCCGAGCCAGTGGGGGCTGAGCCCGCCCCGGTTGAGGAACGTGAACCGAAGGCGCACGGCCGCCTGCACCCCCAGCTCCTCACGGAGCTCGCGGGCAGCGGCCTGCTCGTAGGACTCGCCGACTGCCGCGGCGCCTCCGACGCCGAGTTCGTAGTGCCCTGGGAAACGGGACAACTGCGCGGCACGCCGATGGACGAGAAAGCGGCCTTGCCCGTCGCGGCACACCGCGACGCCGACCCGGTGCAACCAGCCCTCCCGAACGGCCTCCCGCCGACTGACCACGCCCAGCACGTGGTCCTGGGCATCGACGCGTTCCACGAGTTCATCCACGAGGCACACGGTCGCAGACGCCACTGACACCGAGCTGCGCAGAGGGCCGGGACCGTCGGGGCCGTGTCGGCCTCCGGCTGGGTGGGGTGCGTCTCGTTGAGCAAAACTCGGGCCACGTGGGCGATTTGCCCGCGTTTGGCTTGAGGGTTACCCAGAGTTTGTCCGCCTGGCGTGCACTTGGGGGCTGCCGGGTGGTCGCGGCAAGGTTGTGGCTGGGTGGGCGTCACCCCTGGGGTTGGTGTGGGCTCGCGGGCCCCGCCCCGCGCCGGGCCCTCGCCCCCCGTCGGCCGGAAACGCCCCCGATTCCGCCACCCCGGCGCCGTACCCCCGGACGCGGCCCACCCCACAGCCCGTAGCCACAACCGCACCCCCGGGGCGCCCGATCGGCCAGCAAGTCCGCGTTGTCAGTGCAGCCGCATACCCTTGGGCGGGAGTGTGGGGGACGTGTGACGCGCGCGGTGCAGGGTTCTCGGTTCCGTGCGGTGCAAAGTGCTCGGTGACGAGCGGGCGCCGTTTTTCGGGGATTTCGGGGATGCCGGGCTGCGGGGTTTAACCGCGCGGCCTGGGTGCGGCAGCCCGGTCGTCTCTCTGTTCGCGTCTACCTCGACGGGGGATGGACGCAGTAACTCCAGAAGTCGAACTCGCAGACTCCGGGCGCAATCTCACGGCACTCCAGGTGGACGTCGCATCCCTCCCTCTCCATCGGCTCCTCCGCGAGGAGTTGCCGGCTTATCCCAAAGCCTTCGAAGACCTCGAAGATCTGCGTCAGAGGGAGCGTCATCAGTGGTTTGTAGCTTCCGGCAACCATCCCGCCACCACGGAAGACGAGGCCGTCGAGGAACTTCTCGAAGTCCTCGTGACTGAGATTTGCCAGCGGGCTGTGACGGCCTTCGCGCAGGCGCTTCACATCCTTGGCTGTGCGCGCGAACCAGTCTTCATCGCTCGCCAGCAAGTCGCCGTATTCCTTGGTGTTCTTCGCGAGCTGGCTTCGGTCAACTTCCTTTATTCTCATGCCGCTGCTTCCTCTCATGAGAAAGGACTCGCAGTTCCTTGCTTGACACCCCGGTAACCATTCTCGGCCAGGCTGCACACATCTGCATCCCGGGCCGCCGCTACCCGAGAGCCCGAGAGCCCGGGTCCTACGTCGCGTCCCAGCGGAACAGCCGGTGCGCCAGTGCCGTGAACACCGCCGCCGTCAGCAGCAGCACCCCCATCGTCGGCAGCGCGTCCGACCAGCTTCCGCCGCGCGTGAGCACGTCCTGCACCGCCTGCACCAGGTGCTTGAGCGGCAGCGCCGCCGAGATCGTCCGCACCCACGGCGGTGCCTCGTCGAGCGGGAAGAACGACCCGGACAGGAACGCCATCGGCAGCACGACGATCTGCGCGAGTCCGTTGGCGGCGTCCTCGGTCTTCGCCCACGCGCCGATCGCGAAGCCGATCGACATGAACGCGATGCTGCCGCAGGACACCAGCGGGATCACCAGCCACCAGTCGCCGGTCAGCTTCAGCCCGTAGTACGGCAGCGTCGCCACCAGCAGGAAGACGGCGGTCTGGCCGAAGGCCAGCAGCATGTTGACGCCGAGGCGGGCGGAGATCACCGGGCCGGCGCGTACCGGTGCCAGCCACAGCCGCCGCAGGATGCGCTTCTTGCGCCAGTTGACCAGCCCGAGGGCGGCGCTGAACACCCCGCCCATCGCCACCGCCCAGCCCAGCAGCCCGGGGGTGAAGTACTGGATGGCCTCCAGCGACTCGTCCTCGACCTGACCGCCGTTGAGCGTGTACGCGGGCGGCTGTCCGGTCGCCGCGATGCTGGCCTGGTCCACGACGGACCGCAGCACTCCGCCGACGCTGCCCGCCTGCACCGGGTCGGCGGCCGAGACGCGCATCTGGACCGTGCCGCCGGGCTCCTCCCACACGGCGGCGTCGGCGTCGCCGTCGCGTACCTTCTCCAGCGCCTCCGGCCGGTCGCCCGACTTCTCGATCTTCAGGACGTCGTCGAGGTCCGCGCGCTGCTTCGCCGGCATCTCGTCGAAGACCTCGACGGCGCCCACCTGCACGACCGTGGCGCGGGAAACACCCGCGTCCTTGAAGAGCACGCCGAACAGGGCGAGGAACATCAGTGGGAAGACCAGGATGAAGAACACGGCGGCGCGGTCGCGCAGCAGTCCCAGCGCCATGGCCTTCGCCAGGCTGACGAACGGCTTCACTCGCGGTACTCCCGCCCGGTCAACTGCAGGAACACGTCCTCCAGCGAGTCCACTTCCAGCTCCGCGGCCAGTTCGGCGGGCGGCCCGACCCGCAGGATGCGGCCGGCGTCCATGACCGCCACGCGGTCGCAGAGCACCTCGGCCTCGTCCATGTAGTGCGTGGTGAGGACGACCGTGCGGCCCGCCGCGTTGATGCCGCGCAGCAGGTCCCACAGGTTGCGCCGGGCCTGCGGGTCCAGGCCGGTGGTCGGTTCGTCGAGGAAGACCAGCTCGGGGTCGTGCACCAGCGCGCAGGCGATCGACAGCCGCTGTGCCTGGCCGCCGGAGAGCTTGTCCTCGCGGGTGCCGGCCTTCTCGGTGAGGCCGACCTCGGCGAGCATCGCGTCGGCGCGTTCGTCGGTCACGCCGTAGAGGGAGGCGAAGGTGCGGATCTGCTCGCGGGCGGTCAGCTTCTCGAAGAACGCCGACGCCTGGAGCTGGACGCCCATGCGCCGCAGCAGCGCCGGGTTGCGCGGCCAGGACGGCTCGCCGAACAGCAGCGCGCGGCCCTCGTCGGGGCGGCGCAGGCCCTCGACCATCTCCAGGGTGGTGGTCTTGCCGGCGCCGTTCGGCCCCAGCAGCCCGAAGAACTCGCCCTCGCGGACGTCGAAGGTCACGCCGTCGACCGCGTGTACGTCGCCGTAGCGTTTGCGCAGGTCCTGGGCGGAGATCGCGGCGGACATGGGCCGACCCTAGCGGCGGAGCGCCGGCTTCGGGAGGGGCGGGGTACCCCGTAGTGCAGTTGGCGGTCGGTACGGGACGCGGTTGGCGGTCGGTACGGGACGCAGTTGGCGGTCGGTACGGGACGGGGGCGGGCGCGCCCGGGGGGCCGTCAGCCGCAGATGCCCGTCATCCACGGCCGCTGCTTCTCCAGCTCCTGCACCTGCTGGATGTCGCGCAGCCACCGCCGCGGATCGAGGCCGTCCGCGGCGAGGTACTGCAGCGCGCCGTCGTAGAACGCGTCGCGCACCGCCGGCGGCATCACGTCGGAGGCGTCCAGGCAGCGCGGCAGGGCGGTGTCCTGCAGGTCGTGGACGATCCTGAGCGTCACCGGATCCGCCGGACGCGGCGCGCCCCGCGCGGAGCTGGCGCTGTACACCGGCGACTTCGAGGCGGCGGACCAGGCCCGCTGCCCCTGGTGGGAGGCGAGGAACCGGAACACCTCCCGGACCTTGGGCCGGTCGTCGAAGAGCGCCGCGAAGTCCCCGCTCACCTCCCGCCCGCGCGCCACCGTCGTATCCGGCAGGTACGGGGTCGAAGGCGCGTAGTCCGCCCGGCCGGCGGCATCCCCGTACAGGTCGCGGGCGAACGAGCCCTGGTGCTCCGCCACACACCGCTCGTCGGTCTCCGTCCGCCCGCCGAACAGCAGCCCCCGCTCGCCGGGGGCGCCCCGGTGGTCGTTGAGCAGCGCCCAGCGCGGCGGCCCGGCGCCGTCCGACTTCATCAGCCCGCCCCAGGCCCGCCAGGCCCGTACGACGGGCTCCGCCGTCCACTCCAGTTCGCCGCGTGCCCAGCGCGCGTACGTCCGCGGGCCGGCGCGTTGCAGCACCAGGTCCTCGATCCAGTCGCTCGCCGGCCAGCCGGCGGCGCCGTCGTCGCCCATGCCCACGCACCACTCCCGTACCCCGACGGACTCCGGCCTGCCGTTCGCCGCCCGGTACCAGACGATGCTCTTCAGCGCCGCCCGCACCGGCACCCAGTACACGCGCCCGCCGGGCTGTCCGGTGGCCCGCGGCGTCCACGGGGCGTCGTAGTGCGCGGGCTCGTACAGGTCCCGCCCGTCCAGGGGCTCCAGCAGGTCATCGGCGGCGTACGCGGCCAGCTCGCCAGGCCCCGGCATGATCACGATGTCGGGCGGGGTGCCGGCCTGCACCTGGGAGAGCAGCACCTCGCGCTGGGCGGCGGTGCCCTGGTAGACGTAGTCGAAGCCCTCGCTCTCCAGCAGCTCCTCGAAGGTCTCCTCCTGCGTGCCGGTCCACGGCCCGAGCACCGTGACCGGCCGGTCCGCCGCCTCGTCGACGGGCGGCTGGCCGCCGACGCAGCCGGCGAGGACGGCCGCGAGGACGGCCGCGAGGGCGGTCGCCGTGAAGGCCCGGCGGGGGGTCCCGAGCACGGTCAGTCCCTTCCGTAGTCGGCGTAGAGCCGCCAGAGCAGTCCGCCGGCGGCGCAGACGACGGCCAGCCCGCAGCCCGCCGCGAGCCACGGCAACGCGCGGGCGGCCGTCGAGGTGGACGCGATCGTGTCGCGGACGGCCGCGGCGTCGGCGTCGATGCGGCCCTGCTCGCCGGCGCCGTCGAGGCGCACCAGGGTGGTGTGGACGGCGTCCAGCTTGTCCTGGGTGTCGTCGGTCGCCGCGAGCGGCACCGTGGCCAGGACGCCGACGAGCACCAGGGCCGCGGCCAGCCAGCCGCTGAACAGCCGCCCGCACCGCCGCCACAGCAGCCGCCAGGCCAGCCCCACCACGAGCCCCAGCACCAGCAGCGCCGCCACCGCGACGACCCAGCCCGCCTTCTCGGCCGCGCTCACGTCCGTCTCGTCCCGGATCTGCGCGAGCTGGTGGTCCTGGAGTTCGGCGAGCCGCGGCAGGATGCCCGTGCCGTCGCGCTTGAGCTCCGTCGCGGCCTCGTACAGCTTCTGCTCCCGCATCAGCCGGTTCTCCTTACCGGTGTAGTGCCAGGCGGCCTCGCTGATCGCGTACTGGTACGAGTTGTGGAGCTCGTTCATGACCTCGACGGCCCGCTCGCCGCGGTCGCCGTCGATCTGCCGGTCCGACAGCCGGGACAGCGCCTGGTCGGCGGCACTGCTCTGCTGCTTGTACCCCTCGCCGGGGCCCACGGTGTCCATGAGGCCGTCCACGTAACTGCGGTGCGCCTGCTTGTCCGCCTCCAGCAGCGCCGTGCGCACCGCCACCGCGTCCTGCACCGCGAGCACCGAACGCGCCTGGAGCTCCGCGGGCACCCGGTGCACGCTGTCGTACGACACGAGCAGCGCGGTGCTGCCGATCGCGCCGAGCACGAGCACCGCCGACAGGTGCCGCAGCAGCCGGTACTTGACGGACCTCGGGAACAGCAGCGAGCGGACCAGTTGCCGCAGCCGCGCTCTCACCGCGGGCTCCCGGCGGACGCGAGCCGGGCGCCGCAGGCGACGCAGAAGGCGGCGGCGACGGTGGAGAGCCGGGTGCAGGCCGGGTCGGGGCAGGGGACGCCGGCGGGCGCCGCCGCCAGGGGGACGTCCAGCGGCCGGTGCTGCCCGCGGGAGAGCCGGCTGCGCAGCAGCGCCGTCTGGTCGACGGTCGCGCCGGTCCGTACCCGTACGACGCCGTTGCGCGCGTCGAGCACCTCGGCGATCCGGTTCAGGTCGTGGTCGAGGAAGTGCCGGTCCTTGAGCACGTACGCGAGCTTCGCCGCCTCGCCCAGCTTCGCCTTCGCCTCGGGCATGTCGCCGCGGGAGTAGGCGGTGCAGCCCGCGTTGAAGGCGTCGGCGAGACGGTCGCGCAGCCGGTACGTGGCCGTGGTGCCGCGGGCCCGTACCCCGGCGGGGGAGGAGTCGTACGACCAGCGCACCAGCACCGTCGCCGCCGTCGCCCGCTCCGGCAGCGCCGCGAGCCCCGGCCCCAGCGCGACCTGGGCCAGCAGCAGGTCGGCGGCCAGCAGGTCGGCGTCCCGCCCGGCCGCCGGGTCGCCGTCCGGGCGCACCTCGACCGACAGGATGTAGCGGCGGACGCCGGCGTCCCACAGGCGGGTGGTGAAGACGTGCCGCCACGGGTCGGCGCCCGCCGGCGCCGGGTCGGGCCGCAGTTCCCGGCTGACCGGCGCCGCCTCGCGGAAGGACCGCAACGTCACGCCGGTGCGCAGCCGCACCTCGACCGGCACCGCCGGCATCCGGGTCGAGCGCAGCCGGCCGGCGATCTCCGTGAGCCGGTCGGCCAGCGGCCCGGCGTCCTCCGCCAGTTCGGCCCTGCCGTGCAGCCGGGTCGCGAGAGCGGTCAGCGGCGCCGGCTCCCAGTCGCCGCCGACGCCGATGACGTCGCACGTCAACACGCCGACGCAGGCGTCGATCGCGGCGTCGAGGCGGCCGTCGTCGTGGCCGCGGCCGTCGGTGATCATGAGCAGGTGGGCGATCCGCCGCGGCTCGCGGGCGAGGTGCGCGCGGGCCGCGTCGAGCCAGGCCGCGTAGCCGCCGGGCCCGCCGGCCGCGCCGCCGGCGGTCTCGGCGGGCAGCATCTGCCCGGCCGCGAACTGCGCGGTCCGCCGGCTGAGTCCGTCCGCGCGCGCCCACACCTCGCTCGTGTCGTACGGATAGCAGACCCGCGGTGCTCCGCCGCCGTGCAGCACGGCGAACGACGCGCCGTCGGGCAGCGCCGCGATCGCGGCGGCGACCGCCTTCCGGGTCTCGTCCACCCGGTCCGGCGCGAAGTCCAGCGCCACGATGACGCCGGTGTCCGCGGGCACCGGCGCCGGCCCGCCCGCGGCCTCGGCGGTGACCTCCACGGTGGTGTCGACGGTGTGCGCGGCGACATCCGCGCGCAGCCGGTGCCGCGCCTCCGCGGCGTCCGCGAGCGTGACGCCGAACCGCAGCGTGTCCATCGGGTTCGCCTCCAGTCGGGACGGCGGGTCAGGAAACGGTGGGCGGGCGGACCGCGTTGTGCAGCTCGACGAGCTTCGCGCGGTCGCCGTCCCGGCAGTGCCGGGACAGCTTCCGGTAGCAGGCCGCGAGCAGCAGCCGGATGCGCCACTCGGGGGAGTCGCGGCGGGCGGTCCTGCGGGCCGGCAGGAGGCGGGGGAGGGGGCGTTCGCCGCCGCGGGGGCGGTACGTGACGCCGAACAGCTCGTCGTACGGGAAGCCGTCGCCGCCTCCGTCGGCCGTACCGCCCGCGTCGTCTGTGTCCTTAGTACTGCCCGCGCCGTCCCCCGTGACCAGGTCCAGCGCCCACTCCAGAAGCTCCGCCTCCAGCAGCAGTCCGTGCTCCTGCGCCAGATGCAGGGGCGCCTTGCTCCTGGTGTCCGCGGCGAGGGCCAGCCGCTTGCGGGCCTCGCCGATCTCCCGCAGCGACGGCAGCGCCGGTCCTTCCGGTGCCAGCCGCGCGGCCGAGACCCGCATGGCCGCGATCCACGCGGCGGCGTGGTCGGGGGAGTCCTCCGGCATGTTCTCCAGCGCCTTCACCGCGTCGGCCCGGCTGCCGCGGGCCAGTGCCAGCCGGGCAAGCCCGAAGGCACCGTTGCCCTGCATGCGGTTGCGCGACCAGACGGTGAGGTAGTGGTCGGTCGCGGCCTGGTGCAGCTCCTGCGGAGTGCGGCCGGCCGCCGCGGGCCGGTCGGCCGCGGCCAGCCGCTCGGCGCAGTAGCCGAGGGCCATTTTGGGCGCGTACTCGCCGGGCAGCCGCCGGTAGACCGCCTCGAAGTGGCCGTATGCCCGGCTCAGCGCCGCCTCTTCGGGTGACACCTCGTCGGCCGCGTCCCCTTCACCCTCCGGGGTGGCGGCCTCTTCGCCCCCGGCCCCGGGCTCGGTTTCGTCCCCGGCCCCTTCCCCAGTCCCTTCCCCGGTCTGCTCCGCGGCTCCGGCTCCGGCTGCGGCTGCGGCTGCGGCTCCGGTCCCGGCCCTGGCCCTGTCCGCGGCGGTCTGGGCACCTACCAGCTCCAGCAGGCCCTCGTACCACTCCAGTTGCCAGGCCCGGTACGGGGCCCGGTACGGGCTGTCCTTCAGGATCCGCCGCGCCTCGGCCAGCTCCTTCACCGCCTTTGCCAGCGCCGGCACCGTCAGCTTCCGCAGGTGCAGCCGCACGTTGTGGAAGCAGATCTCCGCGGACGGCTCGCCCTCCTGCTGGTGCAGCTTGCGGTCCGGGTCGTACGTCGACAGCCGGAACAGGTTGCGCTGCTCGTCCTGCGGATGCGGCCCCGGCACCGGCAGGGCCAGCGCCACGTCCCCTGCCCGCGGCGGCCCCACAGAAAGCGGCTCCGACACCGGCCGCGCGCCTCGTCGCGGCGTCTTGCGGTCCAGCCAGCGGGTGAGCTGCGGCAGCGAGCCGAGCCCGTTGTCGAGCAGCCGCCGGGTCGGCTCGAACAGGCCGGAGGGCTCGGGCCGGTCGCTCTTGCCGCGCAGCGCCCGGATCTCCCGCAGCACACCGCGCAACTGCTCGCTCATCTCGGCGGCGGAGGCGAACCGGTCGTCCGGATCCGGCGCCGTGGCGCACCGCACCGCGTGCTGGAAGGAGGTGATGCCGGTGCCGGGGATGCCGTGGGTGGCGGCGAAGCGGGCCAGTTCCTGGAGCGTACGGCCGACGGTGTGGAGGTCGTGCGCGACGGTCGGTCCGGTGCTGTCGGTCTCGGGGGCGGCGAAGTCCTCGGTGAGCGCGGGCGCGGTGCGTTCGCCGATGCGGCGGACGCCGCCGAGGTCGATGACCTTCAGACCGTCCCGGTAGTGGATGACGTTGGAGGGCTTCATGTCGCAGTAGGCCAGCGGCCCGATGGGCTCTTTGCGCCGGTGCAGGTGGTCGAGCGCGTCGAGGATCCGGCAGCCGTAGGTGACGACCTCCTCTATGTCGAGCCCGCGCCGGCCGTGGCGTACCTCCGTGACGATCTTCTCCAGGGTGCTGCTGCCGACGTACTCCATGACGATGTAGTTCATGGGCTGTTCCGTGCCGCCCCGCTCCTCGTGCAGATAGTCGAGGATCCGCACGATGTCGGGGTGGTCGAGCGCGATGAGGTAGCGGCGCTCGCTCTCGGCCAGCTCGGCCAGTTGCTCGTCGTGCCGGTTCAGCAGCTCCTTGACCGCGACCAGGGTGCCGTCGAGCCGGGTGTTCTCGGCGAGGTGGACCCAGCCCTGGCCGCCGTGGGCCAGGCAGCCGCGCACCCGGTACTGGCCGAGCATGTCCCCCTCGCGCAGCCGCGGCACGAACGAGTAGAGGTGTCCGCAGGCCGGGCAGTGGCCCTCGTTGGGCACCGGCGGCTCCACCAGCGGCGGTGCGAACAGGGCGCCGCACGCCTTGTTGCCGCAGCGCTTGCCGTAGGCCAGCGGCCTGTTCTCGGGGATCAGGGAGGCGTACGCGTCCTCCTCGGGCAGCTCCGGCAGCTTCAGCGGCTTTGCCGGGTTCAGCGGCTTTGACGGGCCGCCGTCCGGCTCGGGCAGCGGCCGGTCGTCGCGGTGCCGGCCGCAGCGCGTGCAGTAGCCGGTGGGCAGCAGTTCGCCGGCGCAGTCGGCGCCGGAGAACATCCGGTGCGGGCAGCGGGTCCGTACGCCGGCCGGGTCCGCGTCGGTCGTGACGGTCGTGGCGTTCAAGATCGGCCCTCCAGACGGGCGATGTCCGCGCGCAGCCGGTCGGTCAGGTCGCGGAGGGCCGAGACCGGGTCGCGGGCGCAGTCGTGCGCGGTGAGCGCGGCGTTGCGGCCGTTGGCCACCCGCGGCGGGGGCCGGCCGCGCTCCAGCGCGATCACCCTGCGGACCAGGCCGCGGGCGTACGCGTGCAGCGCCGGGCACTCCACGCACCGCTCCGCCGCCGCGACGGTCTGGGCGCTCGGGCGGCGCAGCACGAGCAGCAGCCGGACGCCCAGCGCCGCGAGTTGCGCCAGCACCCGAAGGGCCGCCGCCAGCTCCCGCGACCTGTCGGCCCCGGCCACGGCGACCCTGACCGGCAGGTCGAGGCGCTGGCCGGAGTCGCGCAGGACGGGGCGCGGCCCGTCGCCGCGCAGCCACGTGGTGAAGGCGCTGCCGTACGGCTCCGGCAGCCGCAGCAGCGCGCCGAGCGTGGCCGCGAGGTCGTCGGCGGTGCGCCCGGCCGCGTTCAGGGAGATGTCGACGGGGGCGAGCCCGGCGAAGGCGAGGTCCTGCGCGGAGCCCTCGGGGGCGGTGGCCAGCACCACCGGCGGGCCGGAGCCCGCGGCCCACTCGGCGAGCTGCGCGGCGAGCCCGGCGTCCGCCCCGGTGCCGGGGCGCGCCGGGACGACGGCGGACAGCGCGGGGTCGCGCGGGGCGGGGCCGTCGAGGAGCCGGGCGACCTCGGGCAGCAGCTCCGCGATGCGGTCCAGCGGGATCATGTGCCCGTGGCGCCTCTGGAACAGCGGCACCTTCTTCTCGTCGTCGTAGAACCGGCTGACGACCATGCCCAGGACCTCGGGCAGCGGTTCCGGCGAGACCTGGTCCAGCTGGGCGCTCGCGACCCCCGCGCCGCTGAAGCCCTTGTCGAGGACCATCGCCGGGGTCTCCGGGGTGAGTTGCCACCAGGTGCCGTACGGGCCGTCCACCTCGGCGCGTACCCATAACCCCTCGTCGTTCTTCTCGGGGAAGCCGCCGATGCGCACTTTCGCGCCGGTGTAGTGGGGGATGCGGCGCAGCGGCGCCGGGCGGGCCGCGGCGCGGGGCGGGTCGAGGGACAGCAGCGCTACGTCGCCGTCGGCCGGTTCCGTGCCCCGGGGCTTGACGCAATTGGGCAGCGGGCGGGCGCGGCTGGGCTCGACGGTGCCCCCGTAGTCGACGTAGTCGACGGTCAGTTCGCCGTCGGTGCGGTCCAGCGCGTGCGCCGAGGTCAGGGCCCGGTCCGGGGCGATGAGGATGCCCGCACCCAGGATCCGGCGGCCGGCGCGCAGCCGCAGCCGCCAGCCGTTGCCCTCCGCGGCAGCGCGATCCCCCATGACGGCTGACGATAACGCCACGGGCGGCTCCCCCTCTACACTCTGGCACGGTTCAATGACACATAGTCATGACGGAAGGGGGGCTCGCTGATGGCAGCCGGAGCGGGGAACGGCGAACTGGTGGGGCTGGCGGACGCGATCGCCGAGGTGCGGCGGGAGCTGGCGGAGGCGGAGCGGGAAGGGGAGGGGAGCGACTGGCGGTTCCGGGTGGAGAAGGTGAGCCTGGAGTTCGCCGTGGAGCTGCACCGTACGGGAGAGGGACGGTTCTCGCTGCGGCTCGGGGTGGTGGAGGCGGGCGCCGGGGGATCCGCGACCCGGGTGGGTACGCACCGGGTGCAGCTCGATCTGGTGCCGCACGGCGAGACCGGCGACCGGGGAATCAGCCGCTGAGGGCGCTGGTCGTCGAGGCGGTGTCGAGGCGGTGTGGTGCGGGGCCGGCGGTGGCGTACGGGATGGGGTCCGTACGACATCGCCGCGGCCGGCCGGTTCGTCATGCTGCGGCGCCGGGCCGTCCGGGTGGTGCGGGTGATGCAGGTGGTGCGGTCGTGCGGGGTGAGCGGGCGGCTAGCCCCGCTCGATGCGGATCGTCGTCCACGCGCCGACATGCACCCGGTCGCCCTCGCGCAGCGGCACCGGGATGAAGGGCTGGATCGGGTCGGCCGCGCCGTTGACGGTCGTGCCGTTGGTGCTGTTCTGGTCGACGACCGCCCAGCCGCCGTCCGGCTGCTCGACGAGCATGGCGTGCTTGTGCGAGACGCCCGGGTCCTCGGGCGGTCTGGCGAGGTCGATGTCCGGCACCTCGCCCGTCGACTGCCGCTTGCGGCCGATGGCGACCTGCGGGCCGACCAGCGGCACCTTCTGCTCCGGCGAGTACGCCGGCAGGTTCAGCCCCTGCGCGTCGGGGCCGCTGCGCGACATCATCGCCGCGAAATACTCCCGGTCCGGCGCCACGACCGCCACCCAGCCCACCGGCTGCGGCGGCCCCTGGCCGGGGAACTGCTGGCCGGGGAACTGCTGCCCGTGCTGCGGCGGCGGCTGCGCCGAACTGGGCGGCGTGATCAGAAAGTCGCCGCCGCCCATCCGCGGGTCCTGCTGCGCCGGCGGCGCCTGCGGGGGCACGCCGGGACCCGGGCCCGGCGGCGGGGGCGGCGGCGGAGGCAGCGGGCCCGCGCCGGTGTCCGGGCCCAGCGGCTCGGGGCCGCGGTGGACCTGCGAGGGGCCCGACGGCTGGTACGTCAGCCCCTGCGGGTGCTGCGGGGGTTGTCCGTGCTGCGGCTGGAAGCCCTGCGAGAAGCCGGAGGCCATCGTCGGCGGCACGTACGGCTGGGCGCTCTGGGTGACGAAGTTGTACCGGCACTCCTCGCAGAACTGGGCCTGCCCCTCCCGGGGCGTGCCGCACGAGGGGCAGGGCTCGGCGGGGCCGCCGGCCGGCGGACCGGGGTAGCCGTAACCCCCCGGGCCCGGTGGCGGGACCTGGGCGGCCGGCGGCGGGACGGCGCCGGGCATGCGGATGCCGCACACCTCGCACCAGTCCTCGGCTCCTGACGGGTGACCGTTCGGGCAGGTCGCCATCTCGGTGGATCCCCCTGTCTCACTCTCGTCACTTCTTGACGCGGACGGTCTTCGTCGACCGTGTCTCCAGTGTCATCTCGTCGGCCTCCGCGACCTTGGCCTTCAGACGCACAGTACCGCTCGCCGCGTCGACCACGTCGACCACCTTCGACAGTAGCTTCGCGGTGTCCGCGTTGCCGGAGGCGCTCGCCAACTGGACGGCGCGCCCCAGTTTGGCCGTGGCGCCGTCCATGTCGCCGGCCTTGCGGTCCTCCAGTCCCTGCTGGATGACCTGCGCGAGTTCGGCCTGTCCGGTGTAGTGCGCGACCTGCGCGTTGATCCGGGTGGAGGCCGCCATGTCGTCCGTCCACACCGCCCGGATCAGCCCCTGGGAGAGGGTCTGTGCGCTGCCGTCCGGCTGCGGCAGGATCAGCGAGACGCGGGCGGCCAGCATCTCCTGGCCGACGGAGGCGGGGGGCACCTCGACGCAGACGTGGTAGTCGCGGGACTCGTCGCCCCACGAGCCGGTCGGGTAGTCGCCGGCGCGCGGGCCGGCCTCCGTACGCCGCTCGGTCAGCTCCTCGACGGTGGGGGCGACCTGCTTGACGAACTTGATGGCCGACCCCTGCGGCGTCCACAGCCGCAGGCTGACGTCCGCGACCTCCTTGCCCATCGCGGCCTCCATCATCTGCGTGAAGTCCGCGGCGAGACCGGCCGGGTCGGCGACGATGTCGGCGGTGCCGAGCAGCGCGGAGGCGATGCCGGTGACCTCCTTGACCTCCCAGTCCGTGCCGACGCCGCGGGCGTCGCAGGTGAAGCGGCCGGCGCAGGCGTCGAGGGCGGCCCGCAGGTCCTCCGGCGACTCGTGCTCGTTGCGGCCGTCGGTGAGCAGGATGCCGTGCCGGATCGCCACCTCGGCGGAGCCGAGCAGCTTGTCCGCGAGCCGCAGCCAGGTGCCGATCGCGGTGCCGCCGCCGGCGCTCAGCTTGCGCAGCGCCTCCTTGGCCTCGGTACGGGTCGTGGCGTCGGCGACCGCGAGCCGGCCGCCGCCGGGGTAGACCTCGCGCGCCACGTGGGTGCCGGCGACGACGGCGAAGGCGACGCCGTCGCGTACCGTCTCGATCGCGGCGGCCGTGGCGTCCCGGGCGTTGCGCATCTTGGTGGGGGGATAGTCCATCGAGCCCGAGCAGTCGACCATGATCACCACACCCGCGTCCGGGTTCCCGGAGCCGGACCGGGCACGTGCCGGATCGGCCGCAGGCAGGGGCATGCCGCCCGTCGTGCCGCCACCGGTCGAGGCGACGGTCACGATCGCGTTCACTTCCCGGCCGCCCTCGGGCAGGTACTCGTTCTGGTAGACCTCGACCGAGAATGCCGGCGCGTTCGACTTCTCGAAGTTGGCCATCTCGTCCCCTCCCACTGATGTTAATGAGAATCTATGTAGACAAGTCGCCGGGCAAGGGAGGCTGACCACCTTACGTGCGCCGCCCCCCGCGGCGGATCGACCCCCGTACGTCCCCCCTCCGTTACGAAGGGCCTGCCCCGCCCGCCGGGCCGGGGAACGGGAGAACCGCCACTGTTACGTTGTCGTGGCCGCCGCCGTCCAGCGCGTGGCCGACGAGCACCTGGGCCGCGTGCAGCGGCCGGGCCGCGGCGTCGGGCGGCACCGCGGCGGCCAGTTCACCGGCCGCCTCGGCGTAGTTCCACAGGCCGTCGGTGCACACGATCACCACGCCAGGACCGTCGGGCTTGAACGAGGCCGTGTGCGGGTCGAGTTCGTGCGCGTCCGCGCCCAGCCAGCCGGTGATCGCGTGCGCGCGCTCGTCCGCGTACGCGTCCGCCTCGGACATCAGCCCGGCGGCGACCATCTGCGCCGCCCACGAGTCGTCCTCGGTGAGCCGGGCGGAGGGCGCGGCGCGGTCGTCGGGCACCCAGTAGGCGCGCGAGTCGCCGATCCAGCCGACGGTCAGGATGCCGCCGGCGATCACCGCGCTGACGATCGTGCAGGCCGGCGCGTTCTGGTGGCTCAGCGGCGAGTGCTGCGCGGCCAGTTCGTTGACCGCGCCGGCGGCGGCGAGCAGCGCCTCGTGCATCGCCTGCTGCGGGTGCAGCCCGCGGCCCAGCGTGGCCTGCAGCGACGCACCCCCGGCGGTGCTGGCGGCGGCGGAGGCCTCGTCGGGGCGGCTGGCGGAGGACACGCCGTCGCAGACGACGGCGACGGTCGCGGGGGCGCCGTTGGGCAGGGCCGTCTCCGCGATGGCGAAGAAGTCCTCGTTGCGGTGGTGGCGCAGGCCCCGGTCGCTGACCGCGGCGACGCCCTCCAGCTCCCGCTCCATGTGGTCCCGCTCGCGCGGCTGCGCGTGGCCGCAGCGCTCGCAGTAGCCGTCGGTGTCGATCGCGCCCGTACGGCACGCGATGCAGCGCCGCCCGGGCGGCACCGGACCGGCGGCGGGCGGCTCGGCGGCTGCGGCTGCCTCGGGGGCGGCGGTGCCCAGCGCCGCGCGCGGATCGGCGCCCTGCGGCGCCGCCGGCGCGTCGAGGCGGAAGTGCTCCGGGTCCTCCGCGGGCGCATCGAGCAGGAACTCGCCGGAGTCGCCGCCCTGCGTCCCCGCCCCGGGGACCGCGATGCGGTAGCTGCCGGTGCGCTGGGCCGCCGCCGGGCCGCTGTCCGGCGCGGCGGCGGGCGGGGCCGCCGGGGCCGCCGCCGGTGCGGCGCCGTTGGGACCCGCCGCGGGCTCCGCCGCCGCCGGTACGGGCTCCGGCGCCGGCGCGGGCGCGGCGAGATCCGCACCGCACGCCCCGCAGAACAGGTCACCCGCCTCCAGCGGCTCCTCGCACGAGGGGCACGCGCTCAGTTGGGATACGGGAGGTGTGTTCGCCATGGGCTTTCCTCTCATACCCAGGTCTTCGGGCGGTAGCGGTTGGCCCGTTCGACCATGTCGATCCGCTCATGGCCGTGCTGCGCGAGACGGGCCAGCACCCGGAAGGAGTTTTCCAGACCGAGCCGCAGCCCGTTCTCGTCCAGCGCGCAGCCCAGCAGCGGCAGCGGCGGACCCGACGGACCCGACGGACCTGCCGGGCCCGCGCCGGCCCCGGTGCGGCCGGTGAGCACCCAGTCCAGCGCACTGCCCAGCACCTCGGTGGACAGCCGGGCTCTGCGGCCCGCGTCAAGACCCACGTCCTGCAGCCGCTCCACCTGCGCACCGGCCGCCTGCAGATCGGTCAGCAGCGGCTCCTGCGGGGCGCGCTGGCGCAGCCGGGCCCTGATCGCGGCGACGCGCGCCGCGGTGTAGTGGATCGACGCCTCCGGTACGGACTCCAGCGCCCGTACCGCGCTCGACCGGTCGGCGGCGGCGAGCCGCACCCGGGCAAGACCGAACGCGGCGCTGACGTAGGCCGGGTCGGTCGTCCACACCAGCCGGTAGTACTCGGTGGCGTTGTCCAGTTGGCCCAGCACCTCGGCGCAGATGCCCAGCGCCAGCTTCGGCGCGGGCTCGCCGGGGAAGGCGTCGTAGATCGCGTCGAAGGACAGCGCGGCGGTCTCGAAGTCGCGGGTGGCCAGGGCCTGCAGGCCGCGGTACCAGACGATCCGCCAGTCGTCGGGGTGCTGCTCGCCCAGCTCGGCCAGCTCCGAGCCGGTCGCGGCCAGGTCGCCCAGCTCCAGATGGGCGCGGACCCGGCGCAGTTGCAGCTCGACGGAGTCGGTCGGCGCGTTGGCCAGCGCGGCGGTCAGCTCCGCCGGCGCGGAGGCCATCAGGCCGGCCAGGAAGCCGGCGTTGGGGTCGCTGGAGTTCACCCGCGGCACCGGCAGCGCCAGCGCCGCCGCGGCGGAGTCCAGCGGCAGCGTGTCGGCGATCTGCGCGGGCAGCGCCACCTGCGTGCCCATCCCCGGCCCGCCGCCCGGCAACTGCGCCGGTACGCCCTGCGGCGCCGGCAGCGCCGGGGTGCCGTTGCCCGCGGCCCGGGCCGCGCGCTCGCGCTTGCTCACGGCGCGGGAGCCGAGCTGCGAGGTCTCACCGGCCGCCGGCGGGAACAGCTCGGTGTCCACCACCCGCAGCTCCGGCCCGAAGAGCGTGGACAGCGCCGGCTGCGGCTTGCCCGTCTGGAGCGCCACGACCTCCCGCAGCACGCCCGTCAGTTGCTCGGACATCTCCGCGGCCGAGGCGAACCGGCGGGCCGGGTCGGGGTCGGTGGCGCGGACCAGCAGCCGGTAGAAGGACTCGTACCGGTTGAAGACGTCGATCGAGTCGGGGTCGGGCAGGCTGTCGGCGAAGACGTTGGTGTAGCCCTGGAAGTCGAAGGTCAGCACGGCCAGGGTGCGGGCCACCGTGTACAGGTCGGAGGCGATGGACGGGCCGACGTCGGCGACCTCCGGCGCCTGGTAGCCGACGGTGCCGAAGATCGCGGACTCGTCGTCGTCCATGCGGCGCACCGCGCCCATGTCGATCAGCTTGAGCTGGTCGCCCTGCTGGATGGCGTTGTCGACCTTGAAGTCGCAGTACAGCAGGTTGCGGCTGTGCAGGTGCCCGAGGGCCTCCAGCGCCTCGATCCCGTACGCGCACGCCACCTCGACCGGCAGCGGGTCGCGCTTGCCGTCCGGCGTGCGCCGCTCGTTGGCGATCTCCTTCATCGACTTGCCGCCGACGTACTCCATGACGATGTAGCCGTCGAGGCTGCCGGTGCGCTGGTCGAGGTGCTCGACGAAGTTGTAGATGCGCACGATGCCCGCGTGCTCGATCTCCGCGAGGAAGCGCCGCTCGGAGACGGCGGCGGCGATGGCGTCCTCGTCCCCGGTGTTCAGCAGGCCCTTGAGGACCACCCAGCGGTCCGCGACCGCGCGGTCGATCGCCAGGTAGATCCAGCCCAGGCCGCCGTGCGCGAGGCACCCCGCGACCTGGTACTGGCCGTGGACGATGTCGCCCTCCTGGAGCTTGGGCACGAAGGAGTACGGCTGCCCGCACTTGGTGCAGAAGCCCTCCGTGCGCCCCGGCCGGCCGCTGCGCGAACGGCCCACCGGCGCACCGCAGTCGCTGCGGCTGCAGTACCGCTTGCGCTCGGGCACCTCGGGGTTCTCCAGCACCGCGGTGCGCGGGTCGGGCCGCGGCACCTCCGGCACCGTCACCAGGCCCGCACCCAGCTTGCCGCGGGAGGCGACCGCGGACGTGCGGGAGCTCTTGACCGAGACCGAGCGGCCCGTGGACGCCCCCGTCAGCGCGCGCGACAGCCGCCCGGAGACCGACCGGCGCGACGCCCGCGAACTGCTCCGCGACGTGCTGCTCGACCGGCTCGACGCACTGGAGCTGCTCGACGAACTGCCCCGGCTGCCCCGGCTGCCGCGCCGGTGGCTGGTCACCCCGGTGGGCGCCGAGCCGACGACGCCGTCCGGCGAGACGACGGGGGCCAGACCGCAGGTGTCGCAGTACAGCTCGCCGCCGCCGACGTCCTCGTACGTACCCTCGCAGCCCGGCCGCTGACATGCCTGCGCGTTGCTCATGACTCCCCCAACTCCGTTCCGTCCAGCCTCACGCCATGCCCCCTGGCCGATCAACCGGGCCCGCCAGCACCTCCGCGGCGGCCCGCTGGTAGCGCAGCACCGCCTGCTCCGCCGCGATCAGGTCGCAGGGCGCCGACCACAGCAGCCGGCGCGCCGTGTCGTACCGCTCCACCAGGATGCGGTCCTCCGCGAAGCCGTGCCGCGCCACCTTCGCCTTGTACGCGTCCAGCCGGCCGCGCAGCTCCGCGCGCACGGCCAGCGGCGCGGTCACCGCCGTCAGCGACTCCCGCGCCCGCAGCAACTCCTCCTCGGCCCGCTGCTCCAGGCTCTCCAGCAGCGGCGAGAGCCGGTGCCACTGGGCCCGCCTGCGGAACTCGACCGCGCGGGCCAACTGCTCGTTCAGCGCGGTCGGCGGGCCGCTGACCGCCGGCACCTCGGACGCCGCTATCTTCGCCAGCACCTCGCCGCGCGCGCGGCGCGCCTCGCCCAGCGTACGGTCCGCGCGCGACAGCACGTCACGCACCCTGATCAGCCGTTCCTCCGCGTCCTGCCGGACGTGCAGCACGGCGTCGATCTCCCGGCGCACGTCCTCAAGCCCGCGCGCCGCCGCGTCGTAGCGCGCGGTGTCCGGCGTGCCGCCGCCCGGCGCCGCGCCGGGGCTGCGCCCCGCGGGCCGGGACCAGAACGCCAGCGGGTCGCGTACCACCTCGTCGCGGAGCGAGGCCAGTTCCGCGGTGATCCGCTCCAGGTCGTCGCCCGCCGGGTGCTCCCCGGAGCGGACCCCGACGGACTGGGCCAGCGAACGGGTGCGCTGCAGCTCGGCGGCGAGCAGGTCGATGCGCGCGGGCAGCGCCGACCACACGGAGTCCGCCGCCGCGACGACGTCGATCACCTCCGCGTACCACCGGTTCATCCGCTCCACCAGCTCGTCCAGCTTCAGCGACTCCGACAGCCTGGCCGGGCCCGTCAGCGACGCCGGATAGCCGCCGGCGACGGTACGCGGCCCGGCGGCGCCCGGTGCGAGGGTGACGCCGTGGTCCCGCAGCAGCGCCGTCAGCTCGGCCAGCTCCGCGCTGCCGGGCGAACGGCGGCGGGCGCGGATCTCGCGGGCCGAGCGCAGCGCGCCGGTGTACGCGTCGAAGTGCCCCCACAGCAGCGAGATCGCCTGCTCGGCGGCGGCCCAGCGCTCCTTGGTCGTACCGGACAGCTCGGCGCCCTCCAGCAGCCGGCGTCCCGCGTGGTCCTGGAGCGCGAGCAGCGAGGTCTCGATCGCCTCGTGCTCGGCTCCCAGACGCGCAAGCGCACGATCGACCTCCTCGCGGCCCATCGAGCCCCGTGGCGGGAGCGGCATCTGTTTCCCTCCGTGCTGCCGTACTCTGCCCGTTGTCGTGCTGTTCCTGCGTGTGCCCGCTCAGTCCTTGTACGCGGGGTCCGGCGGGCCCTTGATCCCCGGCATGGCGTCGGCCAGCCACTCGTCGTAGGAGTCCATCCAGCGCCCGTCCTTGCGGTAGTCCTCAAGCAGCTTGTTGACCCGGCGCACCAGATCGTGGTCGTCGATGTTCATCGCCACGCCGTACGGCTCGGGGCGGTTCAGGGTGCCGAACAGCTTCATCGACGGGTCCTGTGCGGCCTGGCCGGCGGCCAGCGCGTTGTCGGTGACGACCGCGTCGGCCTTGCCGAGCTGCACCCGCACCAGGCAGTCGAGCTGGTTCGGCACCGTCTTGACCTGCGCGCCGTACGACTCCTCCGTCAGGGCGTCCTCGCCCGTGGAGCCCTCGGCGGTGCAGACGCGCTTGCCGGCCAGGCTCTCGTCGAAGCCGGTGATGCCGGAGTCGGCGGGCGCCAGCACCGCCTGGTCCCCGGTGAAGTACTCGGTGGAGAACGCCACGTCCTCAATGCGCTCGCAGTTGATGGTCATCGTGCGCACCACGATGTCCACGTCCTTGTCCTGCAGCGCCGGGATGCGCTGGCTGGTGGGGATGGAGCGGAAGACGACCTTGTCCTCGCCCCCCGGGCCGAGGATCTCCCCGGCGATGGCCCGCGCCAGGTCGATGTCGAAGCCCTCCAACTGCCCCGTGAGCGGGTTGCGGTAGCCCCACTGATAGCTGTTCTGGTCGATGCCCACGATCAGGTGCTGGGGCTTCCGGTCCAGGATCCGCTGGACGCCGTCGCCGGAGGCGGTCGCGGACGGCCGCAGGCTCGCCTCCGGGGTGTCGCAGTCCTCCTGGCCCGACTTGGCCGCCGTCGCCGGCTGCGCCGCGACCGCGCCGCCGGCGGCGCGCTCGTCCGCCGCGCCGTCCTGCCGGTCGTCGCCGGCGAGGCCGGGCAGCAGGGCAGCGGTCAGCGCGACCGCCGCCGCCGTCCCGGCCACGCCGCCCCAGCCGCGCAGGCTCCGCCTCGTCCTGCCCGTCCTGCTCGTCGTGGGTGTCTTCGCTGTCGGCATCGCTGCCTCCCCCTTCGCCGTCACCGGTACTCCGAGAGCCTGCGGCCGATGCCGAACACCGCGCCGGCCGCGCCGAGCACGGCGAGCACCGCCGCGCCGATCCACAGACCGGACAGCGCCCCGCGGCCGTCCTCGGCCGCCGACTTGAACTCCTGGCGCTCGTGCTCCAGGGCGGTCACCAGGCTCTCGTCGACCTGGTCGAAGAACTCGCTGGTCGACTTCTCCCCGTCACCGCCGATGACCATGTCCTTCGCGGACTCGTAGTCGCCCGCGACGTTCTTGTCCTGCGCCTCGCCGTGCAGCTTGCGCCATGCGCGCACGCTGTCCACGGCCTCGGCGACGGGCTCGCGGCCCTGGTCGTCGTCGGCCAGCTCCAGGGCCCGGCCGAGCATGCTGTCCGCCGGCGCCTCCTGCGCGTCGGCGTCCTCGCCGGCCAGCTCCTTCATGCCTTTGAGGTAGGTGGCCTCGTACTTGTCGAGGCCCTCCTCGGTGGTGACGGAACCCCGGTTGACGTACGTCAGGTTCTCGTCGGCGCGGGCCGTGAGGGTGTTGATCCGCGCCTCGTTGAGCGCGTGCAGCGACTGGGCGCCGTGCCGGTCGGAGTCGCCGAGGCCGGAGCGGGCGAGGGTGTGCCCGACGGCCAGCCAGAGCAGCACGATCACGGTGGCCGCGGTGGCCGCCACCATGCCGTGGTTGAACACCCGGTTCGTACGGCGGTAGTGGCGGCGCTGCGCCCAGAACAGCACCCCGAGCGCGAGCAGTCCGCTGACCAGTGCGGCCCACGGCCACGACTTGGCGTCGGAGTAGTCCTGTTCCAACTGCCCGGTCTCGGACTGGTAGAGCTGCCGGGCTGCGGGCAGCAGCGTCTCGCGCATCTGCTCGTCGGCGTAGCGCAGGTACGCGCCGCCGAGCGGCAGGCCCTGGCGGTTGTTGGCGCGGGCGGTCTCGACGAGCGAGGTGTAGACGGGCAGCGTCCGGTTCAGCTTCTCGATCTGCTTCTGCGACTCCTCGGCGCCCTGGGAGTTGGCCGCGGCCCGCACCAGCAGTTGCGAGGCCCGCTCGATGTTGTCGTCGTACCGCTTGCGCACCTCGGGCGGCTCCTGCCCGCCCTCCAGGAAGCCGCTGGCCGCCGTGGTGTTGGCACCGGCCAGCGAGCGGTAGATGTCGGCGGCATCGGCGCTCAGCGGCTGGCTGCGGTTGATGACGTCGTCGGCCGCCGCCGACCGGCCGGAGACCTGCCAGGCGGTCAGCGCCCCGAAGAGCACGACCAGCGCGGCCAGTACGGCCCCGATGATCCGCAGCCGGCCCGGCTCGGTGGTCGCGGCGGCGCGCAGCCGGTCGAAGCCCTCGGCGAACGCGGAGCGCCGCTCCGGCGGTGCGGCGGGCGGCGGCGGGGCGGCGGCGCCGCCCGCGGGGGAGCCCGCCTGCGGTACGGGTGGGCCGTTCGGCCCGGCCTGCGCGGGAAACGCAGGCGCGGTCTGCTGCTCCGGCGGCGCGGCGCTGCCGGCCGGCGGCGGGTACGTCACGTGACCTCCCCCTGGGTCGCTGGCTGTTCGCCCGGTTGCGTGGGCGGGTCCAGTCCACCCCGGGCACGTCGGCAAGTATGGCGGCCCGTACAGGGCGTCACACCGCGATTCCCGGGATCTTGTTCGGATCGGTACCGTAACGCGCCACGCGGGGGGCGTCAGGCTCCCATCCTGCCCTTCTTCACGCTCAGGGCATCAGTTCGGTTCCTGTTCCGAGCGGCTTCGCCGCCCCGGGGGGAGAGCGGGGGCGGCGGGGCGGCGGGGATCGCTCCGGGCACGGCAGCGGGCACGACAGCGGACACGACTGCGGACAACAGCGGACACAACAGAGGGCACGGCAGCGGGCGTCACAGCGGGCACGGCGGCGAGCACCGCACCGGGCATAACAAAGGCCCGGTTCTAGGCAGAGATGCCGTCGATCCGGGCCAGGGCCTCGTCCGCGCCGTATGGCTGCAGGTAGGGCAACCAGCGCGGATCCCTATGCCCTGTCCCGATGATCCGCCAGGCCAGTCCGGACGGCGGCGCGGGCTGGTGGCGCAACCGCCAGCCCAGCTCGTGGATCGGCCGGTCGGCCTTCACATGGTTGCAGCGGCGGCAGGCCGCCACGACGTTGTCCCAGCGGTGCTGGCCGCCGCGGCTGCGCGGGATCACGTGGTCGACACTCGTGGCCACCCCGCCGCAGTACGCGCAGCGCCCGCCGTCGCGGGCGAAGAGCGCCCGGCGTGTGAGCGGAACGGGCCCCCTGACGGGGACCCGTACGAACCTCTGCAGGCGCACGACGCTTGGCGCCGCTATCACTCGCGTGGCGCTGTGCAGGAAGGCACCGGACTCCTCCAGGCTGACGGCCTTGCCGTTCAGCACAAGCACGAGCGCCCGGCGCAGTGGCACGACGCCGAGCGGCTCGTAGGAAGCATTGAGGACGAGGACGTGCGGCACGGTGCCTCCTTGTACGCCGGCGGCGCGTGGCTCGCGCCGGGACGATCTGGTCAACAGTGTGTCCTGCACCCCCGCCTCCGCGCCAGCCACGATCAGGTAAACGGGCCAACCACCCGGCAAGGTTCCGCGGCCGTGCCCGTGATGCTGATCCCCCCTTCGGCCCCGGCCTACGCCTGCCCGCGCGGGGCGGTAACAGGACCGCAACACAGGCCCGTCCGGTCGCCCCCCGCGGCCGGACTCCGGGCGCCTTCGCAGCGGCAAAGAGGCAGGCTGGGGCGGCGGGTAGGGTGAGTATGCCCACCCCTGAACGGAAGGTTCCACGCGTGTTCGCCACCGCCCTCCCGGCTGCCGAGAGCCCTGCCCCGACGCCGCTGGAGGACTCGCGCAAGAGCGCGGAGGAGACCGCCGGGTGGATCCAGGAGAACTGGACCTCGTGGCTGGGCGTGAGCCTGCGGATCCTGCTCGTCGTCCTGATCGCGTACGTGCTGCGCCGCGTGGTCCAGCGCATGATCACCAGGCTGATAACGCGGATGACGCGCACCGCCGACGCCGTGGACGGCACCGCGCTCGGCGGGCTGCTCGTCAACCACGAGAGACGCAGACAGCGGTCGGAGGCGCTCGGCTCCATCCTGCGCAGCAGCGCCTCCTTTGTGATTCTCGGCACAGCCGCCCTGACTATCCTGTCCGCGCTCAAGATCGACCTGGCGCCGCTGCTGGCCAGCGCCGGTGTCGCGGGGGTCGCGCTCGGCTTCGGCGCCCGCAACCTGGTGATGGACTTCCTCTCCGGCGTCTTCATGCTCATCGAGGACCAGTACGGGGTCGGGGACACCATCGACGTCGGCGAGGTCACCGGCGAGGTGATCGAGGTCGGGCTGCGGGTGACCAAGCTGCGCGGCGACAACGGGGCGATCTGGTACATGCGCAATGGCGAGGTCAAGCGGATCGGCAACCTCAGCCAGGGCTGGGCGACGGCCGTCGTGGACGTGCCCGTGGCGGCCGGCGAGGACCTGGACCGGGTGCGCGCCGTGATCGTCGCCGCCGGCGAGGAGTTCGGCCGCACCGAGCCGTGGAGCGAGCAGTTGTGGGGCGAGGTCGACGTGCTCGGCCTGACGGGCGTCTCGCAGGGGACGGCGATGCTTCAGGTGCAGGTCAAGACGGCGCCGGGGAAGTCCATCGAGGTCGAGCGCGAGCTGCGCTGGCGGATCCGGGAGGCGCTGCTGGCGGCCGGGATCGTCATGTCGGACGTACCGCCGGGCGCGATGGTGCCGCCCCACGCGGAGCAGGTCCAGGTGCCGCAGCAGGCGCCCGCGGGCGGCGACGGCGGCGGAGAGTAGCAGGCGGCGGAGGGTAGCCGGCGGTGGAGAGTAGCCGGCGGTGGAGGGCAGCCGGCGGCAGGGAGCAGCCGGGGGCGGTGAGGGACCGGCGGTGGAGAGTAGCCCGGGGCCGCGGCGGGCGGCCGTCGCGTTTCGCCCGCCCTCTTGACGCCGCTTCGTCCGCGGCATTAGTTTCGCCGCACTCCGATAGGAAAGTTTCCTAACCATTTGCCCGCGACCGCTGAGAAGCGAGCGCTGAGAGGTGACGCCCATGGCCGGTGGCCCGGGGACGCTGCGCGCGATGAACGACCGCGCCGCGCTGGACCTGCTGCTCGCCCACGGTACGCTCTCGCGCACCCGGCTGGGCAAGCTCACCGGACTGTCCAAGCCGACCGCCTCGCAGTTGCTCGCCCGGCTGGAGGCGGCCGGGCTGGTGATCGCCACCGGCACCAGCGAGGGCAGCCCGGGACCCAACGCCCAGCTCTACGCCCTCAACCCCGCCGTCGCCCACGTCGTCGGGCTCGACGTCACCGCCTCCCGGATCCGCGCAGCCGTCGCCGACGTCACCGGCCGCACGGTCGGCTCGTACGAACTGCCCGCCGCCAAGCGCACCGGCGGCGGCTCCGCGGCGGCGGAGACCGTGCGCCGCGTCCTCCGCGCCGTCGACGGCGCCGCCAAGGACGCCGGGCTCACCCGCGCCGGGCTGCACCGCGCCGTCATCGGCACCCCCGGCGCCTTCGACCCCGGCACCGGCCGCCTGCGCTACGCCTCCCACCTGCCCGGCTGGCACTCCCCGACGCTGCTGGAGGAGCTGGCCGCCGCCCTGCCCATGCCGCTCGCGTACGACAACGACGTGAACCTCGCCGCCGTCGCGGAACAGCGCCGCGGCGCCGCCCGCGGCCACGACGACTTCGTACTGCTGTGGAACGAGGAGGGCCTCGGCGCCGCCGTCGTCATCGGCGGCCGGCTGCACCGCGGCAGCACCGGCGGCGCCGGCGAGGTCGGCTTCCTGCCGGTGCCCGGCGCCCCCCTCGTCCGCCAGGTCACCCGCGCCAACAGCGGCGGCTTCCAGGAGCTGGCCGGCGCCCAGACGCTCGCCCCGCTCGCCCGCGAGCTGGGCCTCGTCCCCGGGCGCGGGCACTACGCCGAGGTCGCCGCCGCACTCGTCGCCCACGCCGCCGCCGAACCCGAAGAACCCCGCCACGCAGAACTGCTCGACCGCTTCGCCCAGCGCCTGGCCGTCGGCCTCGCCTCCGTCGTCGCCGTCCTCGACCCGCAGCTCATCGTGCTCTCCGGCGCCGTGCTGACCGCGGGCGGCGACCGGCTGCGCACGCTCGTCCAGGCCGAGCTGGCCGAGCTGGCCGTACTCCCGCCGCGCCTGGTGACCGGTGAGGTCGAGCAGCACCCCGTCCTCACCGGCGCGCTGGAGAGCGCGCTCGCCGCCACCCGCGACGAGGTCTTCGACACCACCGCCCGCTGACACCCGCCCGCGGCCCCGCCCGTCTCCCTTACCCGCCCGGCCCGTCTTTCCGCCAGGGGTACGTCCACCATGCCCTCAACCCGCCCACGCGGTCGCCGCGTCGCCGCTGTCCCTCTTCGCCGCCGCCCGCACCGGCAGCAACGACTCCGGCGCCGCGAACGACGACCCCCGACGCCGAGGTGATCAGCTTGCTCCTGAGGAGCAGGGCGAAGGCAGCCGGATCCCCGGCAGGGCGATTCCGGAGCCCTCTTCTTCCGCTGGACCAGGAAATGGTGTGCTCGCTTCAGCGAGTGCCGGCGGGAGGAACCGTGTGAGGTGCTGCTCTCCTTTCGGTGCCCTCCGCAGTCCGACCGGAACGGTCCCGCGTTCGTGTCAGCCAGTCGCCGTACCCCGGGGCACCCGGTGGGAGAACGGCGCCCGGCTCGGTGACCTCCGCCGTCAGCAGCGCGAGGTACAGGTGCGCGCGGCTGACGGGATCGTTCAGGTCCATGTCCAGTGCGCGGGCGGCCCGTGTGAGACGGCGGGTGACCGTGCTGTGGTGTACGCCGAGGTGCGCAGCCGTCCGCCGGGTGTTCCCGTAGTGCTCAAGCCACAGCATCAGGGTCTGCCGCTGGGCGGCGGACAGGGGGTGGACCAGTTCGACGGCCCAGTGCCGGGCCGTGGGGACGTCGACCAGCCACATCAGGCAGTCGGTGGCCGGGTTGACCTGCTCGACCGGCCCCTCCGGAGCGAGCGAGGGGCCGGTGTCCGGTGTCATGCGCAGTGCCAGATACAGCCGTACCCGTACGCACGTCTCGTCCAGGTCCGTGTCAAGCGCCGAAGCGGTCCGACGCAGTTGCTTGCGCACGACGGCGGGCGGATACCCCGTCTCGCGGGCAGCGGCGGCGACCGAGGCGCGTGGCAGCCACGCCCGAAGGGTGCGGCGCTCGCTTTCATCCAGCGGGGACAGCAGGGCGCTGGTCCAAGCCGCCAGCCGATCGCGCGGGATGAGGTGGAGCAAGTGCTGTCCGCCGAGGCCGGCCCCCGGGCTGACGTGGCGCACCGTGGCTGCTTCCCGGGCCCGGGCCGCCGCACGCGAGGCCGCGGGCAGGTCCTGTTCGGTCCAGATGAGCTTGCCGTCGGCCGTGTACCGCGTTCCCCAGCGGCGCGTCATCTGCGCGACGAGAAACAGGCCCCGGCCGCCCTCGTCCGTGATCCGGGCGTGACGCAGGCGCGGCGAGGTGCTGCTGCCGTCGGCGACTTCGCAGGTCAGCACGTCATGATGGATCAGGCTCAGGCTGATGGGGCCGGTGGCGTGGCGGATGGCGTTGGTGACGAGTTCACTGACGACCAGTTGCGTCGTCATGGTCAGCTCGTCCAGGCCCCAGGCGGCGAGTTGTTCCTCGACGTCGGCTCGGGCGCGGACGACGACGGCAGGTTCGGAGGGCAGCTTCCAGTGGGCGAATCGCTGGGCGCTGAGGGCGCGCGTTCGGACCAGCAGCAGGGTGACGTCATCGGTGGGCGGGCCGGTCAGGAGGGTGTCGGCGATGTCCTGGCAGGTGGTGTCGATCGGGGCTGCGCGGGAGCGCGCGAGAGAGGCCGCGAGCCGGCCAAGGCCGACGTCGACATCATGGTCGGCGTCGGCGGACTCGATGAGGCCATCGGTGTACAGGGCGATAAGGCTCGCCTCGGGCAGATCCAGCTCGACGGACTCGAACGGCAGTGAACCGAGGCCGAGTGGTGGTCCCGCGGGCAGGTCGGGAAAGGTGACCAAGCCGTCGGGGGTGGTCACCGCGGGCGCGAGGTGCCCGGCGCGGGCCATCGTGCACCGCTGCGTCACCGGGTCGTACACCGCGTACAGGCAGGTTGCGCCCGTCAGCGCGGTCGCCATGGCTCCGCTGTCGGCTTCTTCATCGGCGAGGCGGATGACGAGATCGTCCAAGTGTGCGAGAAGTTCCTCGGGAGGCAGGTCCATGTCCGCCAGGGTGTGGACGGCGGTGCGCAGTGTCCCCATGGCTGTGGCGGCGGCGACACCGTGCCCGACCACGTCACCGACCACGAGGCCGACCCGGGCGCCGGACAGGGGGATCACGTCGAACCAGTCGCCGCCCACTCCGATCCGGGCGTCGGCCGGCAGGTAGCGGAACGCGGTCTCCACCGCCGCTCCGCCGCTCAGGACATGCGGCAGCAGGCTTTGCTGCAACGCCAGGGCAGCGGTGTGCTCGCGGGCGTAGCGGCAGGCGTTGTCCATGCTGATCGCGGCCCGCGTGACGAGTTCCGCGGTCAGGAGCACGTCGTCGTCCTCGAACGGTGGCCGGCTGCTGGAACGGACGAACTCGGACACCCCCAGGGCTGCGCCGCGGGCGGACATAGGCATGACGAGATGACGGGTGCCCGTGCCGGTCCGCTCGCCCTCGGCCAGGTGCTCGTACACGTCGGCAGAACCGCTGACCGACTGCCGTGCCGCCCGCCGCAGTGGGGGCGGTCCCTTGACCGGCGGGGGGATGAGCTCGTCCCCCCGCAGCACCGTCTCCAAGAGGTCGACGACGGCGACGTCGGCGAGGCGGGGCACCGCGAAATCCGCCAGCTCCTGGGCGGCCTTCTGGACCTCCAGCGTGGTGCCGATGGCGGTGCCGGCCTCGCTCAGCAGACTCAGCCGTTCCCTGGCCCGGTTGCGGTCGGTGACATCCATGAGCAGGACGCAGACGCCGAGCACGCGAGAGGCATCACTTTCGAGCCGGAAACAGGACAGTGAGTAGTCGCGCCGGTACGCATAGTCGATCAGCGGCGATCCCGTCTCCAGCACCCGGCGCATCCGGGCGTCGAACCCATCGGTGGCCGGATCGGTGCCGATGCCCGGCAGCAGGTCGGCTATCCGGCAGCCGGCGCAGCTCTCGTGCGGTGCTCCGGCCAGCCGCTCCCAGGCTTCGTTGGCCCAGACGAGCCGCAGGTCGGGGTCGAGTACGGCCGTCCCCATCGGCACCTGGTGCAGACATCGTTCCAGCACGGTGCGGGAAAACGCCAGGGCGGCGGTGTTCGACACGGCCGTCGCGGTGACCAGGACGTGGACGAGGCCGTCAATCGTGAACGTCGGCGAGACCCCGAGTTCCACCTCGAAGCGCCGGCCGTCCCTGTGCCGCAGCGTCGCGGAGCCTTGCCACCCCTGCTTCCCGCCGGCCGCTGCGCGTACCTCGTCCGGCTCCGCCAGGAGCCGCTTCGCAGGCCGGTTCACCACCTCGGACGCGGAATACCCCAACAGTTCCTCTGCGGCCCCGCTCCACCCTCTGACCGTGCCGTCCTCAGCGATCACGGCAGTCGCGTCGGTGGTGGGGAAGGGCTTCCCTGCGGAGACGGGCATGAGGCAGACCTCACAACAAAATACTTCTCATTTCTATCGTAAGTTCAATTTGGGACAGCGCCCGCCCGGTGCCACCATCGGCGGCGTTGCAGGCGCGCGGACGGGGCCGTACGGTCGCCGTCCACCCGGCACGTTCGCCCTGCTGCGGGCCCTCCCCGCCGGGTGCGCAGCCGCGCGGCGCCGCCGCCGGCTGCGGCGCCGGACCCACGCACCGGAGGCGGCCAGGTCCCGTACGCCCGCCCCTTACGGCTGACGGGCCTGCCGCCCGTACGGGCTCAGTCGCGTACGGCCCGTACCTCCAGCGCGTACAGCGAATAGCCGAACTCCGTCGCCCGCTCCACTCCCTGCACCCGCACGTACCGCACCTCGCGCTCGTCCATCCGCACCGACTCGCGCCCGCCGTCGCCGTCGTCCACCGCCGCCGCCGTGCGCCAGCGGCGGCCGTCGGCCGAGACCTGGACGCGGTAGCGCTTGGCGTACGCGCTCTCCCAGGTCAGCGCCACCTCGCCGACCCGCGCCGGCTCCGCGAGCCGTACCTGGACCCAGGCGCCGTCCTCGACCGGCGAGGACCACCGGGTCTGCGGGTCGCCGTCCGCCACCGCCGCGGCCGGGAAGTCCGGCGTCTCGTCCGCCGACGACGACGCGCGGCCCGCGCGGGCCAGGTCGGGGCCGCCCACGGCGGGGTAGGCGTGCACGGTGACGGTACGGACCTGGGCGGCGCCGCCGTCCTCCAGGCGCACCGGGATCTCGTACGCGCCGGGGGCCAGGCCGTCCTTCGCGCGGATCTCGATCGGGGTCCGGGCCGTCGTGCCGCGGGGTATCCGCACCGGGCCGGGGGACTCGGCGCTCAGCCCCTTCGGCGCCTTGGCCGTCACCTCGCCGCCCGCGTCGTCCGGCCGCCGCGCGGTCAGCTCCGCGTCCACCACGACCGGGTCGCCGCCGATCGTCACGTCTGCCTCGTCGCGCGAGAGCGAGAGCCGGGCGCCGGGCTCGTCGGCGGACCACGGCACCACCTCGTGCACGACCGGCGCTGTGGTGCCGGCGGCCCACACGAGCCGCAGGGCGTCGGCGTCGGCGCGCTCGGCGGGCAGCTCCGTCCAGCCGCCGCCGTCGAGTTCGCCGAGCGGGCGCCACGCGGTCCGGCCCCGGTCCCGTACCCGGACCTGCACCTCGGCCCGGGTGCCGGTGCCGGGCTGGGTCAGGACCGTCACCGCCCGCAGCGGCTGCCGGTCGAACTCCACGACCAGCGCCTCGTGCGTGCCGGGCGACGGCGGGCGGGCGGCCTCGTACGCCGTCGCCGGCCTGCCGTCGGCCGCCGCCGCCACCGGCGAGCCGGGCAGCGGCTCCGCGCCGCCGGAGGCGGACGCCCCGGTGCCGGCGCCGCGCCGGGCGGCGCCGCCCGCGCCCAGCCAGGAGTCCGAGTCGGTCAGCGCCCGGCTGAGGAAGGCGTCGAGCACACCGGCGCCCACCACCCCGCCGCCTGGGGGGACCGCCTCGCCGGCGAGGCGCTGCAGCTCCAGCCGCGTCTGCCACGCGTCCTCGTGGCGGCCCTCGGCCTGCGCCGTGACCATGTCCACCGCCAGCTCGCCGGCCCGGCCGTACCGCGCCAACTGCGTCAGCCAGGGCCGCACCTCGTCGCCGAACGTGCCGTCCGCCAGCGGCGCCAGCTCGTCCGGTGCGCGGCGCATGACGGTGAACGCGTCCCGCAGCCGCTGCGCCGCTTTCTTCGTGCTCCCGGCGTTCTTCCCGTCCCGCCGGCCGGCCGACGCGCGCTCCTGCCAGAAGTCCGCGATCAGCGGGCGCAGATACGCCGACTCCGTCGCGCCCAGCTCCGACGACGCCGAGTTCCCGGCCAGTGCCGCGAGCGCGGCCCCCGCGCTCTCGGGGTCGGGGGCGTCCGCGGCCAGGTCGCGCACCGCGGCCCGCCAGGCGGCGTCCGGGTCGTACGCGCGCGGGTTCCAGGCGAAGTCGGCGACCGTGAACAGCGGCACCCGGGAGGCCGCGGGCTGCTCCATCGCGCCGGCCAGCACACCCGCGGAGCCGGCGGCCACCGCCGGGTCGCGGCCGTCGTACGGGCCGAGGAAGATGCGGTCGCGGGCGTAGTCGTTGACGGGGTAGTTGTCCTGGGTGATCAGCGGGTGGCCGCCGAACGCGGCCTGCGCGTCGCGCAGTTGGGTCCCGCTGATCTCCTTGGGCACCGCGCCGACGCCGGACCACGCGACCTCCACCCGCTCGTCCAGCTCGCCGGCGAGCGCGGAGCGGTAGTCGGTGGTGCCGTCCTGGTAGTACTCGGTCGGCAGCAGCGACAGCGGGGCCGCGTCCGGGTGCCGGCGGGACAGGTGCGCGGCCAGCGCGTTGGCGGTGTCGGCCTGCGCGCGGGCGGCGGCCTCGGGACCCGAGCCGTACTCGTCGGCGTCCTCGCCGCAGGCCCACTCGCTGTAGCTGACGTCCTGGAACTGGAGCTGGAACGCCCGTACGCCCAGCGCCCACATCGCGTCCGCCTTGGCCAGCAGGTCCTTGCGGTCGCGGCCGGAGGAGAAGCAGAAGTTCTGGCCCGGCGCCACCGCCCAGGCGAGCGTCACGTGGTTGGCGCGGGCCCGCTCGGCCAGCTCGCGGAACCGGGCGCGCTGCCGGGCCGGGTACGCCTCGCGCCAGTCGGCCTGGCGGTACTGGTCGTCGCCGGGGGAGTAGAGGTAGCGGTTGAGCTTGGTGCGGCCCATGAAGTCGAGCTGCGCCAGGCGCTGTTCGTGGCTCCAGGGGCGGCCGTAGTGGTTCTCGGCGATGCCGCGCACGGCGGTGCCCGGCCAGTCGCGTACGGACACGGCGGGCAGCGTGCCCTCCGTACGGGCGGCGCGGGCCAGCTCGCGCAGCGTCTGCACGCCGTGGAAGAGGCCCGCCGCGTCGGTGCCGGCCAGGGCGACGACGTCGCGGCCCTCGTGCTGCCCGGCGGCCAGCCGGTAGCCGCCGGCCGGCAGGTCGGCCTGCTCGCCCGCGCCCAGGGCGCGCAGCGCGGCGTCGGCGGGGCTGCGCCGCGGCGGCGGGCCCGCGACGCCCGCGGGGCCGGCCGGCGCCTGGTCGGCGTAGACCACCAGACCGGTGGCGGGCAGGGCGGCGCCGGGGCGTATCTGCGTGAACTCCCGTACGCCCGCGGCGCGCAGCACCTCGCGCAGCTCCGCGAGCGCCCGCGGGTCCGCGCCCTCGGGGGTGACGAGCACCGCCTGCCCGCCCGCGTGCACCTCGCCGTCGCGGGCGCTCAACTGCTGCGGACGCGGCCAGACCGCATCCCGCAGCGCCGTCTGTGCGTCCGGCGCCTCCCTGGCACCGGCAGCGCCGGCAGCACCGGCGCCGCCCGGGTCCGGCTGCTGCGGCTGGGCGGCGGCGTCCGGCGCCCGGCCGCCGAGCAGCCCGCCGATCACGGCGGCGGACAACGCCGTCGCCGTGGCCACCCGCCGCCTCGCCGCTCCGCCCAACTCCGTCCGCCCTCCGTCCGTTTCCGGCGCCGTACACCGGCGTCCCGACCGGTCTTCCGGCGGTACGCCAACGTACTGGCCGCTTGTCGCCACGGCATTTCACCACCGTTGCGCATTCCGCTTCCGCTGCGCTTCGCGCGCTGCCCCGCGCCGCATGTGCGCGAGCGAGGCGCAAACCGAGAGCCCACCACCGCGGCCCCGTTGCTGTCAACGCGCCGGTCGGCCCCGATCCGCGGGAAGGGCGGGCCGCGGGCGGCGTCGGCGCGCCGTACGGGCCGTCACGGCGCGGACCCGGCGACCCGCTCCTCGATGCCCACGTAGTGCTGCCGCACGGCCTCCCTGGCCCGCTCGGGGTCGCCGCTGAGCACCGCGTCGAGGATGCGCGCGTGCAGCTCGTGGATCACCTCCGGGTCGCGGTGCGGGGCGGTGGGTGCGGCCCGGTGGTAGGCCACCCAGAAGAGGTCGAAGAGCTGCAGCAGCATCGAGTTGCCGAGGTCGGCGAAGAGCAGCCGGTGGAACTCCCGGTCCAGCTTGGCGATCTCCTCGTGCCGGTCCGCCGCCGCGCGCATGCCGGCCAGCACCTCGCGCAGCGCCGTCACGCTTGCCGGCGTCAGCGCCCCCATCGCGTCGGCGATCATCCCGGACTCCAGCGCCTTGCGGAGCGCGACCAGCTCGCCGAGGGCGCGGGGGCCCTGCATCAGCCCGTACGGGAGGTTGTCGAGCAGCGGGGTGAAGGAGAAGTCCCGGATGAACACGCCGCTGCCGCGGCGGGTTTCGAGCACGCCCGTGGACTCCAGGGCCTTCACCGCCTCCCGGACGGAGTTGCGGCTGACGCCGAAGAGCCGGGCCAGCTCGGCCTCCGGCTTGAGCGGGTCGCCGGGCCGCAGCCCGCGCTTGATGATGTAGTGCCTGATCTCGTCCTGCACCGTCTTGTGCAGCGGGGGTACGGTCCCCACCCGCTTGAACGCTGGTTGCACCGACGACTCCTGCCTCTTCTTCTCGTCCACTCTCGAATCCCCGTCCTACCACGGCTCTTGACAGCGACGCACCGTCAACCTACGGTCCCAGGACTTGTAGGATATCTTGCAGACTTCGAACGTTCCCGTAGGGGGATCCGGTGGCAGCAGACACGGTGCCGGCCCTGAGCATCAGGGACTTGACCGTTGAGTTCGACACCCCGGCCGGTGTGGTCCGCGCGGCGGACGGCGTGAGCTACGACGTCGCCGCCGGCGAAACCCTCGGCGTCGTCGGCGAGACGGGCTCCGGCAAGAGCGTCACGGCCCTGGCGGCGCTGGGGCTGCTGTCCGCAGGGAACGTGCGGCGGGTGAGCGGGCAGGCGCTCCTCGGCGGCACGGACCTGCTGGCGCTGCCGGCGGACGAACTGCGCGCGGTGCTCGGGCGCGACGTGGCGATGATCTTCCAGGACCCCGGCTCGGCGCTGAACCCGGTGCAGCGCGTGGGCGACCAGATCGCGGAGGCGCTGCGGGTCCACGACCGGACGCTGACGGCGCCGGCCGCGCGGGCCCGGACGGTGGAGCTGCTGGACGAGGTCGGGGTGCCGGATCCCGCGGGGCGGTACGACGCGTACCCGCACCAGTTCTCGGGCGGGATGTGCCAGCGCGTGGTCATCGCGATGGCGATGGCGAACCGGCCGCGGGTGCTGATCGCGGACGAGCCGACGACGGCGCTCGACGTCAGCGTCCAGGCGCAGATCCTCGACGTGCTGCGGCGGGCGGCGCGGGAGACGGGGGCGGCGACGGTGCTGATCACCCACGACCTGGGGGTGGTGGCGGAGACCGCGGACCGGCTGTGCGTGATGTACGGCGGGCGGGTGGTCGAGTCGGGCCCGGTGCACGGCGTCTTCGCCCGGCCCCGGCACCCGTACACCGCGGCCCTGCTCGCGTCCCTGCCCCGCCTCGACGTCCGCACCGACCGCCTCACCCCCATCCCGGGCCACCCCCCGGACCTGCTCGACGTGTCCCCCGGCTGCCCGTTCGCCCCCCGCTGCCCGGTGGGCCACGACCGCGTACGGTGCGCGGAGGAGCGCCCGGAGCCGGTGGCGGCCGGGGACGGCCTGAGCGCGTGCCACTACCCCTCCGAGGCCGGCCCGCCCCCAAGGGCGGCGGGGCCCGAGCGGGGTGGCGGGGCGGGTGACGCGGGCGCGGCGGCCGGTGACGGGGCCGGTCCGCAGGGCCCGGCCACGTCGCGGCACGGTGAGCCGGAGAAGTCCGGCCTGCGGCCGGCTGGCGGTGAGGGCCCGCCCCCGCAGGACGCGGGGAGCGCCGCGGGCGATGCGGGTGCGCCCGGCGCCGAGCCCGCCCCACCCCCGGCTGCGCCGCGTGGCGGGCCGGTGGACGGGGGCGTCCCCGGACCGGATGCGGGAGCGACGGCGGCCGAACCGCCGAATCCCGGCGAGCCCGGCGCCACCGCGGCACGTGCCGCGCGCGACGCGGACGCAGCCGGCGCCGATGCCGGCCCGGCCGCCCGGCCCGCGGCTGCGCCGCGGGGCGCGGCGGCGAAGTCTGGTGCCCCGCCGGGCGGCGGCACCGCTCCGGGGGGCGGCGTACCGCCGCCTCCCGCCGTGTCCGACGGCGTCCGTCCGTCCGCCGCTGCCCCGCCGGACGGCGGTCCCGGCCCCGCCGCGGCGGACCCGGCTCGACCCCCCGCTGCCGCGCCGCGCGGCGCACCGCCGGACGGCGGGCTCGCGCTGGACGTGCGGGAGGCGCGGAAGCTCTTTCCCATCCGTACCGGGGTCTTCGCCCGGACCTCCGGGTACGTGCACGCCGTCGACGGGGTGTCGCTGCGGATACCCGCGGGGCGGACGCTCGGGCTCGTGGGGGAGTCCGGGTGCGGAAAGTCGACGCTGGCGCGGATGCTGCTGCGGCTCGTCGAACCGAGCGGCGGGGAACTCGCCGTCGCCGGGCACGACCTCGTCCGCGCCGGCCGCGGTGAGCTGCGGCGCATCCGGCGGCGGGTGCAGATGGTCTACCAGGACCCCTTCGCCTCCCTGAACCCCCGGCTCAGCGTCGGCGACAACGTCGCAGAACCCCTCCGCCTCGCCGGCGGCTTCAGCCGCCCGCAGCGACGCGCCCGCGTGCTCGACCTCTTCGACCGCGTCGGCCTCCGCCCCGAGCACGCCGACCGCTACCCCGCCGAGTTCTCCGGCGGCCAGCGCCAGCGCGTCGCCATCGCCCGCGCCCTCGCGCTGCGCCCCCGGCTGCTGCTCCTCGACGAGCCGGTCTCCGCCCTCGACGTCTCCGTCCAGGCGCAGGTCCTCAACCTCCTCGCCGACCTGCAGCACGAATCCGGCATGGCGTACCTCTTCGTCAGCCACGACCTCTCCGTCGTCCGCCAGGTCGCCGACGAGGTCGCCGTCATGTACCTCGGCCGCATCGTGGAGACCGGTCCCGCCGAGCGCATCTACGGCCGGCCCCGCCACCCGTACACCCGCGCGCTGCTCGACTCCGTGCCCACCCCCGACCCCGCCGGCCGCGAGACCCGCCGCCGGGCCCCGCTCGGCGGCGACGTGCCCAGCCCCGCCGACCCGCCGTCCGGCTGCCGCTTCCGCACCCGCTGCCCGCTGGCGGCGGAACGCTGCGCCACGGAGGAGCCGGCGCTGCGCGCCGTCGACGGCGGCCTCACCGCCTGCCACTTCGCCGAGTCCCTGCGCGGTCCCGGCACCCCCGGCGCCCCCGGCGGCCAGAGCACCCCCGGCGCCCCCGGCGCCCCCCGCACCGCCGGCCCCGTACGCAGCGAGGTGCACACGTGACCGACACCGCCCTCACCCAGCCCCCCGCTGCCGGGCCGCCCGGCAGGGCACCCCGCCGCGCCGCCGGGCGCCTCCGCGGCAGCGGTCGCCCCGCGTCTCCCGTCTCCGGCACCCGTCGCGCGGCCGGCCACGTACGACGCGAGGCGCGGTCATGACCGGCACCGCCCGCACCAAGACCCCGGCCGCAACCCCGCCCGGCAGGGCACCCCGCTTCGCCGCCGCCCGCCGCTTCGCCCGCTCCCGCTCCGCCCTCGTCGGCGCCGCCGGGCTCCTCCTCCTCGTACTCCTCGCCCTCCTCGCCCCCTGGGCCGCCCCCTTCGACCCCAACGAACAGGGCGCCGACAACCTCCTCGGCCCCTCCGCCACCCACCTCCTCGGCACCGACGAACTCGGCCGCGACATCGCCTCCCGCGTCATCCACGGCACCCGCGCCTCGCTGCTCGTCGGCTTCGGCGCCGCCGCCCTCGGCGCCCTCGCCGGCGTGCCGCTCGGCCTCGTCGCCGGCTACGTCGGCCGCTGGGCCGACGCCGTCGCCATGCGGCTGACGGACCTGCTGCTGGCCGTCCCCGGCATCCTGCTCGCGCTGGTCATCATCGCCGTCCTCGGCCCCGGCCGGCTCAACCTCATCCTCGCCATCGGCATCGGCGCCGTACCGGAGTTCGCCCGGCTCACCCGCGCCGCCACGCTCTCCATCCGGGAGCGCGACTTCGTCGTCGCCTCCCGCGGCATGGGCGCGCCGGCCGCCGACACCATGGTCCGCACCGTGCTGCCGAACGTCCTCGGGCCCATCCTCGTCCAGCTCGTCGTCACCGCCTCGCTCGCGGTCGTCGTCGAGTCCGGCCTCAGCCTCCTCGGCCTCGGCACCCCGCCGCCCGCGCCCTCCTGGGGCGGGATGCTCCAGGAGGCCCGCTCGTACCTGCACCAGAGCCCCTGGTACGGCGTCTTCCCCGGGCTCTGCCTCGCGTTCACCGTCTTCTGCCTCGACCGGGTGGGCCGCGGGCTGCAACGGGCCTTCGGCACGGCCGTGTCGGGCGGGGCACGGGAGGGGACGGTCTAGATGTACGCGTACGTCATCCGGCGGCTGCTGCAGTTCGCCCTCGTGCTGTTCCTCGGCTCCCTCGCCGTCTGGGCGTTCGTCTTCGCGCTCCCCGGCGACCCGGCGACCGTCCTCACCGGACCCGACGCCGCCCCCGCCGAACTCGCCGCCACCCGCGAGCGGCTCGGCCTGGACGACTCGGTGGTGCAGCAGTACGTCACCTGGCTCGGCAACGCCGTCACCGGCGACCTCGGCGACTCGTACTTCTCCGCCGAAACCGTCCGCTCCACCCTCCTCGACACCGTCCCCGCCACCGGCCAGCTCGCCGCCTTCGCCATGGCGCTGACCCTGCTCATCGGCATCCCCGTCGGCACCGTCGTGGCGCTGCGCCCCCGCTCGTGGGCCGGCCGCGCCGCCGACGCGTACCTCACGGCCGGGCTCGCGATCCCCGCCTTCTGGCTCGGCCTGCTGCTCATCATCGTCTTCGCCGTGCAGCTCGGCGCGCTCCCCGCGGCCAGCGACTACGTGCCGCTGTTCAGCGACCCGGCGGGCGCGGTACGCGCCACGATCCTGCCCGCGCTGGCCGTTGCCGTGCACGCCTCCAGCGTGCTCGCCCGCTTCCTGGCCGCCTCGCTGCGCGACGTGATGGGCCGGGACTACATCCGCACCGCGCGCGCCAAGGGCGTGCCGGAGCGGTACGTCGTACGCCGGCACGCGCTGCGCAACGCGGCGCTGCCGACCGTCACCGTCGTCGGCCTCCAGCTCGGCGGCTTCCTCGGCGGCACCGTCGTCATCGAGGCCGTCTTCAACTACCCGGGCCTCGGCCGGCTCCTCTACACCTCGATCGGCGAGCGCGACTACGCCGTCGTGCAGGGCGGCGTGCTCTTCGTCGTGGCCGCCTTCCTCTGTCTCAACCTGCTGGTCGACGTCCTCTACGCCTGCCTCGATCCGCGGATCCGGCTCGCCTGACCCGCCTCACCGACTCCTCCGGACCTGACACCTGCCACGTACTACGTAAGGAGTCCTGCCATGGCACGACCCGCGCCACGGCTCAGCCGGCGCTCCCTGCTCAAGGCCGCCGGCCTCACGGGAGCCGGCTCGCTGGCCGGGGTACCGCTGCTGACCGCCTGCGGCGAGGGCAGCACGTCCGGCGACACGTCCGGCCGGCTGACCCTCGGCACCACGCAGATCATGCAGTTCGACCCCTACCAGACGAACACCGCCCTGCACATCCACACCTTCTACGCCTACCTCCTCGACTACACCGACGACTACACCCCCACGCCCGCCGCCGCCTCGAAGTGGACGTTCGCCGACGACAAGAAGTCCGTGACCGTGACCCTCCGGAAGAGCGAATTCCACTCCGGCCAGGCGGTCACCGCGGCCGACGTCGTCGCCGGCGTCGAGCGCGCGAAGGACCCGGAGGCGGGGTTCACGCTGGCCGCGACGACCGCGTTCATCGACCGCGCCACCGCCGAGGACGACCGCACCGTGCGGCTGGACTTCACCGGGGCCGTGCCCGACGAACTGGTCCTGGACTGGATGTTCGCCTTCCCGCTGGTGCCGGCGAAGCGGAACGATGTCGCCGTGCTGGAGAAGGAGCCGGCCGGCTCAGGACCGTTCCTGCTGGAGGACTTCCGGCGGGACCGGCTGCTGCGGCTGAAGAAGAACCCCGGCTTCTGGAACAGCCGCGAGCCGCGGCTGGACGAGGTGGAGTTCCGCTTCTTCCGCGACGAGGAGTCCCTCGTCAGCGCGCTGGAGTCGGGCGACCTCGACGGCGCGCTGTACCTCTCGCTGCGCAACGCCGACCGGCTGCGCGACCGCTACAAGACGGTCCAGGGCGCCGGGCGGATGGACCTGTTCTTCATGAACGGGGCCCGGCCGCCGTTCGCCGACAAGAAGGTGCGCCAGGCCCTCGCCCGGGCCATCGACCGCGAACGGATCATCGACCAGGTGCGCTTCGGCCTCGGGGAGCCCGTCTACACCGCGTTCATGCCGGAGTCCCCGGCGTTCGACGCCGGCTACCTCGACTCCCACGGCTTCGACCTCGACGCCGCGAAGAAGCTGCTCGACGCCGCCGGCGGGCCGCGCAAGGCGACCGCGGCGTTCGGTCCCGAGCCGGGTGCCAAGGACATCGTGCAGGCGATCCAGGCGGACTTCGAGAAGATCGGCTTCGAGCTGACGCTCCAGCCGATGGAGGAGACGGCGTTCCTCGACGCGCTGTTCGCCGGCGAGCTGGACTGCTGCATCGCGGCGCAGCCGAACAACCTGCAGAGCCCGTCGCTGATCTCCCGCGGCCGGCAGATGCTGCCCACCGAGGACAACGTGATGATGGGCGCCAACGTCCCCGCCCGCTACGCCGCCGCCGTCGAGGCGAGCCGCACCGCGCTCACGCCCGACGCGAAGACCGCGGCGTACGCGGAGCTGAACGAGGTGCTCGTCGACGAGGCGTGGGCGGTCGGCATCGCCACCCGGCCCTCGCTCGCGGCGCTGGACCGGAGCATCAGCGGCTACGCCGTCGACAAGCGCGACTTCCTCGACCTGACCCGCACGAGCACCGCCTAGCGGCGGGCCGCGGTTTGGCGGTGCGGGGCCGGCGGTGGACGCGGGGCGGTGGCCGGACGGTTTGGCGGTGGCGGTGGTTGCAGGGCGCTGGTCGCGCGCCCGTCCGGCGCTCTGCCCGCGGCCCTACGCCACTCCGCCCTTCCGGTCCTCCGGTCCTCTGCCCTCCGCGCCGACGCGCACTCCGGCCCGTCCCCCCGGACGCCCCCGCCGGGGCCCCGCGCCCCCGTACCCGTACATCCGGCCCCCGATCCTCCGAGAAAGGCCATCGTATGAAAGCGCTCGACTACGCCGCCGGCAGCCCGGTGATGAGCCTGCTCACCGCCGTGTTCACCCCCTTCCGCCCCGACGGCGGCCTCGACCTGGCGGCCGTGGACACGCAGGCGGACGCGGTGGCGGCCTGGGGCTGCCCGGCGGTGTACGTCGGCGGCACCGCCGGCGAGGGGGCGTCCCTCACCACCGCCGAGCGGATGGCGCTGCTGGAGCGGTGGTGCGCGGTGGCGGCGGGGCGGATGGACGTCATCGCGCACGTCGGCCACACCAGCCTCGCCGAGGCGCAGGCCCTCGCCGCCCACGCCGAGGCGAGCGGCGCCCGCGCGATCTCCGCGGTACCGCCGTACTTCCACCGCCCCCGGGACGCCGCCGCGCTCACGGACTTCCTCGCCCCGCTGGCCGCCGCCGCCCCCCGGCTGCCGTTCATCTACTACCACATACCGTCCGTCACCGGGGTGCAGGTGCCGGCCAGCGCACTCCTCACCGAGGCCGCCCGGCGCATCCCCACCTTCGCCGGCATCAAGTACGCGGACAACGACCTGGCCGACTTCCAGCGCTGTCTGGAACGGGCCGACGGCACCTGCGAGATGTACTTCGGCAGCGCCCGGCTGCTGCTCGCCGCCGCCGGGGTCGGGGCGCGCGCCGCGATCGGCTCCGCGTACAACTTCGCCGCCCCCGTCTACCTGCGGCTCGTCCGCCATCTCGAACGCGGCGAGACCGACCGGGCGCGCGCCTGCCAGCTCCTCGCCCAGGCCGCCATCGACGCCGCCTCGCAGTACGCCGGGGAACTGCCCGGCTTCAAGGCGGCGACGCGGCTCGCGGGCGTGGACTGCGGCCCGTGCCGGGAGCCGCTGGGCACCCTCGACGACGGCCAGCTCACCGCCCTGCGCGCCGACTTCGACCGCATCGGCTTCCCGGACGGGCCGCCCGCGTGACCGCCCCGAGCCCCGCGCCGCCCGGCCGGCCCGGCGCCCGCGCCCGCCCCGACGTGCTGGTCATCCAGGCCGACCAGTACCGCTGGGACTGCCTCGGTGCCGCCGGCCACCCCGACGTCCGCACCCCCGCCCTCGACCGGCTCGCCGCCGACGGTGTCCGGCACACCGAGGCGTACTGCCCGTACCCCGTCTGCACCCCCTCCCGCTACAGCCTCCTCAGCGGCCTCTACGCCCACCAGCACGGCGCCTGGACCAACCACAGCACCCTCGACCCCGCCCTCGACACCTTCCCCCGCGCCCTGCGCCGCGCCGGCTACCGCACCGCCGCCGTCGGCAAGATGCACTTCACCCCGGCCTACCTCGACGTCGGCTACGACCGCCTGCACCTCGCCGAACAGCACGGCCCCGGCCGCTACGACGACGACTACCACCGCGAGCTGCGCGCCGCCGGACTCGCCGACGTCGTCGACCTGCTCGACCAGGAACTCGCGCTCCGCCCCGAGGCGCCGCCGGGCTACTGGGACACGTACGGCACCGCCCGCTCCGACCTGCCCGAGGAGTGGCACTCCACCACCTGGATCGGCGAGCGCGCGCTGCGCGAGATCGAGTCGTGGGACGACGCCGGCGGTCATCTTCTGCACGTCTCGTTCGTCAAACCCCACCACCCCTTCGATCCGCCCGCGCCCTGGGACACGCTCCACGACCCCGCCGCGCTCACCCTCCCGCCGGGCTGGACCCCCGCGGTCCCCGACGCCGATCTGCCGCACGCCCGCGCGTACTTCGACTACGGTCCGCTGACCGAACCCGTGCTGCGCACCGTCCTCGCGCACTACTACGGCGCCATCGCCCACCTCGACCACCACGTCGGCCGGCTGCTGGACGCGCTGCGCCGGCGCGGGCTCTACGACGACACCCTGGTGCTGTTCACGTCCGACCACGGCGAGTACCTGGGCTTCCACCACCTGCTGCTCAAGGACGGCCCGATGTACGACCCGCTGGTGCGGGTGCCGCTGCTGGTCAAGTACCCGGCGGGGGCCCGCGGCGGCGGGCGGCGCGGGGAGGTGAGCGACGGGCCGGCCTCGCTGGTCGACGTGGCCCCGACGGTGCTCGCCGCGTGCGGCGTCGCGGGCGGAGAGGGCGTCGCGGGCGCGGCGGAGCACGCGGGCGGTGCGGGCATCGCGGGCGCCGCGGCCGGCGCCGCGTCCGGCGGGCTGCCGGGGCGCGACCTCGCCGCGCAGGGCGCGGGGCACGGCGTCGTCTTCGCCGAGGACCGGCGGCGCGGGCGGGTGCTCATGGCCCGTTCCCGTACGCACAAGCTGCTGCTGGCCGCGGAGCCGGCGGAGGACGCGCTGTACGAGCTGACGTCCGACCCGTACGAGCTGACCGACCGGCTCGCGGACCCGGCCTGCGCGGACGCCGCCGCCGAACTCCGCGAGGCGCTGTGGCGCTGGGCGGTGTTCGACACCCCGGTGCCGTCGCGCCTGGACGAGCACGCCCCCCGCGTCGCCGGAGGGCCCGGCCCCGTACCCGGCGGTGATCCGCGCGCGGCGCCGCGCGCGCACGACGCGGCGGCCGTCCGCCGCGCCCTCGCCGCCGGCGGCCCCGCCGCCTGGGCCCGCTCCGCATCCCCCGCCGCTCCTTCCCCTTCTGCCGCCGCCCCGTCTGATTCCTCCGGTGACACCCACCCCTGAAGGGAGCACCATGTCCGCACCGCCCCGTCCACCCGCCCCCGAACCCCGCCGCGGCCGGGGGCCGTTGAGAGCCGTCGGCCTCGCCGCCTGCGGCCTGCTGCTGGCCGGCGCCGTACCGGCCGCCGCCGCGGGTGAGCCCCCGACCGACGCCGCCGCGCGCATCACGTACTCCACCGTCTTCGAGCGCGGTGAGGACGGCTACCACTCCTTCCGTATCCCCGCGATCACCGAGGCCGCCGACGGCACGCTCCTGGCCTTCGCCGAGGGCCGGGTGGACAGCGCGGGCGACGACGGCAACATCGACCTCGTCCTCAAACGGTCCCCGGACGGCGGCCGTACGTGGGGCGAGCTGGCCGTCGTCGCCGACGACGGCGGCAACAAGTTCGGCAACCCCGTGCCCGTCGTGGACCGCGCCACCGGCCGCGTCCTGCTCAACACCACCCGCACCGGCGGCGGCGTCTCCGGCCAGGACGTCGTCTGCGGCCGGGCGACGGCCGAGGAGACCCGGCGCTCGTTCATGCAGCACAGCGACGACAACGGTGCCACCTGGTCCGAGCCGCGGGAGATCACCGCCGACGTCAAGAAGCCCGAGTGGCGGCACTTCGTCGGCGGCCCCGGCCACGGCACCCAGCTCACCCGCGGCGCGCACGCCGGCCGGCTCGTCATCCCCGGCAACCACTCCAGCGCCCCCGAGCCCGGCGGCGCCTGCCCCGACAACCGCCTCTTCGGCGGCCACGCCCTCTACAGCGACGACGCCGGCGCCACCTGGCACCTCGGCGGCGTCGACGAGGTCACCGACGGCACCGTCATCCCCAACGAGACCTCCGCCACCGAACTGTCCGACGGCACCGTCTACTTCAACACCCGCGACCAGCACGGCAGCAGCCCCGGCAGCCGCGCCGCCACCGTCAGCCACGACGGCGGCGCCAGCTTCGAGGCCCCGTACCGCGAGGTGCCCGACCTCCTCGCCCCCGTCGTCCAGGGCGCCGTGCTCACGCTCCCGGCCGCCTCCGACCCGGCCCGGCGGCTGGTGTTCTCCGCGCCCCGGCACGCCACCGCGCGGGAGAACCTCACCCTGCGCACCAGCCGCGACGAGGGCGCCACCTGGCGTGAAGGACCGCAGATCAACGACGGCCCGGCCGGCTACTCCGACCTCGTACCGGCCGCCGGCGGCGTCGGCGTGCTCTACGAGAACGGCGACCGCACGCCGACCGGCGACGGCCTGCTGCCGTACCACCAGCGGATCACGTACGCGCACGTGCCCGCCCCGCTGCTGACCGTGCCGCCGCCCCGCCCCTCGGTCACGCCCGACGTCTCGGGCCACCGCCACCACTCCGTCGTCAGCGGCGCCCCCGGCCGCGTCCCCGGGCCCTTCGGCAGCGGGCTGGGGCTCGCCGGCGACTACGTCGAGACCCCGCTGACCGGCGAACTCGCCTTCGGCGAGGGGCCGTTCACCGCCGCCGCCTGGTTCCGCAGCACCGAGCGGACACAGCAGCAGGCCGTGCTCTGGGCCCACTCCGAGGAGGCCGCGGACGCCAAGTGGTGGATCCGTCTGGAGCCGGACCAGCACCGCATCCGCGGCCACGTGAACACCGGCACGGCGAACACCTTCGTCTCCGCCCCCGGCGACTTCGCGGACGGCGCCTGGCATCACGTCGCCCTCACCCGCGACGAGACGGGCATCACGCTGTACGTGGACGGGGCCGCCGCCGCCGCCTCCGGCCCGGTCGCGGGCCCGGTCTCCGCGGGCGCCCGCACCGGCATCCGCGCCGGCGCCCGCGTCAACGGGATCAACAACCCGCTCGTCGGCGCGGTGGACGAGGTGTGGCTGTCCGACCGGGCCCTCGACGCCGCACAGGTCGAACGGCTCGCGGCGGACAACCTCGCGCCGCAGGGAGCCGCCGTGCTGCACCTGCCGCTGGAGGAGGTCCGCCCGTAGCTCTCAGGCACGCCCGGCACCTCCTCCGCCCTCCCGGCCCGCGACGGAAAAAGCGGGTCGGGAGGGCGTGCAGGCCCAAGCTCTTGCGTTCCACAGGCCCCGCTACAGTGAATTCGCCCGTTCCGGGTACTGTGACGTGTGGCACGAACGCGTGCCGCCACGCCTGCCGGGCCCGCGACCGGGTAGCGGCGGACGTGACCAGCCGTCGACCGAGGAGGACTCGCGGTGGCCGCTCCCGCTCAGTACGAAGCCAGCCACGCCCACCACGCACATCACCACAAACCGGTGGAGGGCGCCGACCCCGACTACGGCCTGGCCGGCTCCTGTTCCTGCGCCGAGCTGCCGCTGACCAGCGAACCCCCGCTGGCCGCGGGCACTCCGCTGACCAGCGAGCCGCCGCTCGCCGCCGACGACAACCTCATCAGCGAGCCCCTGCCGCCCGTTCACTTCACGTGACGGCGTGCTGACGGCGCGCTGCAGCCGCAGTACGATCAGCCTGCCGGCTCACCCCGGCGGCGACCCTCCGGGGCCCGCGACCGGATGCGTGGGTGACGCCGGAGCCGATGACGTCGCATACCACCTGGGGGTGGCATGTCTCTGGCGCGGTTAGCTGCGCTGCACGGAGTCGCGGTCTCGTACGAACGCGCCCCTGACCGCGCCGTCCCGGTCCCCGAGGAGACCCTCGTCGCCGTCCTCGCCGCGCTCGGCGTGGACGCCTCCGGGCCTGCCGCCGTCGCCGCGGCCCTCGCGGCGTACGACGCCGCGGAGCGGGACCGCCTCCTGCCCGCGACCCTCACGCCGCCCCCCGGCACCCTCCTCGACCCCGGCCCACTGCCTGACGGTACGAAGACCGCCCTGGCCGGCGAGGACGGCACCGCACTCGACCCGCGCGCCCCGGTCCCCCTCGGCGTCCACACCCTCACCGCCACCGCCCCCGACGGGCGCACCGGCCGGGCCGCCGTCATCGCCGCCCCCGCGCGCCTGCCGCAGCCGCGGCGGCGCGGCGCCGGGCTCGCGCTCCCGCTGCCCGCGCTGCTGTCCGCCCGCTCCTGGGGCATGGGCGACCTCGGCGACCTCGCCGAGCTGGCCGCGTGGTCCGCGCGCACCCACGGCATGGACTTCGTGCAACTGAGCCCGCTGCACGCCGCCGTGCCCGGCGCGGCCGGCCGCCCCGCGGACCCCTCCCCGTACCGGCCCTCCTCGCGCCGCTTCACCGACCCCGTGCACCTGCGGATCGAGGACATACCCGAGTACCGCTACCTCGCCCCCGCCGACCGCGCGCAGGCCGCAGAACTCGCCGGCCGCGCCGCCGCGCTGCGCGAGACCGTACGTGCCAAGGGCGGGCTCATCGACCGCGACGAGGTGTGGCGGCTCAAGCGCGCCGCCCTGGAGCTGCTGCTGCACGTCGAGCTGACCCCCGGCCGGCGCGTCGCGTACCACCACTTCCTCGCCGAACAGGGCCAGGCGCTCGACGACTACGCCGCCTGGTGCGCGCTGGCCGAGATCCACGGCCCCGACTGGCGCTCCTGGCCAGGCGGCCTCGCCGACCCCCGCTCCACCGCCACCACCCGGGCCCGGCACGACCTCCTCGACCGCATCGACTTCCACTGCCGGCTGGCCTGGCTCACCGACAACCAGCTGTGGCGGGCCCAGCGCATCGCCAAGGATGCGGGCATGGCCGTCGGCGTCGTGCACGACCTGGCGGCCGGCGTGCATCCGTCGGGCGCCGACGCCTGGGCCGAGCAGTCCGTCCTCGCCGCCGGCTGCACCGTCGGCACCGCGCCCGAAGGCCCCGGCACCCGTGACGACGACGGTGACACCGGCGGCGCCGGCGGCGCCGACCTGGGTGTGCCGCCGTGGCGGCCCGACCGGCTGGCCGCCGCGGACTACGGCCCGTACCGCTCGGTGCTGCGCGCGGCGCTGCGGCGGGCGGGGGCGCTGCGCGTCGGGCGCGTGAGCGGGCTGTTCCGGCAGTGGTGGGTGCCGGCGGGAAAGCCGCCGGGGGAGGGCACGTACGTCTCGTACGACGCGGCGGCGATGCTCGGCGTGCTGGCGCTGGAGGCCCACCGGGCGGGCACGCCCGTGATCGGCGAGTTCGGCGGGTTCGGCGGGTTCGGCGGGTTCGGCGGGTTCGGCGGGTTCGGCGAGGATGCGGCCGGCCCGGCGGACCACGGCGTACGGGATGCGCTGGCGGCGCGCGGCGTGCTGGGCACCTCGGTGCTGTGGAGCCGGCGCGACCCGGCGCCGGAACCCGGCGCGGCCGTGCCGTGCCCGCGCCCGCCGGAGGACTGGCCGGCCGCCGTGCTGGCCACCGTCACCGGCCCCGGCCTGCCGCCCGCCCCCGCCCGGCTCAGCGGCGCGCACCTGGCGCTCCGCCACGAACTGGGCCTCGTCGCCGCCCCGCTGTCTGCCGCCCGCGCCGCCGACGCCGTCGAGGTCGGCGCGTGGCTCGACCTGCTCGACCGGCTCCGGCTGCTGCCCGGCGGCCGGGCCGACGAGGCGTCGGTCATCACCGGCCTGTACCGCTTCCTCGCCCGTACCCCCGCGCGGCTCGTCGCCGTCTGGCTGCCGGACGCGGCCGGCGACCGCCGCCCGCAGCACGTGCCGGGCGCGGGCGCCGAGTACCCCGGCTGGCGGCTGCCGGTCGCCGACGCGGACGGCCGCGCGGTGCTGCTGGAGGAGCTGGCGGACTCACCGCGGACGCACCGGCTGCTGGCGGAGGTGGTGCGCGAACTCGGCGGCAGGGCGGGCGGAGACCCGGGCGTACGCGCCGGCGACGGGGAACACGGCGAGGAGTCCGGCCGGGAGCCGGGTGGCAGTGGCGAGGCGTCCGGTCGTACGAGCGAGGAGGAGCCCCGTGCGTAGAGCCGCCCGTTCCGTCGGCACGTCGGCCGCGGCCGTCGCCCTCACGGCGACCGCCCTGCTGCCGTCGACCCGCCAGCCCGCAGCCGCCGCCGACGAGTGCACCCGGCCCATCGAGCCCGCCTCCCAGATGACCGTCGAGGACTGCGACACCCCCGAGCGCATCCTCGCCAAGGCCGCCCACATCGTGCCCACCCGCGGCCAGCTCGCCTGGCAGCAGCGCGAGGTGACCGCCTTCACCCACTTCGGCATGAACACCCTCACCGACCGCGAGTGGGGCTCGGGCGCCGAGGACCCGGCGCTCTTCGACCCCGGGCGGGTCGACGTCGCCCAGTGGATGCGCACGTACAAGGCGATGGGCGCCGAGACGGCCATGCTCACCGCCAAGCACCACGACGGCTTCAACCTCTACCCCACGCGCTACTCCGACCACTCCGTGGCCGCCAGCCCGCACAGCCGCGACCTGCTCGGCACGTACGTCAGGGAAGCCCGCAAGGCCGGCCTCGGCGTCGGCGTCTACCTCTCGCCGTCCGACGGCGCCGAACTGCCGCACGCCTGGCACGCCGACTGGCTGGCGCACCTGCGCGCGCAGCAGGAGGCGGGCGAGCCGCTGACGAGCGTCGAGCGCACCGCGCTCGCCGACGGCGGCCCGCCCTCGGGCCACGGCCGCTACGGCAACGGCAGCCCCGTGCGCACGCATACCATCCCCACCCTCACCGAGGGCGACGACCGCGCCGACGACGTCGCCGCCGGGCGGCTGCCCACGTTTCGCGCGCGGACCAACGACTACGACGCCTACTACCTCAACCAGGTCTACGAGCTGTTCACCGAGTACGGCCCCATCGACGAGCTGTGGCTCGACGGCGCCAACCCGTGGCGGGACGCGGGCATCACGCAGGAGTACGGCTTCCGGCAGTGGTACGAGCTGATCCACGCGCTCTCCCCGCAAACCGTCGTCTTCCAGGGCCCGCAGGGCATCCGCTGGGTCGGCAACGAGCGCGGCGTCGCCCGCGAGACCGAGTGGAGCGTCACCCCGCACACCGTCGACCCCTGGTCCACCCACGGCGCGCTGCCCGACGACTCCACCGGCCCCGACATCGGCTCGCGCGCGAAGCTGCTGGCCGACGGCGTGAAGTACCTCCAGTGGTATCCGGCGGAGGCCGACGTCTCCAACCGCCCCGGCTGGTTCCACCACCCCGGCGAGCGGCCCAAGACCGCGGACGAACTCTTCGCGCTGTACGAGCAGAGCGTCGGCCGCAACGCCCCGCTGCTGCTCAACGTGCCGCCCGCGCGCGACGGCCGGATCGCCGCCGAGGACGTGCGCGAACTGCGCGCCTTCGGGGACCGGGTGCGCGCGGTGTACGGCGAGAACGTGCTCGACCGGGCCGGGCCGCAGACGTTCGACCGGGTCCGGCTCGCCGAGGACATCCGGCACGGCCAGCGCGTGGAGCGCTTCACGGTCCTGGCGCAGGACCCTGGGACGGGGCAGTGGCGGGAGATCGCGGCGGGCACGACGATCGGCGCGTACCGGATCCTGCCGCTGGCCGGGCCGGTGACGGCGGAGCGGCTGCGGGTACGGGTGGACGAGGCGCGGGCGGAGCCGCGGCTGCTGCCGGTGACCGCGCACCTGAGCACGGCGGGGGAGCCGGACCCGTAGGAGACACCGCACGTGAGGCGACCCCGGGCGCGCGGGTGGCGCAGGCGTTCGCTACCGTGTGAACGTGGACACGAAGAAGACCCTGCGCGCCGGTGCACTCGCCGCCGGGACGGCGCTGATCATGCTGATGTCGTCCCCGGCCGCCTCCGCGCTCAGCCGCGACGACGGCGACCAGCCGGGCCCCGGGCTGAGCGTCGCGGAGACCCTCGGGCTCTTCGTGCTCACCCCGCTGGTGGCTTTCGCGGTGATCGCCGGACTGGTGGTCGCCGCCGACAAGAAGAAGGGCTGACGGCCCCGGCCGTACGCCGCGCGCAGGCGCCTGCTCCGTATCGGGGGCGGGCGCCTCTCGCACGCCTGCGCACAGAGCCGGGGACCGGCCCCGGGCGGACCGGCGCCCGGGCCCGGGGCCCGGCGCCCGGCCCGCTCAGGCGAACTCCGGCATCTCCCCGACCGTGCGGTTGACGTCGATCACCGTGAACGATGCGCCCTGCGGGTCCTGGAGGGTAGCCATCCGCCCGAACGGCGAGTCCTGCGGCCCGAACGTCACGTCGCCGCCGTGCCGCCGCGTCGTTTCCACGGCCCGGTCGCAGTCGTCCACCGCGAAGCAGACGCCCACGTGCGGGGGCGTGCCCGCGGGGAAGAAGTCCCTGCGCATCTCGGCCCGGCCGAGCAGGGGGGCGCCGTCACCGACGCTCCACACGGCGTAGTCCATCTTCTCGTCCTGCATCCGGTGCACCCGGTAGCCGAAGACCTCGGGGAAGAAGGCGTCGGCGTGCTCGGGGTGGGGGGTGTCGACCTCGGCCCAGACGAACGTGCCGGGCTCGCCGACCGCCGCGAAGCCCTCGTGCCTGCCCGGCTCCCACAGGCCGAACCGGATGCCGTCCGGGTCCTCGGCGAGGGCCATCGTGCCGGCCGGGCCGACCTCCGTCGGGCCCATGACGACCCGCCCGCCGTGCTCGCTGACCTGCTCGACGGTGGCTTCCGCGTCGGGGGTGGCGAAGTACAGCGTCCAGCCCGGGGGCTCGTTCTCCGCCCCGGGCATCGGCGGCGCAAGACCGGCGGCGACTCCGCTGGCCGCGGACGCCTGGGTGTAGTGGTTGGCCTCCTCGCCGGCGTCCTCGAAGGTCCAGCCGAAGACGTCGGCGTAGAAGCTCTTCGCGGCCTCCAGGTCGCGGAAGGTCGCGTCCGTCCAGCAGGGCGCGCCTTCGGGTCGTACGGTCATGACGGTCGCCTCCTCCGAGGCCGGGGGGTCTTGCGTGGATTTGTCCCTTCTCACGCTAGCCCCGTGGCGCGCCGCTCGCGCGCGGACGGCTGCGCGGCCGGCTGCGCAGGCGGCTCAGGGGCGGCGTACCTCGTACAGGAAGCAGCCGTGCTCCACGGCGCGCACGTGCACGAGCGCCACCGCCGGATCCGCGAACGCCTCCGCCAGCGCCTCGTCCAGCGCCGCCCCCGCCTGGGCCGGGCCGTCGGGCAGCCGCAGCGCGGCCCCGCCGGTGATCCGGCCGGCGGCGTCGTAGCGCCTCAGCGCCCGCAGCCCCGCGGTCTCGCCCCGCGGACTCGGCGATCGACGCCCTCATCCGCTCCCTCGCCCAGGAACTGGGCCCGCGCGGCGTCCGGGCGCTGGGCCTGTGGGCAGCGGGCGTCCCGGAGACCCTCACCCCGGAGAAGCTGGGCGCGGTCACCCCGGCACTGGCGACACCGGAAGCCCTCCGCGGCGTCCTGGACACCCTGGACAACCTCCGCATGCTGCCGGCCTCCCCGCGCTTGCAGGAGATCGCGGACCTGGCGGCGTTCCTCGCGTCGGACCGCGGGGGCGCGGTGACGGGGAGCTGGGTGAACGCGACGGCGATGTTCCCGGCGTGACTTCGGGCGGGGAATGGCGTGGACGGGCACAACTCGGGCCGTGCGGGCGCTTTGTCCGGATTCGCGGGGGAGGTTACCGCGAGTTACGGCCGGATTTCTCCGCTCAGGCCACGTACCCCAGCCGCCCCGGCACCCGCCGCCCCCGCGCCGCCTGCCCCCTTCCCGGTCCGGCCGGGTGGCCGGACCGGGGGACGGGTCAGGACGCGGCGGCGGTGTCGGACTGCTGGGCGCGGAGGGCGCGTTCTACGCCGGCGCGGGACTCCGTCACCATCCGGCGCAGGGCCGGGGGCGGCTGGGTTTCGGTCAGCCAGGTGTCCGTGGCGTCCAGGGTGGCCTGCGAGACCTGGAGGGCCGGGTAGAGGCCGACGACGATCTGCTGGGCGATCTCGTGGCTGCGGGAGTCGAAGACGTCCTTGACCGCGTCGAAGTACTTCGCCGTGAACGGGGCCAGCAGGTCGCGCTGGTCGGTCTGGACGAAGCCGGCGATCACCGCCTCCTGGACCGCGTTGGCGAGGTTGCCCTCCTCGACGACCTCCGTCCACGCGCGCGACTTCGCCGCCGCGGTCGGCCGGGCCGCGCGGGCCGAGGCCGCGTGGCGTTCGCCGGCGGCGGTCTTGTCGCGCTCCAGCTCCGCGGCGATGGCGTCGTCGGCGGCGCGGCCCGTGGCGGCCAGGCGGTGCAGCAGGGCCCAGCGCAGCTCGGTGTCGACGTCCAGGCCCTCGATCGTGCGGGAGCCGTCGAGGAGGCCCGCGAGCAGGTCGAGCTGGCCGTCAGTGCGGGCGGTGGCCGCGAGGGCGCGGGCCCAGGCGAGCTGGTGGTCACTGCCCGGTTCCGCGGCGTGGAGCTGGGTCTCGGCCTCGGCCGACCAGCGGGCCAGGCCCGTCTCGCGCCAGTCGGGGGCCGCGTAGAGGTCGAGGGCCAGCTTCACCTGGCGGTGCAGGGACTGCACCACGCCGATGTCGCTCTCCTTGCCGATGCCGGAGAGGACGAGGGCCAGGTAGTCGCGGGTGGCCAGCTCGCCGTCGCGGGTCATGTCCCAGGCCGACGCCCAGCACAGCGCCCGCGGCAGCGTGGTCTCGAAGTCGCCGAGGTGCCGGGTGACCACGTCCAGGGAGGCGGGGTCCAGCCGGACCTTGGCGTAGGTGAGGTCGTCGTCGTTGAGCAGGACGACCGCGGGGCGGGGGCGGCCAGCGAGCTGCGGGACGTCGGTCAGCTCGCCGTCGATGTCCAGCTCCAGCCGGTCGGTGCGGACCAGCCGGCCGTCCTTCAGGTCGTACAGCCCGATCGCGATGCGGTGCGGGCGCAGCACGGGCTCGCCCTTGGCGCCGGCGGGCAGCGCGGGGGCCTCCTGGCGGATGGCGAACGAGCTGACCACGCCGTCGGAGTCGGTCTCCAGCTCGGGCCGCAGCACGTTGATCCCGGCGGTCTCCAGCCACGCCTTGGACCAGGCCGTCAGATCGCGCCCGCTGGTCTCCTCCAGCGCGCCGAGCAGGTCGGTCAGCCGGGTGTTGCCGAAGGCGTGGCGCTTGAAGTACGCCTGCACGCCGCGGAAGAACTCGTCCTCGCCGACATACGCCACGAGCTGCTTGAGCACCGAGGCGCCCTTGGCGTAGGTGATGCCGTCGAAGTTGACCAGCACGTCGTCGAGGTCGGTGATCTCGGCCATGATCGGGTGGGTGGACGGCAGTTGGTCCTGGCGGTACGCCCACGTCTTCATCTGGTTCGCGAACGACGTCCACGCGTGCGGCCAGCGCGAGCCGGGCGCCTGGGCGAGGCAGGCGGTGGCGGAGTAGGTGGCGAACGACTCGTTCAGCCAGAGGTCGTTCCACCACTCCATGGTCACCAGGTCGCCGAACCACATGTGGGCCAGCTCGTGCAGGATCGTGTCGGCCCGCATCTCGTACGCCGCGTCCGTGACCTTGGAGCGGAACACGTACTGATCGCGGAAGGTCACCGCGCCCGCGTTCTCCATCGCGCCGGCGTTGAACTCCGGGACGAAGAGCTGGTCGTACTTCTCGAACGGGTACGGGTAGTCGAAGCGCTTCTGGAACCAGTCGAAGCCCTGCCGCGTGACCTCGAAGATCGCCTCCGCGTCCAGGAACTCCGCGAGCGACGGCCGGCAGTACACGCCGAGCGGCACCGTCCGCCCGTCGCCCTCCCAGGTGCTCTGCACCGACGTGTACGGCCCGGCGATCAGCGCGGTGATGTACGTCGACATGCGCGGCGTGGGCGTGAAGCGCCACACCCCGTCCGCCGGCTCGGGCGCCGGGGAGTTGGAGATGACCTGCCAGCCGGCCGGCGCGGTCACCGTGAAGGTGAACGTCGCCTTGAGGTCCGGCTGCTCGAAGCTGGCGAACACCCGGCGCGCGTCGGGCACCTCGAACTGCGTGTAGAGATACGTCTCGCCGTCCACCGGGTCGACGAAGCGGTGCAGACCTTCACCCGTATTGGTGTACGCGCAGTCGGCGACGACCCGCAGCTCGTTCTCCCCCGCGCGCAGCCCCGGCAGGGCGATCCGGGAGTCGGCGAAGACCTCGGCGGCATCGAGCGCGGTGCCGTTGAGCACCACCTCGTGCACCTCGGGCGCGATGAGGTCGGCGAAGGTCTCCGCGCCCTCCTCGGCGGCCGAGAACCGCACCGTCGTCACCGACCGGAAGGTGCCACCCTCCTTGGCGCCGGAGATGTCGAGGTCGATCTCATACGCGTCCACCCGCAGCAGGCGCGCTCGCTCCCGCGCCTCTTCCCGGGTCAGATTCGTGCCAGGCACCTGGGCTACTCCTTATCCCTACGACTGACCGCAATCCTCGCACGGTGGACCCCCGCGCGAAGCGGCCTGTGGACAACCGCGGCACCCCCGTCGATCCAGGCGGCCGGACGGCCCGTACCGCCTGTGGAAACCCCGACCGGACGCGGGCCCGGCCGCCGGTCGGCAGCGCTGGTCAGCCGTGCCGGTCAGCCCGCGCCGGGCCGGCTGCGCCGTGCCGGTCAGCCGTGCCGGTCAGCCGTGCCGGTCAGCCGCGCCGCTCCGCCGCCACCAGCTCCGCGATCTGCACCGCGTTCAGCGCCGCCCCCTTGCGCAGGTTGTCGCCCGAGAGGAACAGCGCCAGCCCGTTCTCCGCCGTCTCGTCGCGCCGGATGCGGCCCACGTACGACACGTCCCGCCCCGCCGCGCCCAGCGGCGTCGGCACGTCCGCGAGCGCCACGCCCTCGGCGCCGGCCAGCACCTCCTTCGCCCGCGCGGGGCTCAGCGGCTCGGCGAAGCGGGCGTTGACCTGGAGCGAGTGCCCGGTGAAGACGGGGACGCGGACGCAGGTGCCGGAGACCTTCAGCGCCGGGATCTCCAGGATCTTGCGCGACTCGTGGCGCAGCTTCTGCTCCTCGTCCGTCTCGTCGAGCCCGTCGTCGACGAGGGAGCCGGCCATCGGCAGCACGTTGTACGCGATCGGGGCGACGTACTTCGCAGGCTCGGGGAAGTCGACCGCGGAGCCGTCCCGGGTCAGCTTCGGCGCCTCCTCGCCCGCGGCGCGCACCTGCTGGAACAGCTCCTCCACGCCGGCGAGGCCGGAGCCGGAGACCGCCTGGTAGGTGGCGACGACCAGGGAGACCAGGCCCGCCTCGCGGTGCAGCGGCTTGAGCACGGGCATGGCGGCCATCGTGGTGCAGTTCGGGTTGGCGATGATCCCCTTGGGGCGGTCGGCCACCGCGTGCGGGTTGACCTCGGAGACCACCAGCGGCACGTCGGGGTCGCGGCGCCACGCGGAGGAGTTGTCGATCACCACGGGGCCCTGCGCGGCGACCTTCTCGGCGATGGCCTTGGAGGTGGCGCCGCCGGCGGAGAACAGCACGATGTCGAGCCCGGAGTAGTCGGCGGTGCCGGCGTCCTCGACCGTGATCCCGCCGCCCGGAGCGTCCCGCCACGGCAGCGTGCGCCCCGCGGACCGGGCCGACGCGAACAGGCGCAACTGGTCCACCGGGAAGGCCCGCTCGGCGAGGATGTCGCGCATCACTCCGCCGACCTGGCCGGTGGCTCCGACGATTCCGATCTTCATGGCTCTCCGTTCACGGGTGCGGGTCCGCCCTCCATGATGCCGGGCGCCGGGCGGCTGGCTCCAGTCGTTTCCCCTGCCCAGCCGCCCGCACCGGGTGCGCCCGCGCGGCGGACTGAGACACACGCCACAGGGGCGGGACACCGGATCTCCGGCGTCCCGCCCCCGCGGGTTCGGTCAGGACGTACGGGACGGATCGGCCCGTACCGGGACGGTTACGGCACCACCGTCCCGATCCGTACGCTGCCCGCGCCCGCCGCCGTGCCGCGGGCGTTCTGCAACTGCACCTCGCCGAAGAACTCGCGGCCCTCGGGACCGGGCGCCGCCACCGTGACCTCGGCCGCGACCTCCGCGCTCCCGCCGCTGTCCAGCTCCACCGGCTCGCCGCCGACGCTCACCTCGCCCAGCGCCGGGGAGAAGTACACGTCGCGGTAGTCGTACTCCGTCGTCCCCGCCGGCACGTCGTAGCCGAAGACCTCCACCGTGTACGTCCCGGGCTCCGGGTCGATCAGGGTGACCGCCTCCTCCGAGTCGGCGTCCGCGGACTGGCCCACGACCTCGCCGTCGCGGTAGACCGTCAGGTCCAGGTCCGCGTTGGCGTCGGAGGTGGCGCCGATCACCGCGTCCAGCCGGGTGACGCCCTCGGCGACCTCGATCGTCGTGGTGTTCGCCGCACCCGCCGCGATACTCGGGCGCTCCGACAGGCCGGAGCCCAGCGGCCCGCCGGCGAGCTTGCCGGCCACCGGGGCGAACCCGTTGGTCACCGTCCACTGCACCGGGCTGGGCGTGCCGACCTTCGCCTCGTCGATCGTCTGCACCTCGGGGTCGAAGGCCGCGCCGAGCACGGTCGCCTCGACCGTGAACGGGTTGTCCAGCAGCGGCGAGGTGCGCCGCGACTCGACCTCGAACTCCCACACGCCCGGCATCGGGTTCTCGTAGGAGCGCAGGTCGGGGCGGCAGGTGTTGGCCGGATTGGCGTAGTTGGGGTAGCAGAAGGGCGTCGAGGAGTTGTCGGCCGGGATGCCCCAAGGGTCGATCGCGATCCAGCGGGTCTGGCTCGTGTCCGCGAGCCCGCTCATTGCCACCTCCAGGGTCTTCGCGCCCTCGGGGACCTTCACGAAGTACGAGCGGGTGGCGTTGCGCTGCACCTTGCCGGACACCTGGTGCCCGTACGCCGGCGCCGCCAGCTCCGCCGCGTTGATCACGGTCGCCAGCACCCGGTGGTCGATGCCCTCGGTGCGCCCGCCGTCGACCAGCAGCGCGGCGCTGTGCAGCCCCGCCGTGCGCGGCTCGGCCTTGACCTTGACGGTCAGCGGCTGGCCGCGGCGCAGCGTGACATCGTCGTCGCCGAGCAGCGTGAACGTGCCGTCGTTGCCCTGCCAGCTCAGCTCGTGCGGCGTGCCGCCTGCCGGTCCGGAGGTGCGGGTGAGGGTGATCTCGTACGTCTCGGAATCGCCGGGCGCCGGGCCGCTCTCGCGGTCGTAGACGCCGCTGCCCACGCCGGGGGTGGCCAGGAAGCCGTCGAGCACGGTGTCGACGGGCGCCTGCACCTCGTACTCGTACGCCATGGCGCCGTCCTCCAGGGAGTCCCAGGCGCCGACGACGTCGACCCGGCCGGCGCCCTCCGCGTAGGTCTGCACGCCGGGGATGTGGTCGGCGGTGGAGGTCAGCGCGGTGCGCAGGGCGTTGGGGGTGACGTCGATGCCCTCCCGCTCGGCGGCGGACAGCAGCAGCGCCGCGGCGCCGGCGGTCTGCGGCGAGGACATCGAGGTGCCCTGCAGCATGCCGTAGCCGGGCGGCAGGTCGTAGCCGGCCTCGGCCACGGGGCTGCCGGGCTGCCAGGTCGGGATGGTGTTGACCGACGCGCCGGGGGCGGTGATCGTCGGGGTGGCGCCGCCGTCCTCGCGCGGGCCGCGGGAGGAGAACGGCATCATCGCGTACTTCGTCTGCACGGCGCTGCCGTAGTTGGCGGCCCAGGTCTCGCGGGAGACGGCCGCGCCGACGCTGACGACCTTGTCGGCCAGGCCGGGGTCGCCGATGGTGTTGGCGCCGGGGCCGTCGTTGCCCGCGGAGATGACGAGCTGCACGCCGTAGGTGTCGATGAGCCGGTTGTACAGCTCGGCGCGGGCGTTGTTGCCGTCGTTGAGCGGCGGCAGGCCGCCGACCGACATGTTGACGACGTCGACGTTCCGGTTCGTGACCAGGTCGATCATGCCCTCGGTGAGCGCGACCGCGGTGCAGCCGCCGCTCCAGGTGCAGGCCCGGGAGGAGACGATCTCGGCGCCGGGCGCGGCGCCGTTCATCCGGCCGCCGAAGAGGCCCTTGGCCGCGGTGATGCCGGCGACGTGGGTGCCGTGCGCGCCCTCGACGACGCCGATGTTGACGAAGTCCTCCGTCTTGCCGATCCAGTCCCCGCCGTACGGGTCCATCGGCACGTCCTTGCGGATCTCCACGACGAACGGGATCGCCTCGGCGACGGCCGTGGCCGGGTCGTCGGTGCCGAAGTAGGCGAACTCATGGTCCTCGCCGTACGGCGCCATCGGCTTGTCGTTCGTGAAGTCGCCGTCGTCGCCGAGGTCGACGCGGACGGTGCCGGCCTGCGCGTCGTACAGCAGCGCCCAGGAGTCGGCGGTGTCGCCGTCGCGGTTCAGGTCGCCCTGCATCTCGCCGCCGAGCGTGGCGCTCTCGCGGAAGAGGCTGACGGAGTAGGCGCCGCGCGGGGCGGTGTACTCGCGGTCGTTGTACGTGAAGGACGGGCCGGAGACGTCGGTGACCATCGCCCGCCAGGTGCCGTCGCCGTCCACGATCGGGTCGGTGGCCGTCACCCAGTCGGTGATCTTGCGCTCGCCGGTGGTGGTCGTGCGCAGGGCGGGGTGGGCGAGGTCGACGCCGGAGTCGAGGATGCCGATGGTGATGCCGCGGCCGTCGGCCTTCGGGTGCTTCTTGACGAAGTCGACGGCGCCGGTCTCGTGGGCCGGCTGGTACGGGTTCTTGGCCGGGGTCGAGCGGTCGGGGGCGGGGTACGTGCCCCGCGCGCCGCCGGCCGTGCTGCCCGTGCTGCCCGTGCTGTCCTTGCTGCCCGCGGCGCGGTCGGCGTCCGGGCGCGGATCGGGCAGCTCGATCTCCTCGTTCAGATCGATGCCGTGCACCGCGGACAGCGTCGCGGCCCTGTCGATCGCGGCGTCGGCGCGGCCCGTCGGCACGGTTGCGCGGACGTAGCCGAGCTTGTCGTGCGTGGCGCCGACGGAGGCGCCGCGTACGCCGCGGAAGGTGTCGGCGACCTCGGCCGCCTCGCCGGGCTCGACGGCGACGAGCAGCGTGACGTTCTTGTCGCCGCCCGCCTTCGCCTCGGCGAGCAGTTCGGCGTCCTTCGCGCCGAGTTTGTCCGCCGCGGCCTTGGGCCGGTCGGGCTCCGGGGCGCCCTCCGCGGCCTGCACGGCCGCTGCCATCGACGGGCCCGTCGCGGTGAGCGCTGCGGCCAGGCCGGCCGCGAGGGCTATTCGGGCGGCGGCGCGCGGCCGTCCGCCCCCCGGTATGCGACCGGGTGTGCGTCTGGGAGAGATCGTCATCTCGTGTTCAACCCCCACCTGTGTGGAAACCGGCATCCGGTGCCGGCTGCCGCATATCTATCAGCAAGGCACACGCGCGCGGGGGGAGTTGAGTGTGGCGGATTGCGGCGTTGGCGCATAGCCGCCAGGCGGGTTTGCCGGGCGCGTTCCCGCAGCGGTGAACCCACGGTGACCGTCGCCACTCGAACGGGCGAGGATCGCGTGTCCATTGCGCGGTGTTTTCATCCGGTGAGGGTAAGTGTGGGCTTTCCGGCCGCCGTCGTTCCGGTTGCGTTAAGTAGCAGGTCACCCGGCGTGCCAAGGCTCCGAGTGCGCGGGTGACCCACTCGCGTCGAAGCCTCCCGCTCGTCCCCCTCAGGAGCGCCGATGCACCGCGAAAGCACGTCCACCAGGCTCCCGGGCCCCGGCCGGCGCGCCGTCCTCCTGGGCGCCGCCGGGGCCGCGGGTGCGGTCGCCGGGCTCGGGCCGGCCCTCGGCCCGCAGCCGCAGGCCAGCGCGCGCTCCGCCGCACCGCCGGCGCTGGCCTCGCGGCCCGGCGCCCGCGGTCTTGCGCCCGGCGGGCCGCCCGCGCCGTCGTCGGCGGGCACCACGATCCGTACGACGGCGACCGCCGTGGGCCAGGGCGGCTACCGGCACCTGACCGAGGGCGCGGGCTGGCCCCGGGCCGTACGCACGGAACTGGGCGCCGCGGGCGCGCGGCGCGCGGACACCCGCACCGCGCTCGCCGCGTTCGTCCAGCTCACCGACCTGCACATCGTGGACGTGCAGACGCCGCTGCGCTCGGAGTACTTCCGCGAGCAGGCAGGCGACGGCTGGCGCCCGCAGGAGGCGCTGAGCGTCCCGGGCGCGGTCGCGCTCATCGAGCGGGTCAACTCCCTGACCGTCGGGCCCGCCACCGGCCTGGCCCTCGGCTGCGCCGTCACCACCGGCGACAACACCGACAACAACAACGCGCTGGAGCTGGAGTGGTACCTCACCGCGATGAGCGGCGGGCGGATCGTGCCCAACAGCGGTGACCCCGGCTCGTACGAGGGCGTGCAGAACAGCGGCATCGACCGCTACTGGCACCCGGAGAGCCGGCTGCGCGACGCCGACAAGGCGCTGGGCTTCCCGCGTCTTGACGGCTTCCTCGCGGCGGTGATCCGGGAGGTCACCAGCCCCGGTCTTGACCTGCCGTGGTACTCCACCGTCGGCAACCACGACCTGCTGCCCGGCGGCTGCTACGCGGCGCGGCAGCCGTACTTCGCGGAGTACGCGGCCGGCGACCGGAAGCTCATGACGCTGCCGGAGTCGATCGCCGGGCCGCTGTTCGACTCGCTGCGGGCCGGCACCGACCCGCGGGGTGAGGCGTTCGCCGAGATGCTGCGCACGCAGCGGCATCTGATGCGTACGGTCACGCCGGACGAGCGGCGGGTGCCGTTCACGTCGTACGAGTACGTGGCCGCGCACCTCGACGAGCGGTTCACCGGGGCGGGGCCCGTGGGCCACGGCTACACGGAGGCCAACCGCGCCGCCGGCGAGCTGTACTACGACTTCACGCTGAGCGAGACGGGCCCCGGCGTCATCGGCATCAGCCTGGACACCACCGACCAGGGCGGCGACTTCCGCGGCTCGCTGGGCACGGCGCAGCTGCGCTGGCTGGAGCGCAGGCTGGCCGCGCACCGGGACTCCTACGTCGTCGTCTTCAGCCACCACACCAGCAAGTCGATGAACAACACCACGCCGGACCCCTCCCGGCCGGACGACGAGCGGCACACGGGGGCGGAGCTGCTGGACGTGCTGCTGGCCCACCGCAACGTGGTCGCGTGGGTGAACGGGCACAGCCACCGCAACGAGATCACCCCGCACGGCGCGACCGACGGGGCCGCCGGCGGGCTGTGGGAGATCACCACGGCCTCGCACGTGGACTTCCCCCAACTGGCCCGGGTGGTGGAGCTGGCGGACAACGGCGACGGGACGCTGTCGCTGTTCACGACGCTGATCGAGTCGGCGGCCCCGTACCGTGCGGACGGCGCGGGACTCGGTCAGGAGGACCTGGCCTCCCTCTACCGCGAGCTGGCCCTGAACGCCCCCCACTCCCCGCGCCGCCGCGCCCTGGCGGGCCTGGAGACCGACCGCAACACGGAGCTGCTACGCACCCGTTGACCCCCGCCGCCGCGCCGGCCCGCTCACCTGGGCAGGACCATCACGTGCGTGATCTGCTCCCGTTCCGCCGAGACCAGCATCGCGGCCCGTACCAGCTCCGCCTGCCGCTCCAGCGACTCGCGCAGCCCCCGCGGGGTGAGGTGGACGACCGTGATGCCCAGGCGCTCCAGGGTCTCCCGCTTCTTCGCGTACTGGGACCACAGCGCCTGCTCGTCGTGGCGGGCCCGGCGCGGGGTGCGGGCGTCGATCTCCACGGCGACCGCGTGGTCCGGCCAGTAGGCGTCGACGCCGCCGAGGTGCGGGCCGCCGGGCAGGCGCAGCTCGACGTTCCACAGGGGGTCCGGCAGGGCGTGGACGTGGACCATGTCGTAGAGGCGGCCCTCGGCCAGCGCGCGGCCCGCGGCGATCAGGGCGTCGACCGCGTCGATCACCTGCGGGCGGCCCAGCAGCCGGGCCCGGCTCAGCTCGCGTACCACCGCCGGCGCCTCGCAGTGCCCCTCGCGGACCGCCTCGGTCAGCAGCCGGTGGACGTCGGCGGGTTCGGTGAGGACGGCGACGGTGTCGGCGAGGGCGCGGGGGACAGGGGCCACGGGCAGGCCCGTGACCAGGTCGGGACGGGGCAGCGTGTGGGCGCGGACGAGGCGGGCCAGGCCCGTGGAGCGCAGCCGGCGGGTGCGGGGGAGCAGGACGTCGATCCGGTTGAGCGCGAGCAGCGGCGGGGCGGCGGCGAAGCCGTGCAGCGCGAGCGCCGCGAGACCGGTGATCATCGCGTCGCCGTACGGGGCCGGGGCGGCGTCCTGCGCCGGGGCTGCGTCCTGCGCCGGAGCCGGCGCTGCCGCGCCGCGCGTCTGGCCGGGGACGGTGGCGCGGCCCGGCGCCCGGCCGGCGTAGAGCAGGGCGGCGTGCAGCCGCTCCTGCGGCGTCGGTGGTCCGGCGTGCAGGAGGCAGACCCCGGGCAGGAGCTGCTGCCACGGGCCGCCGGGGCGGCAGCGCTGCGCGGCGTCGGCGGCGGCCACACCGTGCTCGCGCAGTTGCCGGACGGTCATGACCTGGCCGCGGGCTCCGGCGGCGTGCTGGAGCGGGCGGGGGCTGAGCGGTGCGGGGGAGGGCGAGTTCGGGTTCATGGCCGCTGGATTCCCGGTCGCCTGCCTTCCCCTAACCGCTGTTACAGGGCCGTCGAAGAATGCGGACAAGCCGGGGCTAAAGGGCACACGTTCGACTGTCGAGCAGGGGAGCCATGACGCCGTACGGGCCACGCCCCCGGGGCTCAGTCCTGCCCGTCGCGCGCCTGCGCGCGCAGCGCACGCGCCAGGTCGTCGCGCGCCTCCCGCACCAGCCGCCGCAGCGCCGGCGGCGCCGAGCCCTCGGTCTCGCGCAGCCACCTGTCCGTCGCGTCCAGCGTCCCCCGGTGCGCCTGCAGCGCCGGGTAGAGGCCCCGTACGACCGCCATGGCGCTCTCGATCGTCCGCTCCCGCCAGATCCGCTCGATCGACGCGAAGTACCGCGGCGCGTACGGCGCGAGCAGGTCCCGCTGGCCGGGCCGGGTGAAGCCGGAGATCGTCGCCTCGACGATCGCGTTGGACAGCTCGTCGGAGTCCACGACGGCCGTCCACGCCTCCTCCTTGACCCGCGCGTCCGGCCGGGCGGCCAGGCAGCGGACCTGGTGGCGCTTGCCGGAGGCGGTGTCGTCGCGGGCCAGTTCGGCGTCGATGGCCGCCGCGTCGGCGGCGCCGTGCGCGGCGAGCGGGAGCAGCACGTCCCAGCGCAGCTCCTGGTCGACGTCGAGGCCGTCGATCTTCGCCTGGCCGTCGAGGAGGCCGCGCAGCAGTTGCAGGTCCTGCTCCGTACCGGCGACGGAGGCGAAGAAGCGGGCCCACGCCAACTGGTGGTCACTGCCGGGCACCGCCAGGCGCAGCTCGCCGAGCGCACCCTCGGCGAGGGCCTGCTCGGCCTCGGCGCGGTGCTCCGGGGCGGTGTAGTGGTCGACGGTGTAGTGCGCCTGCTGGTGGAGGCCCTGGAGCACGCCGATGTCGGTCTCGCGGCCGGCGAAGCGCAGCACGAGGTCCAGGTAGTCGCGGGCGGGCATGAGGCCGTCGCGGGCCAGGTCCCAGGCGGCGGCCCACAGCAGGGCGCGGGCGAGCGAATGAGACGCCGGGGCCTCCCCAGGCCCTCCGGGCCCAGGGGACGGGTCGGTGACGTCGCCGAGGCGCTCGCGCACGGTGTCGAGCGAGTCCTCGTCGAAGCGGGCCTTGCAGAAGGTCAGGTCGTCGTCGTTGACGAGGATCAGCTCCGGGCGCGGCTGCCCGGCCAGCTCGCCGACGGCCGTGTGCCCGTCGGTGACGTCGACCTCGGCGCGCGCGTAGCGCACCAGCTCGCCGGAGGCGCCCTGCTGCGCGTACAGCCCGACGGCCACCCGGTGCGGTCGCGGCGGCGCGCCGGCCGTGGCGCCCGGGCCGGTCTCGGGGCCCGCGCGCAGGATCGCCAGCTCGGTGATCCGCTCGCCCGCGTCGTACGTCGCCTGCGGGGTGAGGGTGTCGACGCCGGCGGTCTGCAGCCACGGCCCGGCCCACGCCGACATGTCCCGGCCCGACGTCTCCTCCAGCGCGGCCAGCAGGTCCGCGAGGCGGGTGTTGCGGAAGGCGTGCCGCTTGAAGTAGCGGCGGGCGCCCTCCATGAAGGCGTCCCTGCCGACGTACGCCACGAGCTGCTTGAGCACCGCCGCGCCCTTGGCGTACGTGATGCCGTCGAAGTTGAGCTTGGCCGCCTCCAGGTCCTGAATGTCGGCGGTGATCGGGTGCGTCGTCGGCAGTTGGTCCGCCCGGTACGCCCACGCCTTGCGGCGGTTGGCGAACGTGATCCAGCTCCCCGTGAACCGGGTGGCCTCCGCGAGCGCCAGCGCGCCCATGTAGTCGGCGAACGACTCCTTGAGCCACAGGTCGTCCCACCACTCCATGGTCACCAGGTCGCCGAACCACATGTGCGCCATCTCGTGCAGCACGACGTTCGCCCGGCGCTCGTACGCCGCGTCGGTGACCTTGCCGCGGAAGACGAACTCCTCGCGGAAGGTGACGAGCCCGGGGTTCTCCATCGCGCCGATGTTGTACTCCGGCACGAACGCCTGGTCGTACTTGCCCCAGGGGTAGGGGTAGTCGAAGTGGTCGTGGAAGAAGTCCAGGCCCTGCTTGGTGACGGTGAACACGTCGTCGGCGTCGAAGTGCCGGGCGAGCGACCTGCGGCACAGCGCGCCGAGCGGCACGACCAGCTCCCGCCCGTCGTCGAAGGTGCGCGTGTAGCGGTCCTCGACGCGGGTGTACGGGCCGGCGACGACGGCCGTGATGTACGTGGAGATCGGCTTGGTCGGCTCGAACCGCCAGGTCGCCGACCCGTCCTGGTGCGCCTCCGGCCGGCCGGCCAGCGCGCCGCCGGAGAGCACGGTCCAGTGCTCGGGGGCGGTGACGGTGAAGGTGAACGGGGCCTTGAGGTCGGGCTGTTCGAAGGTGGCGAACACGCGGCGGGCGTCGGCCGGCTCGTACTGCGTGTAGAGGTAGACCTCGCCGTCCTCCGGATCGACGAAGCGGTGCATGCCCTCGCCGGTGCGGCTGAACGCGCAGCGCGCGTCGACCACGACCTCGTTCTCCGCCGCCAGGTCCTCCAGCGTGATCCGGGAGCCGTCGAAGACCGTCCCGGGGTCGAGGTCCCGGCCGTTGAGGGTCACCGCGGTCACGTCCGGCGCGATGAGGTCGAGGAAGGTCGCCGCGCCCGGCTGGGCGCAGCGGAACCGCACGGTGGTCACCGACCGGAAGGGCTCCGCCGCGGGAGCCACCGCGGTGCGCAGGTCGAGCTCGACCTCGTACGCCTCGACCTCCAGCAGCCCCGCCCGCTCCCGGGCCTCCTCGCGGGTCAGGTTCTCACCGGGCACGGGGGGCTCCTTCGTCTCACAGGTCCGATCGCTGGTCCGACAGCGAAATCATGTCATGCGGGTTCCGCGCGGCGGTGCTGACGTACCAGGCCCACGACGGACAGCGCGACGGTCAGGCCCGCCGTGGTCAGCAACTGGGTGCGGGAGTCCGGCTCGCGCAGCATCAGCACCAGGATCCCGCCCATGGCGGCCAGCGCCGCCCACGTCAGGTACGGGTACGCCCACATCCGTACCGTCAGCAGCTCGGGCGCCTCGCGCTCCAGCCGGCGGCGGGTGCGCAACTGGGCGGCGGCGGTGAACGCCCAGACCACGAGGATCGCCGCGCCGGTCATGTTCAGCAGCCACTGGAAGAGCGTGTCGGGCCAGCGGTAGCTGAGCAGCACGGCGGCGAAGCCGAAGGAGCAGGTGGCGACCACCGCGCGGCGCGGCACGCGGTGGGTCAGCCTGCCGAGGAAGCGCGGGCCCTGGCCGCGGGCGACCAGGGAGTAGGCCATGCGCGAGGCGCCGTAGATGTTGGCGTTCATCGCGGACAGCAGTGCCACCAGCACGACGACGTTCATCACCTGGCCGGCGGCGGGGATGCCGAGGTGGTCGAGCGCGGCGGCGTACGGGCCGGACGTCACCGCGGGGTCGTCCCACGGGATCAGCGCGACGACGACCAGCATGGAGCCGACGTAGAAGATCGCGATCCGGTACATCGCGGTGCGCACCGCGCGGGCGACGCCGCGCCGCGGGTTGTCGGACTCGGCGGCGGCGATGGTCACGTTCTCCAGCCCGCCGTACGCGAAGACGGAGGCGAGCAGGCCGACGAGCAGCCCCTCGGAGCCGCGGGGCAGGAAGCCGTCGCCGGCGCCGGTGAGGTTGGCGGTGCCGGGCGCGTCGGTGCCGGGCAGCAGGCCGAGCACGGCGAGCAGGCCGAGGGCGAGGAAGACGGTGATCGCCGCGACCTTCAGCCCGGCGAACCAGAACTCGGCCTCGCCGAAGTTGCCGACCGCCGCCAGGTTCGCGGCGCAGAAGACGGCCATGAACAGCAGGACCCACATCCAGGACCCGGTCCCCGGCAGCCAGCCCGTCACGATCTGCGAGGCGCCGATGGCCTCGACGGCGATGGCGACGCCCAGCAGGCACCAGTACATCCAGCCGGAGGTGAGCCCCGCCCACGGGCCGAACGCGCGCTCGGCGTGCACGGAGAAGGAGCCGGAGGCGGGGGTGGCGGCGGACATCTCGCCGAGCATCCGCATCACGAGCATGACGAGGATCCCGGAGACGGCGTACGCGAGGACGATGCCGGGTCCTGCGGCGGCGATGCCGGCGCCGGAGCCCACGAAGAGGCCGGCGCCGATGACGCCGCCGAGGGCGATCATCGTCAGGTGGCGCTGCTTGAGGCCGGTGCCCAGGGCGGTCGGTACGGGGGCGGCGCCGGCGGGTGCGTCGGAGGGAGCGGGGGCGGCGGCTGGGGCGGCGGCGCGCACGGCATCCGTGGGGGTGCCGGCGCCTTCGGGGTGGGGGGTTGCGCTCATGCTCGGGTCCTGGGGGGTAGTGCGTGGGGAGGTTCAGTGTGCGGCATCGCGCCGGGCGCGCGCCGCGGCCGGCGGGCCCGCGTTGGAGGGGTTCCACAGCGGGAGCCGGGCGTACGGCCGGGCAGTTGGGCCGGCGCGAAACCCGATCACCGTGTGGTGTATCTCACGTGACCTGCTGAGATGCCGCAATCGCGGTCCCCGGGCCGGTAACCGGCCGGGTGCGGGGGAGTGACAGGTATGTGCGCGGCGAATTGGCACCTTTCCACGGTGATCGGCCCGAGGCCGTCGGCTAGCGTACGCAGGGTCCCCGTACCCCGTGACGGACCCGCGAACCGAGACCGGAGAACCCGATGAGCACTGCCGCCGTCTCCTCCCCGCACCCCGCCCGCCCCGGCGCCGTACTCGCCGACGTGCTGCCCGCGTCCACCGCGGCCCGCGCCCGGCTGCGCGACATCGCGCTCGTGGCCGGCGGCGCGGCGCTCACCGGCGCCGCCGCGCAGTTGTCGGTGCCCGTGCCGGGCTCGCCGGTGCCGGTCACCGGGCAGACGTTCGCCGCGCTGCTCGTCGGCGCCTCGCTGGGCACCGGGCGGGCGTTCCTGTCCCTCCTGCTGTACGCCGTCGCCGGCATGGCCGGCATGCCGTGGTTCGCGGAGGGCTCCTCGGGCTGGGGCATGCCGTCGTTCGGCTACGTCCTGGGGATGCTGCTCGCCGCCGGGGCCGTCGGCGCGCTGGCCCGCCGCGGCGGCGACCGCGACGTGTGGCGCACGGCGGGCACGATGGTCCTCGGCAGCGTGATCATCTACGGGGTGGGTGTCCCGTACCTGGCGCTCTCCCTCGACGTCTCCCTCGGCGAGGCGGTCTCCCTCGGCCTCACCCCGTACCTCCTGGGCGACGCCCTGAAGGCAGCCCTGGCGATGGGCGCCCTCCCGGCGGCGTGGCATCTCGCGGGCCGCACGCACCGCGACTGAGGACCTGCGCGGCAGGGAGGTTGATGTCGTTGTCTGCCACCCGGCAGCGTCGGAGTTCGACGACGAGCTGCGACGCGAGGAACCAGCGCCCGGCGGGATGCCCGTAGGGGAGGCATTCGTCGGTCGGAGCCGGGACGAGTGCGCCGTGTGCGTCGGGGGTGACCAGGCCGCCGAACACCCCCCAGACACGAGGCTTGCGCACCCGTACCGCGAGGGGCCCGGTCAGGTGCGGGCAGTGCCGGAGGGCGAGCCGGGCGCACGGCACGCACACGGGCGGCTTGGCGGATAGCCCGCCCTCCGGCCAGTGGGCCGGTTGTTCGCCGGGTCCGGGCCGCTGGAGGAGGAACAGCCACCCCGTGCCGTACGCCCGGCCGGGGCGCCGCAGACCTGGCATAGCATGCCGAGCATGGCGCGCCGCTGCCGGTGGGAGTGCAGCGAGCGGAAGTTCGGCCGCCCCACCCCCTGCGCCTCGGTAAGCCGTGCCCACAGCACACCGTGCCGGTCCCGGTCGAGGGCCCGCTCGTCCCGGTAGGCGAGCCCGGAACCGTCCGCGCGAACGGTCAACGCGCCGTCCACTGCGGGGACCTCCGCGCTCCAGGCTGCGGCGTAGGGGACGGGCAGGTTGTTCGGTCCCCACGACAGGCGCGGCGGTGCGGTCTGGGTCTGGGCGTGGTACCGGTTGGTGTTGGTACTGGTCATGGGGGTGTCCTCTCCGCCGTGCCGCGCCGAGTGGTGCCCGCTGAACGTAGGGCGCACTATTGTTACGGCGCAATGGTGTGACGCCTAGATCCACCCGGTGGAGTGACTCGTGGCACAGTGGTGGCGACAGTCCGTCACGACAGAGGGGGAGGGCCTGGATGCCGCCGCGTGGACAGCCCTCGGCACGCCAGGTGCGGCTGGGCGCGGAGCTGCGCAAGCTCCGCGAACAGGCCGGCCTGACCAGCGCCCAGGCCGCCGCGTCGCTGGGGTGGGAGCGCCCACAGGTCAGCCACATCGAGTCCGGCCGCTGGGGCGTCAGCGGCGAGCGGGTACGGCACCTCGCCGCGCACTACTCGGCGAGGGATGTGGCTTACATCGACGCGCTGGTGGCGATGGCGGAGGACCATACGAAGGGGTGGTGGAACGACTTCCGCGGCACCCTGCCCGCCAGCGCCCTCGACCTGGCGGAGCTGGAGAACCACGCAAAATATCTGCGCACCGTTCAGACGGTCATTATTCCGGGACTGCTCCAGACCGAAGAGTACGCGCGCTCGGTATTCAGCGGCGCAATCACCCAGCGACCGGTAGCGGAAATTGACGCCGCCGTACGGCATCGGGTCACGCGGCGCTGCGTCTTTGCGCGTTCGTCTCCCCCAGAATGCGAAGTATTCCTGCACGAATCCTCGCTGTGCATGCGATATGGAAGTCGAAAGGTGATGCGCGCGCAACTTGAGTTTCTCGAGGAAGTCGCCGACTGGTCGATGGTGACCATTCGCGTCATCCCGTTCGAGGTGGAAGGAATCTCTTCTTCCCTTCAGTTCTTCACCTACGCGGGTGGTCCGGTCCCGCAACTGGATACGGTCCAGGTTGACAACGCATTCCATGGCACTTTTCTGGACGCCGAAGCCCAGCTCGGAAAGTATCGCGCGCTTCTCAATCACGTCGAGGCGATCTCGCTCGGCGTTGGCGAGTCAAGGAAACTGATCCAGTCCACCAAGCAGGAGTTGTGAGTCTACCGTGACGAACAAAGAGATCTGTTGGGGGAAGTCTTCCTTCTCTGACGGAGGTGATGAAGGGCAATGTATCGAACTGGCTTCCGTGGCTGACGGAATCCTCATACGGGAAAGCGCCGCCCCCGATGTCATCGTGGTCACGAGCCAGGAAAAGCTCCGAGCCTTCGTGCTCGGTGTGAAAGCCGGCGAATTCGATCACCTGATCTGAGAAAGTGGTCGCGCTCATCAGCCGCCGACCAGCACGAGTACCCAACTCGCCATTCACGCCAGCCCCGTGACCTGCGCCGGACAGCGCAGTACCGATCGATCCGGGTCCGCGGCGGCCAAGGACGCGTCTGACTCCCGAACGCCAGGCATACCGCCCTTCGCCGCTCCCCGGTTACCGGATTCCCGCGATGAGCTTCTCCAGCGCCTTGTCAGCGGTGTCCGCCAGCAGTTCGATACTGTCCATTCCGATGTAGACCGCCCCGTCCGAGGCCATGCCAAGGTACTGATTGCGGCGGAAGGCGTCGCCGATGGGATAGAGGTTGGTCCCGGACTCCTCACTGAGGACCTCGAAGATCTCATAGTCCCATTTGGCCACGAGGGGATCGAGACGGAACGGTGACCGGGCCATCGTTCTACCCGGCCCCTGCTGGTTGATCTCCAGGCCGCCGAACTCGGTGAGGAACCGTCGTGCGGCCTCGTGGATCTCGAACCCCTCGTCGCTCTCGTGCAGGACGCGTTCCCACTCCGCGGTGGGCACCGAACGCCCAGGGTGCCAGCCGGCGAGCCGCAACACGCGGTCGGTCTCTGCGGACCACCGAGTCCCGATCTCCACGCTCCGCTCTTGCTCGATGTTGTGGGGCAGCACAAGGCCATCCCCCGCTGGCACGAATGGCAGGGGGGCTTCGGTACGCCGTTCCACAACGAGCTTCTCCAGTGCCTCCTCGGCGGTGTCCGCCAGCAGTTCGACCCCGTCTTTGCCGATGTAGATCGCGCCGTTCGCGGCCATGCCCAAGTAGTTGTGACCGCTGTCGGCCTGGCCGATGGGGTAAAGGTAGGTCCCGGCTATCTCGCTGAGCCTGGCGAAGGTATCGCTGTCCTCCTCGGCAAGTCGGGGATCGAACCGGAACGGCGACTGGGGCATGATCGGGCCCGGTGTCCACTCATCGGTTGCCAGCCCACCGAACTCGGTGAGGAACCGTCGTGCGGCCTCGTGGATCTCGAAGCCGCCGTGCTCGCGCAGGGGACGTTGCCACTTCTCGATGGGCACTGAGCGGCCGGGGTACCACGAGGCCGCCCGCATTACGCGGTCGGTCAACGTGGACCAGCGCGGCTGGAGCTGGTCATTCATTTCTAGCTAGGGAGTCAGAGCACTTCGGATTCGATTTCTACGAGTGGCGCGCGATGTCGATCATGTCATCCACGGCAAGCCGGAACCACTCCCAGAAGCTGTTGACCGTGACATCGATCTCCGTGCCTGGCGACGCGAAATCATGCAGAACCATAACATTGCCGGCATTCTCGCCCGCCCCTGGGCGGATGATCAGGCATGCCACGTCATCGGTGTCCACCCTCTCGGCGAAGCAGACCACGATCCTGTTCGGATAGCGGCTGTTAACTGCCGCGGTCCGAGGCTCGATTTCACTGCTATTGGTGTAAACGGTCCACGGGTCGACGTCGGTGAGGCCATGTTCTCGAACGTAATCCCACCCCCTCTTGAATTCCGGAAAATCGGAAATGCGGTCCATGTGCGATACGTTCCGAAACTGGTTACTCAAATCTCACTCCGGCATTCTTGGTCGAACGGATGTTCCGGTAGGGTCTAGGGAGGGGCGTTGCCTGGAGGTTCGATGAACGAGCGCTTCGCCCCATGTGTTCGCCGAGCCGAAACGTCCGATCATGTCGCCGGGCAAAGCCTCAGCCATGCTATGGATCCGCACCGGAATCTCCGAAATCCCCAGCTCCTGAGCCACCGCGACTCTGGTGTTGTCGATCGTGGTGAGTCCGTCGGGGTTTCGGACCACATCGACTGGATCGCCATCCCAACCTCTTTCCCTCATGCTCTGGCGGAGCATCGCGGCCCTACCCCTGCCGCCGGCCGTGTTCTGGCTGTATCGCAGCGCCGATGGGTCGGCGGTAGTGATTTCTGGCTGACCAGGTACCTCCGGCGTATGGGCGGCGAGACCGAGGGGATCGGTCCAGGTGGTCGGGTTGTGGGGGTAGGTGTGGGGGTTGGGGGCAGGGGCCAGACCGAGGGGGTCGAGGGTGGCGTAGCGGCCCGTGAGGGGGTCGTAGTGGCGGAAGACGTTGTAGTGCCAGCCTGTCTCCTCGTCCGCGTACTGGCCGGGGAAGCGCAGCGGCATCTCGCGGGAGTCATCGCCCGGAGCCAGCGGCAGCCCCCAGAGGGTGGTCTGCCGCCGCCATGCCGTCGAGCCGTCTTCGTCGACGAGTTCGGTGGGGGTTCCGACGATGTCGGTGACGATGGCGTAGAACCTGCGGTCCACCTCGCCCTGGCCCGGTGCGTGGCACGTCTGGGTGACTGGTTGCAGTCCGCGGTGATTCCATGTCAGGACGGCCGGGTCCGTGGACTCGCCGTCCATGGTCGTCTGCTCGACGAGGGTGGAGCCGTGCCAGGTGAAATCGGTGTGCTCCACGACTGCGCCGGTGTCGTCCAGACGCTCCTTGGTGGTCCGGCGGCCGAAGCCGTCGTAGCGGTAGCGCCAGGTGGTGCCGTCGGGGGTGACGACCTGGGTGAGGCGGTCCTCCGCGTCCCAGGTGTAGCGCCAGGTCTCCGGCTTCTTTGATAGTCGGCGGCGCTGGCGCAGCACGATGCGGCCAGCGGCGTCGTGTTCGTAGCGGACGCGCCCCGCACCGGTGAGGAGGGTGCCATGGAACTCGCGGTCGCCGACGGCGTCCGCTGCGGGTGCACCTTCGGTAGTGGGCCATAGGGCAGTGGCCTGGTTGCCTGTTGTGTCGTACGTGTAGGTCTCCTGGCCGGTGGTGCTGCTGGCGGTCAGGACTCGGCCGACGACGTCCAACTCGTAGGTCCGGGCGCCCGCGAGGGCGTCGTCGAACGAGGTCATGTGGCCGTCGGCGCGGTAGCGGTAGTTGCGGGCGACAACCGGGAGGACCGTGGGCCCGACCACGGACTGTGAGGTGATACGGCCCGCCGGGTCCCATTCCTGCGCGTAGGTCAGTCGGTCGCCGACCCTGCGTGAGGTCTCCTGGCCGAGGGCATCGTGGTCGAAAGCGATTGTGCGCCCGTCAGTGGTGAGCGTGACGGCGAGACCGCCGGCGGAGTATGCCCACTCGCTGTGGTGCCCGGAAGGGGTGGTTCGGGCCAACGGGCGGTTGGCCGCGTCGTGGGTGAGGGCGAGGGTGCGGCCGTTGACGGTCTCGGTGAGGAGGTTGCCCAGCGGATCGTAGGTACGGGCGAGTTCAACTTCCGGCGAAACCGCGCGTACGACTCTTCCTACCGCGTCACGTTCGTAGCTGCTGACGAGGTTGCCGTCCGGCGTGCTGGTGGTCTTGAGTCGTCCCAGGAGGTCGTGGTCGTAGATGAGTTGCTGTCCAGCAGCGTTGATGCGGGTGCGTATCTGGTCGGCAGCGTCGTAGGCGTAATGGGTGATGCGCCCATCGAAGTCGGATTCCGACACAAGCCTGCCTGCCCCGTCGTACTCGTAGTGCCAGCTGCGGCCGGCGGGGTCGGTGACTTGGGCAAGGTTGAGTTCGGTGTCGCGGGTGAAGCGGTAGGTGGCTCCGTCAGGCCCAGTGGTAGAGGTCGGCAGATCGAAGGCGCCGTATGTGTAGGTAGTAGTCGCTCCGCCCGGCTCGCGCCTGCAGAGGACGTTGCCCTCCGGATCCCGCTCGAACATCTCCACTCCGCCAAGAGGATCCGTGCGCTCCAGGAGGCGCCCTTCCACCGTCCAGCGGCTGTGGATCTGTCCGCCGAGCGGATCGGTGAGCGTGATCGGCCGGCCGAAGGCGTCCCGGGTGAGGGTAGTGGTCTCCCCGGCCGGGTCGGTGACAGCGATCGGAAGCCCGGCGGCGTTGCACCGAATGCGCGTCTTCCCACCGGCCGCGTCCTGGACCGAGGTGGGTCCGCCGCGCTCGTCGTAGGTGAAGCGGATACGCTGCCCCGAGGGGGCGAGGGCGGTGAGGCGGTTGCCGCGGGCGTCGTATGCGAACTCCCAGCGGGCGCCGTCGGCATCGATCAGTTCGTCAGGCCGGCGCAACTCGTTGTAGACGGCCTGCTTGCGGCTGCCGTCGGGGAGCACGATGGCGGTCAGGTCTCCCCGGGCGTCGTATTCGTAGCGGGTGATGCGGCCGAGAGGGTCGGTGTAAGCGCTCAGCCTGTCTTCGAGGTCGTACTCCTGTCGAGTGGTGTGGCCGAGGGCGTCGGTGGTGGCGATGAGTTGGAAGCTGTCGTTGAACTCGTACACGGTGGTATGGCCGCGGGAGTCGACGGCGGTGGTGCGCAGCCGTTCCGGCTCATAGCGGTAGGTGTACTCCAGCGCCCGGTCGGTGCCGGTCGAGAACACACAGCGGCCCGCCTCGTCATACTCGTAGCGGTACCAGGTGCCGTTGCGGTCCTCCCAGCGGGTCAGCCGGGCCGCCTTGTCGTAGGAGAAGCGAAGGGGCAGCCCGGAGGAGTTGAACACCTCAGCGAGCAGGCCGGCCTCGTCGTAGTCGTACGCAAGCAGCACCGGCTCGTCCGGATCGGATAGCAGCCGTAGCGAGGTCACGCGGCCGTCATAGACTGCGACCCCGACGCGGTAGCCGCCGGTGTGCGCCAGCTCGGTGAGAGAGCCGTCGTCGCGGTAGCGGAAGTCGATCCGGTTGCCGTTGCGGTCGATGACCGCGACGAGCGGCAGTTCGTTGCCCGCCCTGCCCGTCACGGGCGCGAACAGCAGTACCCGCCCCGCCTCGGGCTGTTCGACGGCAAGTGGGGTACCCGGCTTCCCGTCCCATGTCAGACCCCACCGCGGCCCGGTCACGGGGAGGACGGCAGCCTCACCGCCGGCCTGTGGGGCCGGGTAGACCAGGGTCATGCCGTCCGCGGTGAGCAGATGGACCGCGTCTTCGGTCAGTTGCAGACGCTGATCCAGCGTGGACGCCCACGAACTGCCGAAGTACCGGCCGTCGGTGTAGGAGGTGATGTGATGACGCTCAATCACCAGCGGCAGGATGCCGGGTAGCTCGACGTCGGTGGCTGACAACGTCATCTCGCCGGTGGCCACGTCCACCGGGTCGCCGCAGCTGTTGCGCTTGAGCATCTGCACGGCCTTCTTCTTAAAGGCTTTCCCCAAGCCCTTCGCCCCCAGCGCCATGCCCTTCAACCCGCCCTTGGCCACGGCCTTCAGGCCACCGGCGAGTTTTCCGAGGGTGGTGAGGCCCTTCATGCCGGGGATGCAGTCGAGGGCGGCGAAGGCGACGTCCCAGAGGGAGGCTTGGCCGTTGAGGTATTTGATGAGGGTGTCGGCGAGGACGACGAGGGCGGCGGCGAGGACGACCAGGGCGAGGGGTCCGCCGATGATGAGGACGACGATGCCGAGGACGGCGACGATGACCTTGCAGACGTTGACGATGGTGTCCCAGTTGTCCTTGACCCAGTCGACCGCCTTCTCCCACCACTTGCGGTTTTGGATGCCCGCGTCGGAGGCGTCTTCGAGCGTGTCTTTGGCGTCGGATGCGGCGTCTTCGCGCATCTTCTTGGCGTCGGCGGCCATCTTCTTGGCCGCTTCGAGGCCGCCTTCGGCGTTGTCGACGGCCCGTTGGGCGCTGGTCTGGGCGGACTTGGCGTCGGTGGCGTTGCGGGCGGCGGCGCGGACGTCGGACTCGTCGGGCTTGTCCTTGCCCTCTTTCTCGTCGTACTCCTCGGTCTTCGCGGTGGCACGTTCGAGCCAGGAGTTGGCCGAGTCCAGCCGGCCGGTCGCCGACGACAACTCGTTGCGGGCCTCGCGGCCCCTGGCTAACGCCTTGTCCGCTAAGGACTGCGCGCGCTCCAGCTTCGGCCAGTACGCGGCCAGTGCGTCGCCTGCCAGGTCGTAGGAACGCTGGAGCTTCTTGAGGTTCTTGGGGACCTCGTCGAACTCCTCCTGGAACGTCTTCGCGGTCTTGCCCGCCCAGCGCAGGATCGCGTCCTCGCCCGCCATGCTCTTGATCTGGCGCAGGGCGTCGGCGACGTCGTCGGCGAAGTCGTGCAGCTCACGGGCGAGCTGCTTCACCCGATCCGGGTCCCCGGGGGTGGGGTCCTCGTCGAGGTCGAGTATGTGCCAGTCGGTGGGACGGGTGCTCACAAATCCCCCTGAGGTGGTGGCTCGCAGTCTCAAATGGGGTGATGGGGCCGGCCGTAGGCAGTACGTCAGCGGATGACAGTTTGGATCTCTGCGACGTCGACCTCGGTGGTCGCGTTGAAGACACCGTCGGGCAACCGTTCAGGGGTGGACTGGCCCGTGCCGGCCCAGCTGATCTCCCAGGTGACCGTGGCCGTCAGGTCGTACGGGCCCGTGTTCTCCGTGGAGCGGAGGTACGTCAGGCCGCAGGGCGGCGTCTCCTCGGAGCGGCCGGCCGTGTACGGGGTGCCGATGGAGCCGTCGTCGTTGATGCGGCAGACGCCGCCGTCGGGGTACAGCTCGGCGTCGTCCGTGCCGGGGTCGATGTGCAGGCCCACCGGGCGGGCCGTGGTGGTCGCCTCGATGCCGATTTCCGGGATGGAGGCGGTGACCGACACGGGGTGGAACGTGCCTTCGTCCAGCCACACCCAGGTCGGCAGGTTGACCTTCTGGTTGGCTGCTGCGGGGCGCAGGGTCGCCTCGTCGCGGGGGATGCGGAGCCTGTCGTAGGCGAGTTCGGCCAGGACATCGGGGGTGACCGCGTTCTCGTATTCCACTGGCGGGGGTTCCCCCTTGTCGACCCAGAACCACGGCTCCATGCAATCGAAGATCGCCGGGTCGTCCTTGCGGCTCTCGTCGTAGAAGTCGTCCCACCAGTAGCCTTCACCGGCTTTGTCGTGGTTGAAGTTCTCGTAGGGCTCGCCGCCGCTGTACTTGTCCATGAAGTCCGAGGCGATGTCCTGCCCGTCGGGGTCGTGGACCATCGCGAACCACACGTTCCGGGCCAGTTCCTCGAACTTGTCGGGAGTGTAGGCCGGGCCGTACCAGCAGGGGGGCGGCTCCCAGTCGCTCACCGGGGTCACCGCCCCGCCGCCGTCCCCGCCGGGACCGTTGCGGGCCTCGTCCCACACGATCTCGATCTGCGCGTAGATGTTCCCGTTGCCGTCAGAGCCTCCGGTGGGGGCGCTCTGACCGGGGTCTAGGTCGCTTCCGTGGCCGCCGAGCCCGTCGTTGTCCTGGGCCGCGGCGGGGCCGGATAACAGTACGAGACCGGCGAGCCCGGAGGAGGCGAGGGTGGTCGCGACTTTGGCTAAGCCTGGCACTGCTCAGCCCCCCGGTCGGAGAGTCCCCTCGTCGTTCGCCAGACGCCGTCCGTGCCCTTCTCCAGCAGTGTGTTGTAGAGAACGTACGCGTCCTTCGAGCCTTCGCTGGTCGGCAGCTTCGTCTCGTTCGCCGGGTCCTTCGTGATGACGGCATCGCTCTCGTCAGCACAGAAGACCACGGCCGCGGTGCCGTTCTCCTTCAGGGTCACCTCGCGGTCGAAGACCCGGATGACACCTGCCCACTTGTCGTCGGCGTCGACCCAGCCCTTGATGAAGGTGCGCGACTTCGCGAGTGCTTCACCACTGCTGTAGAAACTCAGGGCAGAGCTCTTGACGTCCGCCTTCAAGATCGCGTCGTAGAGGGCGATGAAGCGCTGCTCACTGTCGCTGAGGATCGCGTCCTTCGTAGCGTCGCCCGTCGCGTCGTCCTCGAAAGTGATCTTCGAATACGACGGAAGCTGGATCTCCGGGCGGTCTGCCTCCGGTTCGCTCTCCTTCGGTGACGGCGGCGCCGACGAGGCGTCGTCCGCGCCCTTGATCTTCTCGTCGTCACCCCCGTCCCCGTCGTCGGAACCGCAGGCCGTGAGCAGCAGGCTCGTGGCTGCTAAGGCGGCGAGGGAGGCGGGGAGGGTGCGTCGGCGCTTCACGTCAACTCCCGGTAGGAGACAGATCACTACGGGTAGAAGACGCTATCCATGAGGCGCATGGTTTCGCCAGCGCGTTCGTTGGCTCGATACCGACCCTTCACCCGCAGGCGTTATGCCCCTCCGCGCCCCCCGGCGCCCGGTTCGCTCGGCCCGGCCGGTCCGGGCCGATGCGGTCCGGGCAGGACCTGCCGGGCGAGGGGGCACCGGACGGCGGATGGCGGACCCCCGCCCGGGTCGGCGGCGCCGGGCCGGGCGCGCGCAGCCGGGCTGAGCGGGGCCCGTAGACTCCGGGCCATGCGCGTGTACCTCGGCAGTGACCATGCCGGCTACGAACTCAAGAACCACCTCCTCGCCTGGCTCCGGGAGCACGGGCACGACCCCGTCGACTGCGGTCCGCTGATCTACGACGCCGCCGACGACTACCCGCCGTTCTGCCTGCGCGCCGCCGAGCGCACCGTCGCCGACGCCGGCAGCCTCGGCATCGTCATCGGCGGCTCCGGCAACGGCGAGCAGATCGCCGCCAACAAGGTGGCGGGCGTGCGCTGCGCGCTGGCGTGGAGCGAGGAGACGGCGCGGCTGGCGCGCGAGCACAACGACGCCAACGTCGTCAGCGTCGGCGCGCGGATGCACACGCGTGACGAGGCCACCAGCTTCGTCGAGGTGTTCCTCGCCACCCCGTACCCCGGCGAGGAGCGCCACCAGCGGCGCATCGACATGCTCAGCGCGTACGAGCAGAGCGGCAAGCTCCCCGACGTGCCGGCGCACCACCCGCAGCCGTAGCGGCCACCAGCAGGGGCAGGGACAAGCAGGCGCAGGACCGGGAGAGGACGTATGCCTGAGGGCCACACCATCCACCGCCTGTCCGTCGAGTACGGCGTACGCTTCGGCGGCCGGGCGGTCCGGGCGGCCAGCCCGCAGGGCAAGTTCGCCGACGGCGCCGCGCTCATCGACGGCTGCCGGCTGACCGGCACCGACGCCCACGGCAAGCACCTCTTCCTCGGCTTCGGCCCCGTCGGCCACCTCCACGTCCACCTCGGCATCTACGGCAAGGCCGGCTTCGGCGACGGCCCCGCGCCGCCGCCCGTCGGCGCCGTCCGGCTGCGGCTGGCCACCGGCGCCGGCTACGCCGACCTGCGCGGCCCCTCGGCGTGCGAGCTGATCACCGAGGAGGAGAAGGACGCCGTGCACGCCCGGCTCGGCGACGACCCGCTGCGCGCCGGCGACGACGGCGAGGCGGCGTGGGTGCGGATATCGCGCAGCCGCGCGCCGGTCGCCACGCTGCTCATGGACCAGCGGGTGATCTCCGGCGTCGGCAACATCTACCGCACCGAGGTCCTCTTCCGGCACGGCATCGACCCGTACCGCGCGGGCCGCGACCTCGCCCGCCCCGCCTGGGAGGCGGTCTGGGCGGACCTCAAGGCGCTGATGCGCGAGGGCGTACGCACCGGGCGCATCGACACCGTAAGGACCGAGCACCTGCCGGAGGCGATGGGCCGCCCGCCGCGCGTCGACGGGCACGGCGGCGAGGTCTACGTCTACCGCCGCGCGGGCCGTCCCTGCCACCTCTGCGGCACCGACGTACGCACCGCCACGCTCGCCGCCCGCAACCTTTTCTGGTGCCCCACGTGCCAGCCCACGTGACCCTCGTCCCAACTGCGGCCGGGCAGGCTCTCCTTCGCTCAAAACGCCGCGAATTCGCATACGATTCCGGCAGTGCCGCCCGAAGAGTGCGGTCGGCACGCCGTGAATCGACGCCCGGCGCGGCGGGTGGATAGGGTCCCGGGGCATGGCCGGAGGTGCGGATTCCACCTCGCACGCGGCCCGGTGGCACAAGGCGCTGCACCGGGCCCGCGTCGGCGTGCGCCGAGCCGGTGTCGACTACTTTCGCGGTGAGGGCTCCGACTGGATCGCCCTCGTCGCCCTCCTGCTGACGATCCCGGCGCTGGCCGCCGGCACGCTGCTCTCGGCGGCCTGGGTCTCGCCGGCCGCGCTGGTGCTGCCGATCTTCATCGGCGGCCTGGTGCTGCGGCCCGCCAGCCTCCTCGCGCTGTACGCCGCGTCCGCCACCGCGCTCATCATCGAGTCGATGCTCCTCGGCCCGTACGCCGAAGGCCCGGCCCGGGTGACGCCGGGCACGGTGCTCGTGATCGCCTCGGTCGGCCTGACCGGGCTGACCGTCGCGCAGTTCCGCAGCCGCGTGGGCGTGCCGTGGCGGCGCGGCGGCACGATGCTCTTCGACCTGCGCGAGCGGATCCGGGTGCAGAGCAAGCTGCCGCGGCTGCCGCGCGGCTGGCACGCGGAGATGTCGCTGCGCCCCGCCGGCGGGCAGTCCTTCTCCGGCGACTTCGTCGTCGCCTCCCGCACCCAGGGCGGCCACATCCTGGAGGCCGTGCTCACCGACGTCTCCGGCAAGGGCATGGCGGCCGGGTCGCGGGCGCTGCTGCTGTCCGGCGCCTTCGGCGGGCTGCTCGGCTCGCTGCCGCCGCACGACTTCCTGCCCGCCGCCAACGGCTATCTGCTGCGCCAGGAGTGGCAGGAGGGCTTCGCCACCTCCGTGCACCTGGTGCTCGACCTGGAGTCCGGGGACTACGAGCTGTTCTCGGCCGGGCACGTGCCGGGCGTGCAGCTCAGCGCCGGCACCGGGCGCTGGGAGGAGAAGGGCGCGGAGGGGCCGCTGCTCGGCGTGGTGGAGGAGGCGCAGTTCGACCCGCTGAAGGGGACGCTGCGCCGCGGGGACGTGCTGATGCTCTTCTCGGACGGCCTCGTCGAGGCGCCGGACCGGGATCTGAGCGACGGTATGGACCGGTTGATAGGAGAGGCGGACCAGTACGCGTCGAGCACGTTCCGGGGCGCGGCCTGGCATCTGATCGAGAAGGTGGCCAAGGACGTCAAGGACGACCGGGCGCTGCTGCTGATCTGCCGCGAGTGAGGCGTACGGGGCCGGGCGCGGGGCCGCCGGGCGGCCCGTAGCGTGCGGACGGCCCGTGGCGTGCGGACGTGCCGGGACCGGGGCGCCTGCGCCCCGGCGCCGCGCGCGTACGCCCCGGCCCCCGCGGTCAGTTGGCCGCCGCCTGCGGCGCCGGCTCCAGCGGACCGCCGCCGCCGGGCGGTCTGCCCCCGGGCAGGATGCGGGCCAGCCAGTGCGACCGGCCGGCGGCCAGCGGCGCGAGCACGGCGAGCAGCAGCACGTACCCGGCGATGAACGGCGACAGCCGCCGGTCGAGCCCGGCCGTGGCCGCCATGGTGGCCAGGATCAGCGCGAACTCGCCGCGGGCCATCAGCGTCAGCGCGACGTTCGCCGCGGGCACCGCGCCGAACCCGTACAGCTTCCTGGTGACCAGGCCGGTCGTCACGTTCATCACGATCGTCAGCAGCACCGCGAGGGCCACCGGGGCCGCGACCGGGGGCAGGTCGCCCGGGTCGATCGAGAGCCCGAAGCCGAAGAAGAAGATGGCGCCGAAGGCGTCCCGCAGCGGGTGCACCAGCGTACGGATCCGCTCCGCGGACGTCGTGCTGCCGAGCATCAGGCCGACCATGAACGCGCCGATGGCGTCCGCCACCCCGAACCACTCCGAGATCCCCGCGACCAGCACCGCGGCGCCGAGGAAGGAGATGACGAGCAGTTCGTTGTCCCGGGTGTCGAAGAGCCGGCTGATGACCCTGGTGCCGAAGCGCGCGAGGGTGGCCAGGGCCAGCAGGAACGCCAGCGCCTTGCCGGCTTGCAGGACGGCCTCGCCGGGGCCTTCCGCGCCGGAGAGGACGGGCTGCAGGACGGCCAGGTAGAGGGCGAGGAACAGGTCGTCGACCACGATGATGCCGAGGATGGGCTTGGTCTCGTCGTTCCCGAGCCGGCGCAGGTCGACGAGGATCTTCGTGACGATCGCGGACGAGGAGATGCCGACCACGCCGGCGAGCACCAGCGCCTCGGAGGTGCCCCAGCCGAGCGCGAAGCCGAAGCCGAGTCCGGCGCCCACGTTGAGTATCAGGTAGATGCCGCCCGCCAGGGCCATGCGGCGACCGCCCGACTTCAGGTCGTCCATGTGGAATTCGAGGCCGAGGTAGAACAGCAGCAGGACGAGGCCCAGAGCGGTGAGCATCTCCAGGTCGTGCGGGTCCGCCACCAGCACGATGCCGGGGGTGTTCGGGCCGAGCAGGATGCCGGCCAGGATGAAGAGCGGGATGGTGGGCAGCCCGATGCGGCTGCCGATACGGGCGAGGATGGCGGCGGCCATGAAGGCACCGCCCATGGCGATCAGGGTGTCTGCGTGTCCGATGGGTTCCTCCCGGGGTCGTGGGGACGGCCGTTCCGGGACCTGAGCCCTTTACTTACTTTACCTTAGTGTTTACCTGGCAATTAGTCTGCCGGGCGCACCTCCCCGCCGGTCGGAAGCGCCGCCACCTCGGGTTAACCCCACCCCGGGTCCGCCAGCAGCCGCCATGGCTGCGGCCCGGCCCCGCTCCGTAGCGTCGGACCCACGATGACCGGGGCACCGGACCCGGCGACGGCACGGCCACGGCCACGGCCTCGGCGACGGCAAGGACGAAGGGCGGACGACATGCGGCTGCGGAGCAGGGGAGAGCGGCAGGACGACGGGGCGCCCGCCGCCCTCGGCCACGCCGTCGAACTGCGTGGCGTACAGCGGCGCTACGGCCGCGGGGCCGGCGCCGTCCACGCGCTGCGCGGCATCGACCTCGCCCTCCCCCGGGGCACGTACACCGCCGTCATGGGCCCCTCCGGCTCCGGCAAGTCCACGCTCCTGCAGTGCGCCGCGGGGCTCGACCGGCCCACCGCGGGCTCGGTGCTCCTCGGTGGCACGGAGCTGACCGGGCTCGGCGAGAACAAGCTCACCGAACTGCGCCGCAGCCGCCTGGGGTTCGTCTTCCAGGCGTTCAACCTGCTGCCGTCGCTGACCGTCGAGCAGAACGTACTGCTGCCGATGCGGCTCGCCGGGCGGCGCGCCGACCACCGCCGGGCGGCGGAGGTGCTGACGCAGGTCGGGCTCGCGGCACACGGCAGGCGGCGGCCGGCGGAGCTGTCCGGCGGCCAGCAGCAGCGGGTGGCGATCGCCCGCGCGCTGATCACCAGGCCGGACGTGATCTTCGCGGACGAGCCGACGGGGGCGCTGGACACGCGCACGGCCGCGGAGATCCTGGCCCTGCTGCGGCACGCGGTGGACGGGCTGGGCGCGACGGTGGTCATGGTCACCCACGACCCGGTCGCCGCGTCGTACGCGGACGTGGCGCTGTTCCTCGCGGACGGCGCCCTGGCGGGCAGCCTCCAGCGGCCGACGGCGGAGCAGGTCGCGGCCCGGATGGCGGCCCTGGACCCGCGCGGCTCGGGGTCCGCGGCCGGGACGGCGGCGTGAGCGGGATGGCACGCGGGCCGCACGGCGAGGAGGCGGACCGGGCGGGCGGCGGCCCGGCCCGGGGCGGTCCCTCGTATTCGTACGGGCCGGATGAGCGCTCCGGCAGAGGCGGCCGGGAGGGCGGAACGGCGCCCGCGTACGGGCCCGGCACCCCGGGGGGCGGCGGCTCGCCGGAGGCCGGGAGGCGGGCGCGTACGAACGGGCTCGCGCGGGCCGCGCTGCGGTTCCGGCCGGGCGGCTTCGCCGGGACGTTCGTCGCGCTGATGATGGCGGCGCTGATCGTGTCGGCCTGCGGCATCCTGCTGGAGACGGGCGTACGGGCCACGGTGCCGCCCCAGCGGTACGCGAACGCGCCGGTGGTGGTCGCCGCGGACCAGCGGGCGCACCTGACGGTGGGCAGCGGCGACGGCGCGTACGACGCCTCGGAACAGGTGCCGGACCGGGCGCGGGTGAAGGCGGACCTGGCCGAGCGCGTCGCGAAGGCCCGGGGCGTCGCGGCGGCGGTCCCGGACGGCACGTTCCCCACCCGCCTGGCGGCGCCGGGGGGACAGCCGGACGGCGCCGCGCTCACCGCGCAGGGCTGGGGCTCGCACGCCTTCACCGGCGCCGCGCTCACCGCGGGGTCGGCACCGGGGCCGGGCGAGGTGGTCCTCGACCACGCGACGGCCCGCGCCGCGGGCACGGAGGTGGGGGACAGGGTCACCCTCGTACTCCCGGCAGGACAGCAGGAGTTCCACGTCTCGGGCCTCGCGGCCCCGGCGGCGCCCACCGCCTCCCGGCCTGCCGTGCCCGTGACAGGCCGCCCCGGCGCCGTCTACCTCGCCGATGCCGCCGTCGCCCGTGCCGCCGGGCACCCCGGGCGTATCGACGCCGTCGCCGTGCTGCCCGCCGAGGGCGTCGGCGCCGGGCAGCTCGCCGACGCCGTGCGCGGCGCCGTGGGGGAGCGGGCCCGCGTGCACACCGGGGACGGGCGCGGGGCCGTGGAGGATCCCGGTGTCGTGGCGGCCGAGGAGGTGCTGACCGGGCTCGGCGGCTCGTTCGGCGGCATCGCCGCCACCGTCGCCGTCTTCACCGCCGCCGGCACCGTCGCCCTCTCCGTCGCGCAGCGCAGACGCGAGTTCGCCCTGCTCCGCGCCGTCGGCGCGACCCCGCGGCAGATCCGCCGCTCCGTGGCCGCCGAGGCGCTGCTCGTCGCGCCGGTCGCCGGGCTCGCCGGGCTGCTGCCCGGGATCGGGCTCGCCTCCTGGTGGTTCGGCCAGCTCAAGGCGCGCGACGCCGTGCCCGACGCCGTCGACCTGCACGTCTCCGTCATCCCGCTCGCCGTCGCCGTGGGCACCGCGCTGCTCAGCGCGCTGGTCGCCGGCTGGGCGGCCTCCCGCAGGCCCGCGCGGACCAAGCCCGGCCAGGCGCTCACCGAGGCGTCCGTGGAGCGGCCGCGCCCCGGGATCGTACGCACCGTCCTCGGCCTCGCCGCCGCCGGCGGCGGCCTCGCCCTCAGCGGCGTCGCGGCCCGCTCCGCGGGGGACGACGCGGCGGAGGCGGCGCTCGGCGTGGTGATGCTGTTCATGCTGGCCGTCGCGCTGCTGGGGCCGCTGATCGCGCGGCTGGCCGCCGCGCTGTTCGGCCTGCCGCTGCGCGCGGGCGACGCCGCCGCGGAGCTGGCCGCCGCCAACTCCCGTACGAACGCCCGCCGGCTGGCCTCCGCGATCACTCCGATCGTGCTGGCGACGGCGTTCGCCTCGGTGCTGGTCTTCATGCACACCAGTGAGGACCACGCCACCGCGACCCAGCAGCGTGCCGGCGTCACCGCCGACCACGTCGTCACCCACCCCGGCGGGCTGCCCGCCGACGCCGCCGCGCGCGCGGCACGGCAGCCCGGGGTGGACGCGGCGGTGGGCGTGCTGCGCGCGGAGGTGCTGGTGCCGGTCGGCGGCGGGGGCGACCGGTGGCTGCAGAGCGCGACGGCGCAAGGCGTCGCCGGCGACGGGCTCACCCGCGTCCAGGATCTCGACGTACGCGACGGAGCCCTCGACCGGCTGCACGACCCCGGCACGGTGGCGCTCGACGAGAACCTGGCCCGCTCCGCGGGCGTCGGCGTCGGCGAGCGCGTCGAGCTGCGGCTGCCGGACGGCACGCCGGTGAAGGCCGAGGTGGCGGCCACGTACGGGCGGGGCCTCGGGCTCGCCCGGGTGACGCTGGACCGCGCCGCGCTGGCGGGGCACGTCACCGCGGCGTACGACACGGACCTGCTGGTCAGCGGCGGTCGCGCCGCCGACCTCGGCGCGCTGGGCGGCGCCGGCACCGCGGTGACCGACGCGGCCGGCTACGCGCAGCGGCAGGACGCCGACCGCAGCCTCAACCGCTGGGCGAACTACACCATGGCCGGCGTGCTCGGCGGCTTCGCCGCGATCGCGGCGGTCAACACCCTCGTCATGACGGTGCTGGACCGCCGCCGCGAACTGGGGATGCTGCGGCTGATCGGCTCCACCCGGCGCCAGGTCCTGGGCATGATCCGCTGGGAGGGCCTGCTCGTCGGGGTCGCGGGCCTGGTGCTGGGCGGGGCGATCGCGGCGGCGACCCTGGTGCCGATGGTCCGCGGCATCACGGGCGGGGAGCCGTATCTGCCGCCGCTGACGGTCGCGGGTTTCACGGCGGGGGCCGTGGGACTCGGGCTGCTGGGCACGGCGCTGCCGGCCCGCGCGGCGCTGCGGCGGGCGGAGCAGCCGGGCTGACGGTGGGCGGGGGCGCGGTTTCGTACGAGAAGCGGCACGAGAAGCCGTATCAGAAGCCGCACCGAAGGCTGCACAGATAGCCGCACGGGAAGCCGTGGGCGAGCGCGTACGGGAACGTGAGCGGCCCGGGCCGCCCTTTCGCGAGGAGGGGCGGCCCGGGCCGCGTGCCGTACCGGGACTCAGCGAGAGGCGCTCGCGCGCTCCCGCTCGGGGGCCCGCTCCGCCGCCGGCCGCGAGCGCGGCGAGCTGCCGTGCTTGTCGCCGGGGTCGGGCCGGAACAGCCAGTTCATCTTCGGCTCCATGGCCCACCGGAACATCTGCCGCACCGGCGGGGTGCACAGCACGGTGATGATCACGACCGCGACCGCCGTCACGGCGATGGCGCCCAGCGGCGTGTGCACGAAGTCGTGGTCGTACCAGCCCCAGAAGCGCGAGCCCTTGGCGAGGAACCCGTGCAGCAGGTAGCCGTAGAGCGTGCCCGCGCCCAGCACCGTGAACCACATCGTGCGCCGCGGCACCCAGGCCAGGAAGCACGCCGTGAGGACCAGCGCACAGCCGAACATCGCGAACGTCATCGCCGGCCCGGCCCAGATGGGCGCGCCCAGCTCCTGCGCGGAGTCGCGGTGGTAGAACCAGCCGGCGTTCATCCGCGGCACGGCCCAGTACGCGACGACCGCGGCCATCAGGACCACGGGCACCGACAGCAGCCGCACCTCGCGCCTGCGCACCAGTTGGAAGTGCTCCGGCCTGAGCATGAGGCCGAGGACGAAGAAGGGCATGAACTGCAGCACGCGCTGCAGGTCGAGGTCGTTGCCGACCGTGTCGCTCATGGACGCGGCGATGGCGATGACCAGCGCCAGCGGAACCGGCCAGCGCACCGCCTTCCACAGCGGTGTCGTCATCCGCCAGACGAACAGCGCGATGAGGAACCACGTCAGATACCACGGGTCGAGGATGCTGATGCGGTAGTCGGGGACCTCGCCCGCCCAGCGGTTGAAGAACGTGTACGCGGTCTCGAAGATCACGTACGGCACGAGGACGCCGGTGACCAGCCGCTGCACGCGCCCGGGGCGGCCCAGGTCGAACGAGCGTGACATATAGCCGGAGATGAGGATGAACGCCGGCATGTGGAAGGAGTAGACGAGCATGTAGAGCGCGGACGCGGCGCGGCTGTCGTCGCGCAGCGGCTCCCACGCGTGGCCGAGTGCGACCAGCACGATGGCCAGGTACTTTGCGTTGTCGAAGAAGGGGTCGCGGGTCTTCGGCTTGCCGGAATCGCCGGCCGGACGAGCCGCGGTCTGCGGCGGGTGGGTCACGGAGCCTCCAGGTACGAGTCCGGCGGCGGAACCCGGAACCGCACCGGCGGGTTGGGGTCGAGGGGGGATCGGAACATCGTCGGCACCCTAGCGTCCTGATGTCGGGCCCGTAAATTCGAAGTCGGTGTCGGCAATTTCCGTACGCTGATGAAGAACGGTGAGGTCAGTGGGCATCATCGTATGCCAGGTTTGTCCTGAATGAACCGGACATACGAGTACGAAGCATCGGCGTGTCCGTCGATCTTTTTTCGGCCATTCCCGGTGCGCATACACCCGGTGTGAATGGGGAATTGGGGCGTCTGGGAACGTCGTCCGCGTACCGTGTAATACGCATATCCGCGGCCTGGATCGCGGAATTCGGATTCGCCGCGACGGTTTCCCCTGGCCCGCCGCCGGGGATGGACCGCATGGGCGCATCGCCGGCGCGGAGGGAGTGCGGCGTCCCGCGTAGGAGGCCCCGCGTGCGCCGGGGGGCGCAGATCGGTGTAAGGGGCGCGAGATATCAGCCAGTTGGGCATCCCACGCACCTCCGTGCACCTCTTGGTGGCACGATGGACCCACCGGGGTGTGCGGGCGGCGGGTGCCCTGGGCGGGTGAACGAGAACCTAGGGGTGATCAGGCGTGGCTATCTCACTGTCATTGGTGCTGCTGATGGGGATCATCCTGGTCGTGCTGATCCGTGGCGGCTCGATCAAGATGGGCCCGGCGATCGTCGCGGTGCTCTTCGGCTTCTTCCTGGCGTCCACCAGCGCCGCTCCGGACATCAACGACGCCCTCGACGAGATCAGTCAGAGCATCAGCGACATCGGCACCTGACCGCTCCCCGGGACGACCCGGCCGCCGCGCACACGCCAACGGCCGGGATCCCGGCCTGCGCGCGTCGCGACGGACGCGGCGCGGCCCGGAGCCCGGCCGTCGCACCGAGCGGGTGACGGGAATCGAACCCGCGTGGCCAGCTTGGAAGGCTGGAGCTCTACCATTGAGCTACACCCGCAGATGCCACCTGCGTGGGTGGCACGCCCTGCATCGTAGCCTCTGCGCCCCCGATCCCGCACGCCACCGTGGCGTTGCATGCCCGCCGCCGCGCGCCGGGTACGGGCCGCGGTGCAGGCCGGCTGCCGGCCGCGTGCCGGCTGTGTGCCGGCCGCGTGCGGCGTCACCAGGGACGTAATCGGCGGCGGCGCGGCTGCGCGGGCATGTACCCTACTGCTCGCACACGCGGGGTGTGGCGCAGCTTGGTAGCGCGTCCGCTTTGGGAGCGGAAGGTCGTCGGTTCGAATCCGGCCACCCCGACCACGGCGGGGGCCTTCGTTTCGAAGGTCCCTTTATGGGGAGCGGACCCGGCACCGGTACTATGCAAGCTGCGTTCCTGCGTGCCTGGACCAGGCCGCTCCACGCCTCGCCAGAAGCCGGACCCAGAGGCCGGACGCAGCCACAAGAAGTCCAGAAGAAGTACAGCACTTCCCAGACGCCATCCCAAGGAGACCGACCGTGAAGAGCGCCGTGGAGACCCTGAACCCGACCCGGGTTCGGCTCACTGTCGAGGTGCCCTTCGAGGAGCTCAAGCCCAGCCTCGACGCGGCGTACAAGAAGATCAACCAGCAGGTCACCGTGCCGGGCTTCCGCAAGGGCAAGATCCCGGCCCGCATCATCGACCAGCGGTTCGGTCGCGGCGCCGTCCTGGAGGAGGCCGTCAACGACGCGCTGCCGAAGCTCTACGAGGACGCCGTCAACGAGGGCGACCTCAAGCCGCTGGGCCGGCCCGAGGTCGACATCACCGAGCTGAAGGACAACGAGACGCTGACCTTCACCGCCGAGGTCGACATCCGCCCCGAGTTCGAGATCCCGGACTACTCCGGCATCAGCGTCGAGGTCGACGCCGTCGAGGTGCCCGACGAGGACGTCGACAAGTCCGTCGAGCAGCTCCGCGAGCGCTTCGCGTCCACCACGCCGGTGGAGCGGGCCGCGGCCGAGGGCGACGTCGTCACCATCGACCTGGAGGCGAGCGTCGACGGCGAGGTGCTGGACGACGGCGTCGCCAGCGGCGTGTCGTACACCATCGGCTCCGGTGAGCTGCTGGACGGCATCGACGAGGCGGTCACCGGCCTGGAGGCCGGCGGCTCCGCGACGTTCGCCTCCGAGCTGAAGGGCGGCTCCGCGGCCGGCCAGGAGGCGCAGGTCAAGGTCGAGGTCACGCAGGTCGCCGAGCGCGAGCTGCCGGAGCTGGACGATGAATTCGCCCAGATGGCCAGCGAGTTCGACACGCTGGAGGAGATGCGGGCGGACAGCCGCAAGCGGCTGGAGCAGATGAAGCGCTACGACCAGGCGCAGCAGGCCCAGGAGAAGGTGCTGGACGAGCTGCTCGGCCTGGTGGAGATCCCGGTGCCGGAGAAGCTGCTGGAGGAGGAGATCTCCACCCGCCGGCACAACCTGGAGAACCACCAGCTGGCGCAGATGGGGATGACCCTCGAGGGCTACCTGAAGCTTCAGGAGAAGACCGCCGAGGAGTTCGAGGCGGAGCTGAAGGAGCAGGCGGAGCGCGGCATCCGCACCCAGTTCGTCCTGGACGAGCTGGTGGGCAAGGAGCAGGTGAACGTCGGCCAGGAAGAGCTGACCGAGCACCTGATGCGCCGCGCCCAGTCCTCGGGGATGAGCCCGGACCAGTTCGCCCAGGCGGTCGTCGAGGGCGGCCAGGTGCCGGTGCTGGTCGGCGAGGTGGCCCGCGGCAAGGCCCTGGCGGTCGTGGTGGAGGCCGCGGAGGTCAAGGACACGAACGGCGAGCCGGTGGACCTGTCGGACGAGGACGAGACCGCCGAGACGGTCGAGGCGGAGTCCGACGAGGCCGAGGCCGAGCAGAAGCCGGAGAAGGCAGACGCCTGACCCGGACGAACCGAACACGACCACGGGCCCTGCCGCACCGCGGCAGGGCCCGGGCCACGCCTGGGGGCCGGCGGGCCAGCCACGGCGGCCCTGCGAACCTACGCCGCCCGACAGCACCCCACGCGCCCTCCGCGCCACGGCCGCCGGTCCCGGGCGCGGTGCGCGGCGGGAATCCCGCGCCCCTTGCGCGCGCTTCGCGCGTCGTGGCGGCGCGCGGTCCCGGTGCAGTGCCTGCCGCCCCCCCGCGGGGGACGTGGTCCCATTGCGCCGGGTCCGCACCCGACACCCACGGTGCCTGCCGGCCCCCGCGGGGGCGCGGTGGTGCGCGAGCAGGCCGCGCGGCATCGCCCCGCGCCTCGTCCCCCGGCCGTCACCGGAGCCGCCGCCGCGGCGGTGAGCGGCGGGATCCCGCACTCCTCACGGGCGCTTCGCGCGTTGCGCCCGTGCGTGAGCGGGCCGTGGGCTCTGCGCCGGTCCCGGCCGCGATGCGCCGCGGGACTCCCGCGCCGCGCACGCGCGCTTCGCGCGTCGTGCCCCGGCCCGCCCCACGCCGTGGCCAACCCCACATGCGGACGCCCGCAGCCCCCGCGCCCTCCGGCGTACCCGCGGCAGGGGCCGCCGGGCGGGCGGGCTGCCGGGGCCGCAGGGCCGCGCTCGCGGCGTCGGCGTGCTGCGGCGACTCCGCGCCTGCCGCATGCGCGGTGCGCTCCGGGGCGGCGCGGGTCCCGGCCCGCGTGCGCTGGTGCCGCCCGCCGGCCGGAGGCCGGGGACGCCCGCTCCCGGGTTATCCTTCCCACCCCGCCGTGCCGCCCGCAGGGCCCGGGTGCCCCGCAGACCCGGCTCGCCACGGTGCCCGGCACCCCGCCGTGCCGCCCGCAGGGCCCCCGCAGGGCCTGCGCTCACAGCGAACAGTTCCGGAACCGGGATGGCCGTCGCCTACCTGCGCGTTAGGGTCCATAAGCAAGTCAGGCAAGTCAGGAACGTACAGTCAGACGGCCTCTGGCGGCCGTCGCAGAGTGAGCAGGTGGACACGTGACGAACCCGATGCTTTCCGGCCCGGGCGAGCCGTCCTTCGGCGGCCTTGGCGACCAGGTCTACAACCGGCTGCTCAACGAGCGCATCATCTTCCTCGGTCAGCCGGTCGACGACGATATCGCCAACAAGATCACGGCGCAGCTCCTCCTCCTCGCCGCCGACCCGGACAAGGACATCAACCTCTACATCAACAGCCCGGGCGGTTCCGTGACCGCCGGGATGGCGATCTACGACACGATGCAGTTCATCAAGAACGACATCGTCACCATCGCCCTGGGTCTCGCGGCCTCCATGGGCCAGTTCCTGCTCAGCGCCGGCACCCCCGGCAAGCGCTTCGCGCTGCCGAACGCCGAGATCCTGATCCACCAGCCGTCCGCCGGCCTGGCCGGCTCGGCGACGGACATCAAGATCCACGCCGAGCAGCTCATCCGCACGAAGAAGAAGATGGCGGAGCTCACCTCGCTGCACACCGGCCAGACCGTCGAGCAGGTCACCCACGACTCCGACCGTGACCGCTGGTTCTCCGCCGAGGAGGCCAAGGAGTACGGCCTGATCGACGAGGTCATGCCGTCGGCCTCGGGCATCCCCGGCGGCGGCGGCACCGGCGCCTGAGGCCCGGCGTCCGGCCCCCCGACGGGGCCCGCCCGGTCCCGGCGCCCGGCAACGACCCGCAAACAGCCCCGCGCAGCCTTTCTCAGCCGCACTGCCACCAGGACGGAACACCACGATGCAGAACTTCCCCGGACGCGGCCTCTACGACCGCATGGCCGACGAGGCCGCCGACGCCCGCGGTTCGCTGGGCGCCGAGTCCCGCTACGTCATCCCGCGCTTCGTCGAGCGCACCTCGCAGGGCATCCGCGAGTACGACCCGTACGCGAAGCTCTTCGAGGAGCGCGTCATCTTCCTCGGCGTGCAGATCGACGACGCCTCCGCGAACGACGTGATGGCCCAACTCCTGTGCCTGGAGTCGATGGACCCGGACCGGGACATCTCGGTCTACATCAACAGCCCCGGCGGCTCCTTCACGGCGCTCACCGCCATTTACGACACGATGCAGTTCGTCAAGCCGGACATCCAGACCGTCTGCATGGGCCAGGCCGCCTCGGCCGCCGCCGTGCTGCTGGCCGCCGGCACCGAGGGCAAGCGCATGGCCCTGCCGAACGCGCGCATCCTGATCCACCAGCCGTACACCGAGACCGGCCGCGGCCAGGTCTCCGACCTGGAGATCGCCGCGAAGGAGATCTTCCGGATGCGTAACCAGCTCGAGGAGATGCTGGCCAAGCACTCGACGACGCCGATCGAGAAGATCAAGGACGACATCGAGCGGGACAAGATCCTCACCGCCGAGGAGTCGCTGGAGTACGGCCTGATCGACCAGATCGTCTCCACCCGCAAGCTGTCCGCCGGCATCGGCGGCTGACGGCTCGCGGCGGCTGCCGGCTCCGTATCCGCGGCGCCGGACCCCGTCCGGGCCCTTGTCCTCTGGACAGGGCCGCCCGTGGAGCGGTCCCCTGGGAAGCGAACCAGTGAGTTGGGCCCAAGGGGACCGCTCGGGGCTCCGGGCAAGGTACCGTCGATACGCAACCAGGTTCCGCCCCCCAAGAGCGGATCCCAGGCGAAGGGGAAGCACCTCGTGGCACGCATCGGTGACGGCGGCGATCTGCTCAAATGCTCGTTCTGCGGCAAGAGCCAGAAGCAGGTCAAGAAGCTCATCGCAGGACCCGGTGTATACATCTGCGACGAGTGCATCGACCTCTGTAACGAGATCATCGAAGAGGAGCTCGCGGAGAGTTCCGAGGTGCGCTGGGAGGAACTGCCCAAGCCCCGCGAGATCTACGAGTTCCTTGAGGGCTACGTCGTCGGCCAGGAGGCCGCCAAGAAGGCGCTGTCCGTCGCGGTCTACAACCACTACAAGCGGGTGCAGGCCGGCGAGAACGGCGCCGCGGCGAAGGACCGCGAGGACGGCATCGAGCTGTCGAAGTCCAACATCCTGCTGCTCGGCCCCACCGGTTCCGGCAAGACGCTGCTGGCGCAGACCCTGGCCCGGATGCTCAACGTCCCCTTCGCCATCGCCGACGCCACCGCCCTCACCGAGGCGGGGTACGTCGGCGAGGACGTCGAGAACATCCTGCTGAAGCTGATCCAGGCCGCCGACTACGACGTCAAGAAGGCCGAGACCGGCATCATCTACATCGACGAGATCGACAAGGTCGCACGGAAGAGTGAGAACCCGTCGATCACCCGTGACGTCTCCGGCGAAGGCGTGCAGCAGGCGCTGCTGAAGATCCTGGAGGGCACCACCGCCTCCGTGCCGCCGCAGGGCGGCAGGAAGCACCCGCACCAGGAGTTCATCCAGATCGACACCACGAACGTGCTGTTCATCGTCGGCGGTGCCTTCGCCGGCCTGGAGAAGCTCATCGAGTCCCGGGCGGGCGCCAAGGGTATCGGCTTCGGCGCCACCATCCGCTCCAAGCGCGAGCTGGAGAACGAGGATCCGTTCCAGGAGGTCATGCCCGAGGACCTGGTGAAGTACGGCATGATCCCCGAGTTCATCGGGCGGCTGCCGGTCATCACCAGCGTGCACAACCTGGACCGGGCCGCCCTGCTGAAGATCCTCGTCGAGCCGCGGAACGCGCTCGTCAAGCAGTACCAGCGCCTCTTCGAACTCGACGGCGTCGAGCTGGACTTCGACCGCCCGGCGCTGGAGGCCATCGCCGACCAGGCCATCCTCCGCGGCACCGGCGCCCGTGGGCTGCGCGCCATCATGGAGGAGGTGCTGCAGTCGGTGATGTACGAGGTGCCGTCCCGCAAGGACGTCGCCCGCGTGGTCATCACGGAGGAGGCGGTGCACTCCAACGTCAACCCGACGCTGGTGCCCCGCTCCCGCAGCGCCGAGCCGGAGCAGCGGCACCAGGAGAGCGCCTGAGCCGCGCCGCCGTCCGCGCTCCGCAGGAGCGCCGCACCCCCAGACGAACCCATACGAAAGGGGCCGCCCACCGGGCGGCCCCTTCGCGTTGCGCTGTACGGATCAGCCGATCGGCACCCGGACGTCGTTGCGGACGTCAGCGGTGGTGGTCGCGGCGTCGTCGATGCTCATCTCACCGCCGGTGAGGATCAGCGACGGGTCGGTCAGGGCCACGTAGCCGATGGTGCTGCTGTCGGCCCAGGCGCAGGTCGGGAACTGGAAGCTGTCGACCGGTGAGGTGGAGTCCGCCGTGGTGAACTTGACGTACTGGCACTTCATCGAAGCGCCCTCCTCCAGCCCTTCGGGCTGGACCTCCTCCGGGCTGCCGACCAGCTCGGCCGTGTCGCCACCGCCCGCGGACGGGTCGGCGGCGGCCTCCTTCGCCATGTAGGTGAAGAACGCGTCCAGGACCATGTCCGGGTTGGAGACCTCGCCGTAGACGCCCTGGAACTGCAGGATCTTGGCCGTGGCGCTGTCGCCCGCCGTGTAGCCGGCGCCGACGTCCTGCGGGTTGGAGATCCCGATCGTCTCCAACTGGTCGATGTCGCTGGAGTTGAGCCCGGAGCCGGCGCTCGCCGCGTCGTCCTTCTGGTACTCGGTGGCGACCGTGTCGGGGGCCGTCAGCTTGTACTGCTTGCCGTCGTCGACGGGCGGGTCGTCCCCGCTGTCCGTGCCGTCGCCGTCGTCGCCCGTCTTGCCGCCGTCGGTCTGCGAGTTCTTCGACTCGTCCTTCTTGTCGTCACTGTCGTCGCCGCCGATGAGGAAGAACGCGGCCACGGCTATCACGGCGACCGCGACCACGGCGCCGACGACGATGAACAGGGTCTTGTTCTTGCCACCGGCCGGCGGGGGCGGCGGCGCCTGGCCGTAGCCGGCCTGCTGCTGCCCGTACGGGCCCGCCTGCTGCTGTCCGTACTGCTGCTGCTGGCCGTACCCCCCGGGCTGCCCGTACGCGCCGGGCTGCTGCTGTTGCCCGTAGCCCTGGTCGCCGCCCTGCTGCGGGTAGCCGTAACCGGGCTGACCCGGCTGGCCGCCCTGGGCGGGCTGGGAGTAAGGCGACGGCGCGGGCTGCTGCGGAGGCTGCTGGGGCTGGCCGTAGGGACCGGGCTGCCCGTACGGGCCTGGCTGCTGCCCTCCACCCCCGTACGGTCCGGGTGGCGGCTGGTTGTGACTCATTACGGTCCCCTCCGTGTGTAAGACTGCTCCGCCCATACTGTCGGATCACGCCGCGTTGTGCTGCCTCGGGTCCTCATCGGCTGCCGCGCGGTTGTCCACAAGGACGCACGCCGTCCACAAGTGGTTCGCAGCAGGATGTGACGCGGCTCTACACTGACCGTCGTGACCGACGCAGAGAACCCGCAGAGCAGCGCAGCAGAGCTTCCCACGCAGTACACCCCCGGCGAGGTCGAGACCTCGCTGTACGAGGGCTGGGTGGAGCGCGGTTACTTCGCGGCGGACGCCAAGAGCGACAAGCCGCCGTACACGGTCGTCATCCCCCCGCCGAACGTCACGGGGAGCCTCCATCTCGGCCACGCCTTCGAGCACACGCTGATCGACGCCCTCACCCGCCGCAAGCGCATGCAGGGGTACGAGACGCTGTGGCAGCCCGGCATGGATCACGCCGGCATCGCCACGCAGAACGTCGTGGAGCGCGAGCTGGCCAAGGAGGGCCTGTCGCGGCACGATCTGGGCCGCGATGCGTTCGTCGAGCGGGTGTGGAAGTGGAAGGCGGAGTCCGGCGGGCAGATCGCCGGCCAGATGCGCCGCCTCGGCGACGGCGTGGACTGGAGCCGCGACCGCTTCACGATGGACGAGGGCCTGTCGCGCGCCGTCCAGACCATCTTCAAGCGGCTGTACGACGACGAGTTGATCTACCGCGCCGAGCGCATCATCAACTGGTGCCCCCGCTGCCTCACCGCGATCTCCGACATCGAGGTGGAGTATCAGGACGACGACGGCGAGCTGGTCTCCATCCGCTACGGCGAGGGAGAGCAGTCCATCGTCGTGGCCACCACGCGCGCCGAGACGATGCTCGGCGACACCGCCGTCGCGGTCCACCCGGACGACGAGCGCTACCGCCACCTCGTCGGTACGGAGATCGTGCTGCCGCTCACCGGCCGCCGCATCCCCGTCGTCGCCGACGAGCACGTGGACCCGGAGTTCGGCACCGGCGCGGTGAAGGTGACCCCGGCGCACGACCCCAACGACTTCGAGATCGGCCGCCGGCACGGCCTGCCGATGCTGACGATCATGGACGAGCACGCGGTCATCACGGCCCACGGCCCGTTCCAGGGCCTGGACCGGCTGGAGGCCCGCTCGGCGATCGTCGCCGCGCTGCGCGCCGACGGCCGGATCGTGGCCGAGAAGCGGCCGTACGTGCACTCGGTGGGCCACTGCTCGCGCTGCAAGACCACGATCGAGCCGCGGCTGTCCATGCAGTGGTGGGTCAAGGTCGGCCCGCTGGCCAAGGCCGCGGGCGACGCGGTGCGCGACGGCCGGGTCGCCATCCACCCCAAGGAGATGGAGTCCCGCTACTTCGGCTGGGTCGACAACCTCAACGACTGGTGCATCTCCCGCCAGCTCTGGTGGGGCCACCGCATCCCCGTCTGGCACGGCCCGGACGGCGAGCTGGTGTGCGTCGGCCCCGACGAGGAGCCGCCGAGCGGCGAGGGCTGGACGCAGGACAGCGACGTGCTGGACACGTGGTTCTCGTCCGGCCTGTGGCCCTTCTCCACGCTGGGCTGGCCGGAGGAGACCGAGAGCCTGGCGAAGTTCTATCCGAACTCCGTCCTGGTCACGGGGTACGACATCCTCTTCTTCTGGGTCGCCCGGATGATGATGTTCGGGCTGTACGCGCGGGACGGTGAGATCCCGTTCCGCACGATCGCGCTGCACGGCATGGTCCGCGACCAGTTCGGCAAGAAGATGTCGAAGTCGTTCGGGAATGCGGTGGATCCGCTGGAGTGGATGGACAAGTACGGCTCCGACGCCGTCCGGTTCACCCTCGCCCGCGGCGCCAACCCCGGCACCGACGTGCCGATCGGCGAGGACTGGGTGCAGGGCTCGCGCAACTTCGCGAACAAGGTGTGGAACGCCACGCGCTTCGCGCTGATGAACGGCGCCACGGTCGAGGGCCCTATGCCCGCCGCGGCGGAGCTGTCCACCACGGACCGCTGGATCCTCTCCCGGCTGAACGCGGTCGTCGCCGAGGTCGACGCGCTCTACGAGGACTTCCAGTTCGCGAAGCTCTCCGACGTGCTGTTCCACTTCGCCTGGGACGAGGTCTTCGACTGGTACGTGGAGCTGTCCAAGACGACGTTCGCGGCCGGCGGCCCCGCGGCCGACGCCTCGCGCCGCGTCCTCGGCGAGGTCCTGGACGTCACGCTGCGACTGCTGCACCCGGTGGTCCCGTTCGTCACCGAGGCGCTGTGGACGACGCTGACGGGCCGCGAGTCCCTGGTGATCGCCGAGTGGCCCGCCGACTCCGGCTTCCGGGACGCGGCGGCCGAGGCGGAGATCGTGAAGCTCCAGGAGGTCGTCACCGAGGTCCGCCGCTTCCGCGCCGACCAGGGCCTGCAGCCGGGCCAGCGGGTGCCCGCCCGGGTGGAGCTGGCCGGTGCCGGTCTGGCGGCGCACGAGGCCGCCATGCGGCAACTGCTGCGCCTGCAGCCCGAGGGCGCGTCCTTCGCCGCCACGGCGTCGCTGCCGGTGGCCGGCGCGACCGTCGCGCTGGACCTGTCCGGGACGATCGACGTGGCGGCCGAGCGCAAGCGGCTGACGAAGGACCTGGCCGCGGCCGAGAAGGAGAAGACGCAGGCGGAGGCCAAGCTGGGGAACGATGGCTTTCTCGCCAAGGCGCCGGAGCCGGTCGTCGCGAAGATCCGTACCCGGCTGGCGAAGGCCGAGGAGGACATCGTCCGCATCGGCGCGCAGTTGGAGCGCCTGCCGCAGGCGTAGCGCCTACGGGCCCGGGGCCGCCCCCCGGGCCCGTACACCCGGCTACGCGCTGTGGCCCAGGGACTCCGGCCGCACCGGGTGCGCGAAGGGCTCCCCCGCCGCGTAGCGGGCCAGCTCGTCGGCCGCCGCCCGGCCCAGCCGCGGCAGCTCGCCGGCCAGCGACCCCGCGACATGGGGCGTCAGCAGCACGTTCGGCAGTTCGTACAGCGGCGAGCCGGCCGGCAGGAACTCCGGCTCGGTCACGTCCACGACGGCGTGCAGCCGCCCGGCGACCAGTTCCTCGGTCAGCGCCTCCTGGTCCACCAGCGAGCCGCGCGCGGTGTTGACGAGCGTCGCCCCGTCGCGCATCGATGCGAGCCGGGCGCGGCTGATCAGATGCCGGGTGGCCGGCAGCTGGGGCGCGTGCACGGTGACGACGTCGGCGGTGGCGCACAGCTCGTCGAGACCGGCGGGGGTGGCGCCGAGGGCGCGCAGCTCGCCGTCGTCCGCGTACGGGTCGTACACCAGCACCGACAGGTCGTACGGGCGCAGCAGCTCCAGCACCCGCCGCCCGACCAGGGAGGCGCCGACGACGCCGACGGTGCGCCGGTAGTTGCCGGCGCCCGGATGGTCCGCGTACCAGTCGTACGGGCCGCGCCGCCGCCGGTACTCCTCCCGCACCTGAAGCACCCGCTTGCCCGCGAACAGCACCGCGGCGACGGTGTACTCCGCCACCGGCAGCGCGTTCGCCCACGCCGCCGAGGAGACCGCGATCCCGCGTCGCCACACCGCCTCGGTGACGTGGTGCTTGACGGACCCCGCGGCGTGCACGACGGCCCGCAGCCGGGGCGCCGCGGCGAGCACCGCGTCGTCCAGCGGCGGGCAGCCCCAGCAGGTCACCAGCACCTCGGCGCCGGCCAGCGCGGCGGCTGCCCGCGGCTCGGTGAAGTCCGCGGCGACCAGGCCGGGGTCCAGGTCCGCGACCTGCGCGAGCCGGTCCCGCGTCGCCGCGTCGAAGAGCCGCGGCAGGGCGTCGGGGCTCATCGCGAACAGGGCGCGCGGGCGGCGCTCCGCGCCGCTGTGAGGGTCGTTCGGGGACACGCGGTCGCCTCCTGTGCCGTACCTGCGATCCGAAGCTGCTTCTCGTGCATCCGCCGGGTGTCCCCGCGGGGGCTGAGCCTGCTGTCCCCGCGGGGGCTGCGCCGGCTGTCCCCGCGGGGGCGGGGACAGTCGTAGCCGGACCCTAGACTGGCATCGTGAGCGCCCGCGAAGAACCCGCTGGTCCCGACCCGGACGAGACCCCACGCAGCCCGGACACCCCGGAGACGCCGGAGAACGGGGAGCACCCCGAGAACCCCGAGAGCCCCGAGAGCACCGAAGACGCAGCCTTCGACGAGATCGTCGGCACCGAGACCGACCGCGACCCCGACCTGGCCGTCATCGAGGCCGGCAGCCGCACGCTGCGCGCCCAGGCGGGCCCGCCCGCCGGTGACGGCGTGCCCGCGAGCCCGGCCGACCCCGAGGTGGCGCGTGCCCTGCGCGAGGCCGAGGCGGAGCTGCTGGCGCGCTGGCCGGAGACGCGCATCGACCCGTCGCTGGAGCGCATCCGGGCGCTGCTCGACATACTCGGCGAGCCGCAGCGGGCGTACCCGTCGATCCATCTGACGGGCACGAACGGCAAGTCCTCCACGGCCCGCATGATCGAGGCGCTGCTGGTGGCGTGCGACCTGCGCACCGGCCGCTTCACCAGCCCGCACCTGCAGTCGATCACGGAGCGGATCGGCCTCGACGGGGCGCCGATCGACGCCGAGCGGTTCGTGGAGACGTACCGCGAGCTGAAGCCGTACGCGGAGATGGTCGACGCCCGGCAGGAGCACCCGCTGTCGTTCTTCGAGATGCTCACCGCGATGGCCTTCGCCGCGTTCGCCGAGGCCCCGGTGGACGTGGCGGTCGTCGAGGTCGGCCTCGGCGGCACCTGGGACAGCACGAACGTCATCGACGCCTCCGTCGCCGTCGTCACGCCCATCGCGGTCGACCACAGCCGGCTGCTCGGGGACACCCCGGGTGCCATCGCCGCGGACAAGGCGGGGATCGTGAAGAAGACCGCGACGTCCCCGGGCGGCGGCCCGGGCACCGTCGTGATCATGGCCCAGCAGCCCGTGGACGCCGCGCAGGTCATCCTCAAGCGGGCCGTCGAGGCGGACGCGACGGTGGCGCGCGAGGGCATGGAGTTCGGCGTGCTGAGCCGGGAGGTCGCGGTCGGCGGGCAGTTGCTGACGCTGCGCGGCCTGGGCGGCGAGTATCCGGAGGTCTTCCTGCCGCTGCACGGCGAGCACATGGCGCACAACGCCGCGGTCGCGCTCGCCGCCGTCGAGGCGTTCTTCGGCGTCGGCTCCGAGCACGCCCGCAGCCTCGACGCCGACACCGTGCGGCGCGCGTTCGCCACCGTCACCTCACCGGGCCGCCTGGAGGTCGTACGGACCTCGCCCACCGTCATCCTCGACGCCGCCCACAACCCGGCCGGCGCGCGGGCCACCGCCGCGGGGGTGCAGGAGGCGTTCGGCTTCAGCCGGCTCGTCGGCGTCGTCGGCACCAGCCGGGACAAGGACGTGCGCGGCGTGCTGGAGGCGTTCGAGCCGATCTTCACCGAGGTCGTCATCACCCGGAACTCGACCACCCGCGCCATGGATCCCGACGAACTGGCGGCCCTCGCCGTCGAGGTCTTCGGCAGCGAGCGCGTGCAGGTCGAGCCCCGGCTCGACGACGCGCTGGAGGCGGCCATCACGCTGGCGGAGGAGGAGGACGAGTACGCCGGCGCGGGCGTGCTGGTCACCGGCTCCGTCATCACCGCCGGCGAGGCCCGGCTGCTGCTGGGCACGAAGTAGCGGGCCCGGTGATGCGCACCTCCCACGACGGCGACGACGGCGACGGCGACGCCGCCGCGGGGCGCGCTGGCGCAGCCGTGCCGGCGCCCGCCGCCACCCGCGTACCGAGGCGCGTGGCCGGTGCCGCGCCGGCGGCCACTACCCTGGCGGGGAGGGACGAGCGCGCCGCCGCCGGCACGCTGGGCTCCGTCACCGCCGCTGGAACGAAGGGGAAGGGCGAGCGATGCGCACGCTCTGTGCGAGCACGCTGATCGGCGAGTTGCTCATCGTCGGCCTGACGGGTCTCGTCGCGATGCAGCAGACCGACCTGTCGGACGGCACGATCTGGGGGGTCAGCGGCGCCGCCATGGTGCTGTGCGTGCTGGTCTGCGGCATGCTCGGCCGCCCCGGCGCCGTGGAGGTCGGCTGGGGGCTGCAGATCGCCCTGATCGCCTCCGGCTTCGTGGTGCCGTCGATGTTCTTCCTGGGCGGGATCTTCACCGCCCTGTGGTGGGCGTCGGTGCACTACGGCCGGATCGTCGACGAGGCCAAGGCGGCACGGGCCCGCGCCGCTGCCGCGGAAGGGGCCGGCGCCGCCGCCGAGGAGGCGGGCGGTGCCCCGGCGTAGCCCTGCGGCGGGGATGCGTGCGAGCGCCCGCCGGGGGCCGGGTAAGGTCGGATTCCCCCTTGATCCAGCAATGAATCCAGCAATTAACTGCCAGGAGCTGTACATGAGCCAGCGCACGCTCGTCCTCCTCAAGCCCGACGCGGTACGCCGCGGGCTGGTCGGCGAGATCATCGGCCGGATCGAGCGGAAGGCCGACTGGTCGATCGTCGCGCTCGAGCTGCGCACCCTCGACCGCGCGACGCTGGAGCAGCACTACGCCGAGCACGTGGGCCGGCCGTTCTACGAGCCGTTGGTGGAGTTCATGGCCTCGGGACCGGTCGTGGCGCTGGTGGTCGAGGGCGAGCGGGTCATCGAGGGCGTCCGTACCCTGTCCGGGCCCACCGACCCGATCGCCGCCGCGCCCGGCAGCATCCGCGGCGACTTCGGCACCGTCGTCCGCGAGAACCTCGTGCACGCCTCCGACTCCGAGGAATCCGCCGCGCGTGAGCTGAAGCTGTTCTTCCCCGAGCTCGCCTGACGTACGCGCAGGTCGGCAGCGGGCGCGACCGCCGAGGAGGCGACCGGATCATTCGGTCGCCTCTTGGCATGTGCAAGCGAAAAGGGGGAAAGTGCAACCGACACGGTGTCGTATTGACTGCGACACCCTCGCTCCCTCCGCGACCTCCCGAGACTACGATGGGCCCCTACGGGCCGTAGCGCGCGTCGCCCTGCTGCCGACCCCCGTCCGCCATCACTTTGGAAGGCCAGACGTATCCCATGGCGAACAATATGAGCTTCATCGGCCGTGACATGGCCGTCGACCTTGGGACCGCCAACACGTTGGTGTACGTCAGAGGCAGGGGCATCGTGCTGAACGAGCCGTCGGTCGTGGCCATCAACACCAACACCGGCGGCATCCTCGCGGTCGGCGCCGAGGCGAAGAAGATGATCGGCCGCACCCCGGGCAACATCGTCGCGGTGCGTCCGCTGAAGGACGGCGTCATCGCCGACTTCGAGATCACCGAGCGGATGCTGCGCTACTTCATCCTGAAGATCCACAAGCGCCGCTACCTCGCCCGCCCCCGCGTCGTGGTCTGTGTGCCCTCGGGCATCACGGGAGTCGAGCGCCGCGCGGTCATCGAGGCGTCGACGCAGGCGGGCGCGCGCCAGGTGCACATCATCGAGGAGCCCATGGCGGCGGCCATCGGCTCCGGGCTCCCGGTGCACGAGGCGACGGGGAACATGGTCGTGGACATCGGCGGCGGCACCACCGAGGTCGCGGTGATCTCCCTCGGCGGCATCGTCACGGCGCAGTCCATCCGGGTCGCCGGGGACGAGCTGGACAACGCGATCATCCAGCACATCAAGAAGGAGTACAGCCTCCTGCTCGGCGAGCGCACCGCCGAGATGATCAAGATCACCATCGGCTCCGCGTACGACACCGACCGCGACGAGCACACCGAGATCCGGGGCCGCGACCTGGTCAGCGGGCTGCCGAAGACGGTCGTGATCTCCTCCGCCGAGGTGCGCAAGGCCATGGAGGAGCCGCTCAACGCGATCGTCGACGCGGTCAAGACGACGCTCGACAAGTGCCCGCCGGAGCTGTCCGGCGACATCATGGACCGCGGCATCGTGCTCACGGGGGGCGGCGCGCTGCTGGCCGGCCTCGACGAGCGGCTGCGGCACGAGACGGGGATGCCGATCCACCTCGCCGAGGAGCCGCTCGACTCCGTCGCGCTCGGCTCCGGCAAGTGCGTCGAGGAGTTCGAGGCACTGCAGCAGGTGCTGGACGCACAGCCCCGCCGCTAGCCCCCCAAGTCCGCACCCCACGCCCCCATCCCGCACCCCACCCACAGAACACCCAGGAAGGCGCTTCGGAAGCACGTGAGGGACACACGAGAGAGCCGGGTCCTGCTCCTGCTGCTCATCACCATCTCGTTCGCGCTGATCACGGTCGACATCCGGGGCGGGGACGACTCTCCCCTGGACGCCACGAGGCGGGGGGCCGCGGCGGCGCTGGGGCCCGTCGAGGACGGCGTCGCCACGGTCGTCGACCCGGTGGGCAACGCGATCGAGGCGGTCCGCGAGTCGGGGGACCGGCACGACCGGATCGCCGAGCTCCAGCGGCAGAACGCCGAACTGAAGCAGCGGCTGGGCAGCGACGACCGCAACCGTGCCCGCGCCGCCGAGCTGGACAAGATCCTGGGCGCCGCGGGCGCCGGCCGCTACGGCATCAAGGGCGCCCAGGTCATCGCCATAGGAGCGGCCCAGGGCCTGTCCTGGACCGTGACCATCGACGCCGGCTCCCGCGACGGCCTGGAGCGGGACATGACCGTGCTCAACGGCGACGGCCTCGTCGGGCGCGTCACCACCGTCGGCCCGTCCACCGCCACCGTGCTGCTCGCCAACGACCCGGAGTTCACGGTCGGCACCCGGCTGGAGAAGACCAGCGAGCTGGGCTTCGCCACCGGCCAGGGCGACCGCCCGATGAAGGTCGAACTCCTCAACGGCAAGCTGAAGGTGGAGAAGGGCGACCGGTTGGTGACCTTCGGCTCCAGCGAGTCGCGGCCGTTCGTGCCGGGCGTGCCGATAGGAGTCGTCTCGTCGGTCGAGCCGGTCGGCGACGTCACCCGCACCGTGTACGTCGAGCCGTACGCCTCGTTCACCCGGCTCGACATCGTCGGCGTCGTCGTCCAGCCGCCGCGCAACGACCCGCGCGACGCGGTGCTGCCGCCCGCGCCGAAGGCGACGCCGACGCCCACCGTCACCGTCACCGTCCCCCCGGGCGGGGAGGAGGCCGCGCAAGGCGAGGCCGACGCCGGGGCCGGCGCGGCGGACGCCGGAGCCGGGGAGGACCCGGCCGGCGATCCCGCCGGTGGGGACCCCGCGGCCGGAGAGGACGTGAACTGACCCATGAGACACGTGAACCGCGTCCTGCTCTGCGCCCTGCTGCTGGTGACCGCCCTCGTCTTCCAGGTCACCGTGCTCGCCCGGCTCCATCTGCCCGGCGCCGTACCCGATCTGACGCTGCTCGTCGTCCTCGCCCTCGCGATGGTCTACGGCCACGTCGGCGGCGCCCTCGTCGGCTTCACCGGCGGCCTGCTCGCCGATATCGCGCCGCCCGCCGACCACGCCGTGGGCCGCTACGCCCTCGTGCTCGCCGTCATCGGCTACCTCGCCGGGCTCATCAAGCCCGAGTCCGGCCAGGTGCGTACCGCCGCGGGCCCGATGATGGTCGTCGGCTGCGCCGCCGTCGGCTCCACCCTGCTGTACGCGGGCGTGGGCGCCCTCGTCGGCGAGGGCTCGGTGCGCGGCGTGGGCCTGGGCAACCTGGTCTTCACCGCCGCGATCTACGACCTGCTGCTCGCCCCCTTCACCGTGCCGCTGGTGATGGCGCTGGCCCGCAAGGCCAACCGCGACACGACCGCCGAGGCCGCGGAGACGGCCACCGGCGGCTCGGCCGCGGGCGTCTCCTCGTACCGCTGGCTGGCCGGCGGCACCGCCAGCCGCGCCGCCGTCAAGCGCGCCCGCTCCTACGGCCGCGGCGGCATCGGCCGGCAGCGCGGCAACCTGTTCGGCCCCAAGTCCAAGACCGCCAAGGCCACCCGCATCAAAGGGGTGAAGCGGCTGTGACCAACATCCCGGAGACCGGCAAGTCCACCCGGGTCACCGTCCGGCTCGTCGGCATCCAGATCCTCGTCCTCTCCCTGCTGCTCACCCTCGGCGGCCGGCTGTGGTACCTGCAGATCCGCAACGGCGACGAGTACGAGGCGGAGGCCGCCGGCAACCACGTCCAGCAGGTCATCGAGCCCGCCGTACGCGGCTCCATCCTCGACTCCCGCGGCGAACCGCTCGCCGACAACGAGACCCGCCTCGTGGTCTCCGCCAGCCGCACCGACCTGATGAAGATGGACGACGACGGCGAGGCGGTGCTGACCAAGCTCGCCGGCGTGCTCGGCATGGAGCCCAAGACCGTCATGGAGCGGGTCCGGCTCTGCGACGCCAAGACCCCCAAGCCCTGCTGGAACGGCTCCCCGTACCAGCCCATCCCCATCACCGACGAGGCCACGGCCCGCCAGGCGCTGCAGATCCGCGAGCGCGAGGAGGAGTTCCCCGGCATCACCGCGGAGCCCAGCGCCGTCCGCCGCTACGGCTCGCCGAACGAGGCGAACACCGCGCAGGTGCTCGGCTATCTCTCCCCGGTCACCGACGAGGAGATCGCCGAAGCCGAGGACGGCGACAACCCGCTGCTGCGCACCGACCAGATCGGCCGCTCCGGCCTGGAGCGCTCCTACGACGCCGAGCTGCGCGGCCAGGCCGGCGTGACGAACTACCGCGTGGACAAGCTCGGCCGGGTGATAGGGGAGGCCGACAAGCAGCCGGGCGTGCCCGGCTCCAACCTGGTCACGAGCATCGACTCGCGGGTGCAGGCGCTGGCCGAGAAGGAGCTGGCCAAGGCGATGAAGGCGGCCCGCACCCAGTTCGACGACAACACCGGCACGAACTACAAGGCGGACTCCGGCGCGATGGTGGTGATGGAGGCCGACACCGGCCGCATCGTCGCGATGGCGTCCAACCCGACGTACGACCCGAACGACTGGGTCGGCGGCATCGACGCCGGCACGTACAAGAGGCTCACCGGCAAGAAGGCCAACTACCCGCTGCTGAACCGGGCGATCCAGGGCCAGTCGGCCCCCGGCTCGATCTTCAAGCCGATCCCGACGACCGCCGCGGTCAACGCCGGCTACGACTTCGACGGCAGCTACGAGTGCAGCAGCGACTACAGCATCGGCGGGCAGGTCTTCAAGAACTTCGAGTCGCAGGGCTACGGCGCGATCGACCTCGGCCGCGCGCTGGAGGTCTCCTGCGACACGGTCTTCTACCGGCTGGCGCACCAGGAGTGGCTGAACGACGGCGGCAACAAGCCGAAGAAGAACCCCGACGACTGGTTCTACAAGACCGCCCACCAGTTCGGCCTCGGCGAGGAGACCGGCGTCGACCTGCCCAACGAGGTCACCGGCCGGGTGCCCGACCGGCAGTGGAAGAAGGACTACTGGCGGGCCAACAAGGACGCCTGGTGCGAGCAGGGCAAGCAGGACGGCGACTACGCCGAGCGCATCGCGTACGAGAACTGCCTGGAGGGCATGCGGATGCGCGCCGGTGACTCCGTCAACTACTCCATCGGCCAGGGCGACACGCTCGTCACCCCGATACAGATGGCCACCATGTACGCCGCCATCGCCAACGGCGGCACGTTGTACGACCCGACCGTCGGCAAGGCCGTCGTCAGCGCCGACGGCAAGCAGGTCGACATGATCAAGCCGAAGGCGCACGGCAAGCTGCCGCTGGACAAGGACACGCACGCCGCCATAGACGACGCGCTCGCCGGCGTCGCCACCCGGGGCACCGCGGCCTGGCGCTTCGGCGGCTGGCCGCAGGACGAGATCCCGATGCACGCGAAGACCGGTACCGCGGAGGTCTACGGCAAGCAGACGACGTCCTGGTTCGCGACGTACACCGACGAATACGCGATCGTCATGACGATGTCCCAGGGCGGCACCGGCTCCGGCGCCTCGGCGCCCGCGGTCCGCGCCGTGTACGACGCGCTGTACGGCGTCACCAAGGGCGGCGGCATCGACCCCGAGAAGGCGCTGCTGCCCAAGCCGGAGACGAAGCTGCCGAAGATCTCGTCCGACGGCAGGATCGAGCCGCGATGACTGCCGACGGATACCCGGTCCGGCGCTTCACCCCCGAGCTGGGCACGTGGGGCAGGCTGACCGCGCGCGACTCGCTGGTGCGCCGGCTGGACTGGATGCTGATGCTCTCCGGGCTCGCGCTGTCCGTCGTGGGCACCGCGCTGGTCTGGTCCGCGACCCGCAACCGCGACGACCTCACGGGCGGCGACCCGTACTTCTTCGTGACACGGCACGCGATCTTCACCGCGGTCGGCATCGCGCTGATGGCCGCCACCGTCTGGGTGGGCCACCGCACGCTGCGCGGGGTGGTGCCGGTGCTGTACGGGCTGTCGCTGGTGCTCGTCGCGACCGTGCTCAGCCCGCTGGGCAGCACCATCAACGGCTCCCGCGCCTGGCTCGACCTCGGCGGCGGCTTCACCGTCCAGCCGGCCGAGTTCACCAAGATCACGATCATCCTGGGGATGGCGATGATCCTGGCCGCCCGGGTCGACGCGGGCGACCGCGAGCACCCCGACCACCGCACCGTCGTCCAGGCCCTCGGCCTGGCCGCGGTGCCCATCGGGATCGTCGTGCTGATGCCCGACCTCGGCTCGGCGATGGTGCTGACCTCAATCGTGCTGGGCGTGCTGCTGGCCTCCGGCGCGTCGAACCGCTGGGTGCTGGGCCTGGTGCTGGCCGGCGTCAGCGGCGCGGCGCTGGTCGTCTCGCTCGGCATGCTCGACGAGTACCAGGTCAACCGCTTCGCGGCCTTCGCCAACCCGGCGCTCGACCCGGCCGGCGTCGGCTACAACACCAACCAGGCCCGTATCGCCATCGGCTCCGGCGGGGCGACCGGCAAGGGCCTGGGCGAAGGCAGTCAGACGACGGGCCAGTTCGTGCCCGAGCAGCAGACCGACTTCATCTTCACGGTGGCCGGCGAGGAGCTGGGCTTCGTCGGCGCGGGCCTCATCCTCGTGCTGCTCGGCGTGATGCTGTGGCGGGCGTGCCGGATCGCGCGGGACGCCAGCGACCTGTACGGCACGATCGTCGCGGCGGGCGTGGTGGCGTGGTTCGCGTTCCAGGCGTTCGAGAACATCGGGATGACGCTCGGCATCATGCCGGTGGCGGGCCTGCCGCTGCCGTTCGTGAGCTATGGCGGCTCGTCGATGTTCGCGGTGTGGATCGCGGTCGGACTGCTGCAGTCCGTCAAGGGACAGCGCCCGCTGTCCGCCTGAGAGCGCGGGACAGCCCCGGACAGCGCAGGCAGCGCGGGAAAGGACGGGAAAGCACGGGAGGCGCGGAAAGGCGGCCCCGGCGGTACGGGCCGGGGGTCCGCCGGCGCTACAGCAGGCGCAGCAGCAGCACCCCCACTCCCGCGACCACCCCCAGCAGCACCGTGGCCACCCCCGGCGCGAGCCGCCCCCCGCGCAGCGCCCCCAGCGCACCGTCCACGGAGACCGACCCCGCCCCGGTCAGCGCCAGCGCCACGCCCGCGGCGCCGAGCAGGAACTCGTACTCGATGCCCCGCGGGTCCGCCGCCGCGATCGGGCCGCTCCACTCGAAGCCCCATTTGACGGCGACCGCGTTGATCATCACGCCGATCACCGAGGCAGCCGCCAACGGGGTGAGGAAGCCGAGGACCAGCGCGACGCCGCCGACGACCTCGCTCAGCCCCAGCACCCACGTCATCGTCCGCTCCGCGGGGTAGCCGGCCGCGGCCAGGGTCGCCGCCGTCGGGTCGAACCCCTCGCCGGCGAACCAGCCGAGGAGCTTCTGCGCCCCGTGCCCCGCCATGACCGCGCCGACCACCGCCCGCACCACCAGCAGCCCGGCGTCGGCACCGCTCACGCCCTCCTTGACGTCCTCGGCGTAGCTGATGACGGGGATGGTGCGCGTCTGGGCCATGGGCGAGCCCTACCTTTCAAGTCGTGGGTTCGAACTGGTCATTCGTAAGATCGGTGGGCCCAGGGGCTCTGGGTATGGCTGCATGGGTTGCGCCCGTGATGGCTTAAGGAGCTTGGCCGCCCGGAGCCCCGCGACGACTCGACCGCCAATTGGGAGATGCGACTCGATCGCTGCGTAGGGCAACGTCGGCGAGGTCGTCTGCTGGGCTGTGAACGCGCGACGAGCTGGCGGAGGTGACCGTGCCCCAGATATGGGCCGGAGTGGACATCGGCAAGGAAC
>NZ_JCANSZ010000019.1:0-122377 GCF_059570535.1 Streptomyces sp. CNP082
GCGTCGGGATCAGCCGCGTCGGGATCAGCCGCGCCGGGATCGGCGGCCTCGGTCTCCGGGGCGGTGCCGGGCCCGGTGGTGGCGCCGGTCTCCGGGGCGGTGGCTTCGTCCGCCGGGGCGGCGGGGGGTACAGCCGGGGCGGCGGGGGCCGGTACGGCCGGGACGGCGGCGTCGGGCCCGCTCGGGGGCGCCGTGGCCGCAGCCCCGTGTAGTGGTGGCGGTGCTGGCGGGGCCGGCGGCGCCGGGGCGTGGCCGGCTGCCGCCGGGTCGGTGGACGGGGTCAGGGTGCGGTCCGGGCCCTGGGCCGTGGCGGCCGGGGCGTCGGGGAAAGCCGCTTGTGCGCCGAGCGGCGCGACTTCGGTGAGCATCTGCGAGCTGCCCAGTTCTGCGGACATGCCACCCCCTTGAGGTCGCGGACGGTTCCAGGCTGCCCCTCCCGGAACCGGTCGGGAGCATCCGCTCCCGCCGGGCCGCCGAGAGAAGCAGCCTCCGACTGAGATACCGGGTGCCGGGGCATGCCAAACACCGTTCCAGCAGAATGTCACAAGTCGGCAACGCGCTGTAGCGTCAAGTCGACATATACGCGCAGATACGGAGCCTGGGCGTCAGCGATGACCTCGAAGAGTCCTACCCGATCCGGTTAGGAATCGATCCGGTTTGCGGATCGCAGCCGTGCGAAGCTGCGCGACAGCAGCCGCGAGACGTGCATCTGGGACAGCCCCAGCTCCGCGCTGATCTGCGACTGGGTCATGTTGCGGTAGTAGCGCAGCATGAGGATGCGCTGCTCGCGCTCCGGCAGTTGGACGAGGAGGTGGCGTACGAGGTCGCGGTGCTCGACGCCGGCCAGCGCCGGGTCCTCGTACCCGAGCCGGTCCAGCAGGCCCGGCATACCGTCGCCCTCCTGGGCGGCCTCGAGGGAGGTGGCGTAGTACGAGCGGCCCGCCTCGCGGCAGGCCCGTACCTCGTCCTCGCCGACCCTCAGGTGCGCGGCGATCTCGGCGGTGGTGGGCGCGCGGCCGTGCCGTACGGTCAGGTCCTCGGTGGCGCCGCTGACCTGGGCCCACAGCTCGTGGAGCCGGCGGGGGACGTGGACGGTGCGGACGTTGTCCCTGAAGTAACGTTTGATCTCGCCGATCACGGTGGGCATGGCGAAGGTCGGGAACTGCACGCCGCGGGCCGGGTCGAAGCGGTCGATGGCGTGGATGAGGCCGATGGTCCCGACCTGGAGGACGTCCTCCATGGGCTCGTTGCGGCTGCGGAAGCGGGCGGCGGCGTAGCGGACGAGGGGGAGGTTGGCCTCGATCAGCGCGGTACGGACGCGGGTGTGCTCGGGGGTGCCGGGTTCCAGGGCGGTGAGCTGGGCGAAGAGGGCGCGGGTGAGGGCGCGGGAGTCGGGTTTACGGGGTTCTTCGGGGTCGCCGGGGTCGCCGTCGTGGGGACCGCCGGGGGCGCCGGGGGCGGGCTCGGGCTCAGCGGCGGCCGGGCGGCCGGGCGCGGGCTCCCCCGGCGCGGAAGCCGGGGCGGGGGCCAGGGCTGGAGCGGGGGCCGGAGCCGGGGTCTGGGCGGGCGTCGGCGCGGGTGCGGCGGCCGGTGGTGCGGCCGGCGTAGCGGCGGGTGGGCCGGGGGCACGCGGGGCGGTACGCGCGGACAACGGCTGCACCACACCACCACCCCTTCGCGGCCACATGACGTACGGCCGGCGCCACGGCGCGCACCGCAGGCGGGACCGGCAAATCGGGAAAATCCCGAAAATCAGTCATAGCATCACAAGAGATGCGCACTCTGTGCAAGCACCGTAATTCGCCGTGTTGGCGGCCAGTTGGCCGCCGCCGCGGGCCCCGGCCGGGAGCCGTTCGGCCAGGCCGGAGCGCTGGTCTCGTACGGGCGTACGGGGCCGATCGCGTGGTCGGCGATCACCCGGGCGGGCAGCCGCCGCAAGCCGGCCGCCGGCCCGCGCGCGGAGCCCCGGGCGCCACTCCGAGGCGTCAGTCCGAGGAGGAAGCGTCGTCCAGCAGGTCGGACATGACGTCGCCGATGCCCTTGGCCAGCTCCGAGATCCACTCGAAGACGATCTGGACGACATCGGCCGCCTGCGAGGGGGAGCTGATGATGGAGTAGATGGCGAAGAGCCCGACGAGCGCGAGCGCTATCTTCTTGTAGTCCACGAGCGTCGATGCCTCCCCTGTGCGGCACACGCCCGTTTCCTGCTCTCTCCCCAGGCGCAGTCGGCTAATTCTATCCGCGCTTGGAGTCGTACCCACGTTTTATGGACTAAAGGCCCGGTCACAGGGGGCTTTTGCAGGTCACGCCGACGGCCGCCCGCGGCGCACCATGGACGGAGAGCCCGCCGGGTCTGGCAGGACCCCGGCGGGCTCGGGGTGGGCCCACTGCGCGTCCGCCGCGGCTACTCCCCCCTCGCCGCGCGCGGTCGTAAGGCCCGCCCTCCGCGGGGGGAGGCGGCCGGATCCCCCCGGGGCCGCCTCCCCCTCCGCCGCCGTGCCCTCTTCGGGGGCCGCGCCGGCACCGGAACGGGAGGCGGACGGCGGTACGGAGAGTCCCCCGGCCGGCGAACTCGCTGCGGTAGATTGGGCGTTGATCGCGAGCCCGGAGTGGTCTCCTGCTCCCGCCGGCGGCCCGCGGACGACATGGAGCTGGGCAGGATCACCGACGTCACGCACTTCTGCGGCGTCGGCACGAAGCCCTGACCGACGCAACGGGCGGGAACCGAGAGGGGATTCCGGCCCCCGGACCCCGGTCCGCACACACCGTCGCGGCTGGCAGCGAGGGAAAGACAGTGGCCTGACCGGTGGGGAGCCGGTTGGATGGGCGGGTGACCATGACTGCTGGCGGCAAGCGTGCCGCGACCGGGGCGATGACCGGGTTGGCCCTCGGGGACGCCCTCGGGTTTCCCACCGAGTTCAACGACGTTCCGCAGATCCTCGCCAAGTGCGGGCCGTGGCGGTCCATGGGACTGCCCGACCCGGCGTTCGTCACAGATGACACGCAGATGACGCTGGCCCTCGGACGCGGGCTGCGTACGGCGATGGAACGGGGCCCGCTCGCGCCGCTGAGGGTGGTACGGCCGGTTCGTGAGGAGTTCGTCGACTGGTGGCGCTCGCCGGACAACAACCGGGCACCGGGGAATACGTGTCTGACGGCGTGCGAGCTGCTCAGCCACGAGAGGCCACGATGGCAGGAGGCCAGCCAGGTCGGCTCGAAGGGCTGCGGGGCGAACATGCGGGTGGCGCCCGTCGGCCTGATCCCCGGGCTGCCGCCGGAGACCCGGGCGGGTGCGGCGCAGCTCCAGTCCGCGCTCACCCACGGCCATCCGACCGCCCTGGCAGCCAGCGACCTGACGGCGCACGCGGTGTTCCTCCTGGCCAACGGCACGCAGCCGGGCCAACTCCTCGGCCTCCTACGGGACTACGCGCTGGCCAGCCGCTCCACCTACCGGGAGCGCTGGCTGGGAGACCTGTGGGAGTTCGCGCAGGACCACAGCGCGGTGGAGTTCGCCCGGCGAGGGTGGGACGAATGCCTGGCCGTCCTCGACGGGGTGGAGGCCGCCGTGCGCCAGGCGGACCCGGAGGCCGACCCGTGCGAGGCCACCGGAGCGGGCTGGGTCGCCGAAGAAGCACTGGCCACGGCGCTGCTGTGCTTCCTGCTCTTCCCCGAAGAACCGCTCACGGCGATCCGCCGCGCCGCCTGCACGTCCGGCGACTCCGACTCCATCGCCTGCCTGGCCGGCGCCTTCGCGGGCGCGTACCTCGGCGCCGACGCCTGGCCGCGCGAATGGGCGGAGCGCATCGAATACCGCGACGAACTCACGGCCCTCGCCCAACTCTGGGACGGCGCCGGGCAGTAAGCGGGGTGCCTTGTGACGTCGTAGTCCGTGGACGCGGCAGCGCATGGCGCCCATCGTCGCCGACGCGCCCCGCGTCAGCCGTCTGCGATCTCCAGGTCGACGAGCACGCCGGACTCGGAGCGGTAGTGGTCGCCTGCGGCGGGTGCGCGCTTGCCGTACGGTGCCCCGCTGTCGAACCACTTCGGGCAGGCCGGCACCTCCCGCAGCCAGCGCTCCCCCGGCACCCGTACGTACGCGGCCTCCGCAGGATCGAAGCGATAGCCGCTGGTCACCATCTGGATGCGGCGCACCGTGCCCGTGGTCGGCGGCAGCTCTCGCGGGCCGGGACCGTGCCGGTCCACCTCCAGCAGCCCGGTCAGCCGTACCGGATCCGTGCCGATTGCCGTGCCCGCCGGCAGCTCCCCCGGCCACCACGCCGCCAGACCACCGGAGCGGATCACCCAGCAGATGCCCTCCATCTCCACATCCCGCCGTTCGACCGGCCCTTCGACCGTGCTCAAGTCCGGGTCCGCCGGCTCCGGCCCCCGGAGGGACAGCGGCCAGGACACCTCATCGCCCACGGAGAAGGGGTCTCCACAGCACTCCATCTCCCAGTCCGCGTACATCACTTTCCACAGCGCCATCCCCCAAGTCTGCCGCCCCGCCCGCGCGGCGGCACCGCGCCGCGGAAGCCCATCACGGGCCGGACGATGATGGCGACGGGCTGGCCGGGGCGCTCGTACGAGTCAACTAAGACGCAAACTGAGACCGGCACAGCGAAAGGGCCGGACCCACCGGGGTCCGGCCCTTCGTTTTTCCTGTTCAAGAGCGGTAGCGGTGGGATTTGAACCCACGGTGGAGTTGCCCCCACACTCGCTTTCGAGGCGAGCTCCTTCGGCCGCTCGGACACGCTACCGCCACGCAGCTTAGCCCACCCCCCGCCGTGAGCAGAAATCGTTACTGGCGCGGGCCGCCCGCCGTCGGGTCGTCGCGGAAGAAGGCGGTGAGCAGGGCGGTGGCCTCCGGGGCGAGGACGTGGGGGATGACCTCCGGGCGGTGGTTGAGGCGGCGGTCGCGGAGTACGTCCCAGAGGGAGCCCGCCGCGCCCGTCTTGGGGTCGCGGGCGGCGTAGACGACGCGGTCGACGCGGGCGAGGACCGCGGCGCCCGCGCACATCGTGCACGGTTCCAGCGTGACGACCAGCGTGCAGCCCGTCAGCCGCCAGCCGCCCAGCGCCGCCGCCGCGGCGCGCAGGGCCAGGACCTCGGCGTGGGCGGTGGGGTCGCCCGTCGCCTCCCGCTCGTTCCTGGCGCGGGCCAGGATCCGGCCCCTGGGGGGTGCCTCGATCAGGGTCTCGTACGAGTTCGCGGACCCGTTCCCGGACGCGTTCACCGGGCCCAGGACCACCGCGCCCACCGGGACGTCCCCCGTCTCCAGCGCGCGTTCCGCCTCCGCCAGGGCCTGGCGCATCGGCGGTTCCCACAACTTCTCGTACGGGCCGCTCTCCCCTCCTTCGCCGGGCTGTGTCAGCGGACCGTCTCCAGCACGTCGGCCGCGCCGAGCAGCTCGGCGATCTCGTTGACCGCGTCGCCGTGCAGCGCCAGCAACTGCTTCTCCGAGACGCCGAGGTCCTCCAGCAGCTCCGTGTCGCCCACCGGGCCCGCCGGCGTGCCGGGCGGGGCGTCGGGGTCCGCGTCCGTGTCGGCGTCCGCGTCGAGGCCGGCGTCCGGCTCGCCGTCCTCCGTGCCGTCCAGGTCCGTCAGGCTGTCGAGCGCGCTGTCGTCCTCCGGCTCCCGGCCGAGCAGCTCGGGGGTGAGCAGGATCTCCCCGTACGCGCTGCGCCCGGCCGCGGCGGCGTTCGAGACGAAGACGCGCGGGTCGTCCTCGCCGTCTATGCGGACGACGCCGTACCAGATGTCCTCCTGTTCGAGCAGCACCAGCACGGTCTCGTCGTCATCGGCCGTCGCCTCGCGGGCGAGGTCGGCCAGGTCGTCCAGCGTCTCCACGTCGTCGAGCTCTGTATCGCTCGCTTCCCACCCGTCTTCGGTGCGCGCGAGCAGTGCGGCGAAGTACACCGTGACTCTCCCACTGGTCCTAGGTGTGCCGGGCCGGGTGGTCGAGCTTGCCTGCTCTCTCCCCCCGACCAGGGGCGGGGGACCCGCCCTCACCGGAATCGTGACAGAAACCCGCGCAGTCTGCGGGGTCTTCCGCGCTGCGTCGTGAATTGGACCGCCGCAGGGCCCGTGTTCCGCGGCCGGCCGGGCGTCTACCAGCGGAACGTCCGCATACGGTGGAGACGCCGCCGCCGCGCCGCCCGGGCGCGCCGCGGCTGCACGCGGGCCCGCAGTTCCTCGGCTTCGTGCAGGTCGTGCAGGAAGGCGGCGCGGCGCCGGCTGCGGTCGTCGGCGGCCTCGGCCAGCGGATCACCGCTGCGCAGATCACGATCCGGCATCACACACCTCCAGCGTCGGGGCGATCCGGGCGGACATATCCACCTTGCACCCGGTTGGCGGTTGTGTGTGAACCGCAGCCCGTTCCTTCACGCGTACCCCCGGGCCCCCACGCGTATCCGTGCCCTGCCGGGTCTCGGATAGATTCGGGTGCATGCGGATTCACGTGGTCGACCACCCCCTGGTGGCACACAAGCTCACCACGCTGCGCGACGAGCGCACGGACTCTCCCACCTTCCGGCGGCTGGCCGATGAGCTCGTCACGCTCCTCGCGTACGAGGCGACGCGCGACGTCCGCACCGAGCAGGTCGACGTGCGCACCCCCGTCGCCCAGACCACCGGGGTGCGGCTGGCCCGTCCCAGGCCGCTCATCGTGCCGATCCTGCGCGCCGGGCTCGGCATGCTCGACGGCATGATGCGGGTGCTGCCGACGGCGGAGGCGGGCTTCCTCGGGCTGATACGCGACGAGAAGACCCTGCAGCCCAGCACGTACGCGAACCGGCTGCCGGAGGATCTCTCCGGGCGGCAGGTCTACGTCCTGGACCCGATGCTGGCCACCGGCGGCACGCTGGTCGCGGCGATCCGCGAGCTGATCCGGCGGGGCGCGGACGACGTCACGGCGATCTGCCTGCTGGCGGCGCCGGAGGGCACGGAGGCGGTGGAGCACGAGCTGGCGGGCGCGCCGGTGACGGTGGTCACGGCGGCGATGGACGAGCGGCTGAACGATGCGGGGTACATCGTGCCGGGGCTGGGCGACGCCGGGGACCGGATGTACGGGACCGCCTAGCGGCGGGCGGCGGGCGGCGGGCCGGGGGCCGGGGTGCCAGCGCCGGTTGCCGGTTGCCGGTTGTCTGGTGGCCGGGTCTGGTGGCCGGGGCCGGTGGTGCCGGGGCTGCGGGGGTGCGTGTGCGCCGGGTGGCGGGGGCCGGGGGCGCGTTCGGGGCCGGGTGGCGGGCGGGTGTGCGCCGGGCTCTGCCGGGCGGGCGGGCGCGCCGGGGCGGCGGCTTGGCCCGAGTGGTGCGGACGAGGCGGCAGTGCCTTGACCGTCCAGGCGCCGGATTCTTCCGGGCGGGCGGTGCGCCGGGGCGGTGGCCTGGCCCGGGTGGCGTAGTCGGACGGTGCCGTTTTCGCGGTTTTTCTGCGGTCTTCTACGGTGCCTGCCGCGGCGGCTTCGTCGTCCCGGGGCCGGGTTCTCCGGGCGTGCCCGTACGGGCCCCGGGCGGGAGGCCGGTCCGTACCCCTCAGTCGCACCGCCCCGGCTTGGGGGCCGGTTCCGCCAGCGCCTGCAGCGCCGCCTTCGCCTCCGCCGGCTTCGCCAGCCCGTGGAAGTCGTCGCCGATGATCAGGTCGACCACCGCGCCCTTGCGCTCCACCGCCTTCGGCTTCGCCTTCGCCAGATGGGTGCCCAGCACCTTCAGCTCGCCGTCCACCGTCCCCGGGGCGCCGAGCAGCACGCCCGTGCCCCGTACCTTCTTGTCGTACTCCGCGGGTGCGTTGGCGACCTTGCCGATCCGGAAGCCGCGCTTCTCCAGTTCGTCGGCAGTCTTCTGCGCGAGGCCGGTCCTGGCAGTGGCGTTCAGCACATTGACCTCGACCCGTGCCGGCGCGGGCAGCCTCGCCGGTCTCTCCTCCGGCTTGTCCCCCTCGCCGGACTTCGCGCCCGTGCCCCGGGCCTCGCAGTCCTCCTGCTTGCCGGCCGGCGCCGCCCGCTCCTCCTCGCCGCCGCCCCCGAAGGCGTCGACGAGTTGCAGGGTGCCCCAGCCGACGACCGCGACCGCGAGCACGGCACCGAGCAGGGCCAGCACTTTCCGGCGTCTGCCGCTGCGCCGCCGCATACGTGGATATTTGGTGCCCTTGATGCGGTACGGCCCGCCCATCTCGGGGGGCGTCAGCATGCTCATGGCGGCAGCGTAGTAGCCGGACGGTGCCGTGCCTACTAAATGATCTATGCGATGGACCCGGGTCCCCCCGAAAGGGTCAACAGACTGGTCAGTCCAGCTCAAGAACGCGCGCGTGCAGCACCTGGCGCTGTTGCAGCGCCGCCCGCACCGCGCGGTGCAGTCCGTCCTCCAGATAGAGGTCGCCCCGCCACTTCACGACGTGGGCGAAGAGGTCACCGTAGAAGGTCGAGTCCTCGGCGAGCAGGGTCTCCAGGTCCAGTTGCTGCTTCGTCGTCACCAACTGGTCGAGGCGTACCGGGCGTGGCGCGACGTCAGCCCACTGGCGGGTGGACTCCCGGCCGTGGTGGGGGTACGGCCTCCCGTTTCCGATGCGCTTGAAGATCACACGGAAAGCCTACCGGGGATGCGCCTCCGGGCGCAGCAGTGAGGCACAGGAGCGACAAGTCAGCGACAAGTGCGAAGCAAGGCAGAGGCAAGCGGAGGCCGGTGGAAACAAGGCGGAAGCAAGGGGGGAGCGACGAAGAAGTAACGAAATGAGAGCAAGCGTGGGGGAGGGAGGCGGGAGGGAAACGGCGGGAGCCCGGGCCGGCTGCGGCCCGGGCTCCCTCTGCGGCTGTGCTACGCCGTCACGCGCTCACCGCTCCGCGTGGTGGTCGTGCGCACCTCCGCCGCTGCCCTCGTGGCCCTCGGTCGGCACGAACGACACCGGCTCGCGCAGCGAGCTGACGTCGTGCGCGTACGTCCCCACCGCGTTGGCGATGACGTCGATGTTCGCGTCGAACGCCGGCATGCTGATGTTGTCCAGGTCGTCGCACGCCGCGTGGTAGCACGGGTCGTACGCCTCGCCCGCCGTGCCGCCCCACTTCACGGCCTGCGCCTCCGTCTTCGTACCCTCCGCGCCCGTGAACGTCCCGCCGGACGGGATGCCGGCCTCGATGAACGGGCCGTAGTCGGAGCGGCCGGTGAAGTCGGTGCCCTCGTGCGGCAGGCCCTTCTTGTCCATGAAGTCGGTGATCTGCCGTTCCAACTGTGCCGAGCCCTCCGGGCCCGGGCCCTCGCCGGCGCCGTCGGAGTCGTCACCGTCGTAGACGAAGAGGCCGTAGTTGGGCGAGGCGACCATGTCGAAGTTGAGGTACAGCTCGATGTCCCGCAACTGGCGCGGGGTGAGCCGGCTCACGTAGTCCGTGGCGCCGACGAGGCCCAGCTCCTCCGCCGACCAGAACGCGAACCGCACCTGGTTGCGCGGCTTCTTCTCGGCCTTGGCCAGCTCCTTCGCGACCTCCAGCAGCGCCGCGGAGCCCGAGCCGTTGTCGTTGATGCCGGGGCCCTCGGCGACCGAGTCGAGGTGCGCGCCGAGCATGACGGTGCGGTCCTCGGCGCCGCGCTTGGTCTCGGCGATGACGTTCCGCGTCGTACGCGGCTCGACGATCATCTGGATGTCGACGTGGACGGTGACCTCGCCCTGCGTCAGCAGCGTGGCCAGCGCCTCGCCCTCGGCCTTGGAGATGCCGCCGGTGGGCACCTTCACGGCGTCGGGGTCGCCGAGGGTGCCGTTCAGCGCGCCCTCGGTGTTGTTGTAGATCACGGTGGCGACGGCGCCCGCGTCCGCGGCGTTGGCCTGTTTGACGGAGAAGTTGCAGCCGCCGCGCTGGACGAGCGCGACCTTGCCCGTGTAATCGCCGCCCGCGAAGTCGCCGGGCTCGCAGCCCGAAGTGCCGTCGGCGTCCACGGGCGTGGCGGCCAGCGGGGCGTCGAGGCCGCCTTCGGGGGTCGCCTTCGAGAAGGTCATCGCGTATATCTCGATGTCCCGCGCCTCGGGCGAGACGACCGCGAACTCGTCCTTGAGCGTCTCGGAGTAGGTGAAGTCGAAGGTGTCGTACGAGACGTCGTAGCCGGCCTTCTCAAGCTGGTCGTAGACGTACGCTGCGGACGCGTCGTACCCGGGCGAACCGGCGGCGCGGTGGCCGCCGTTGCGCTCGGCGAGCCGCTGGAACGCCTGGAGGTGCTTGTACGCGTCCGCGGCGCTGGACGTGCGCACCAGCTCACGGGCCAGCTTCGCGCCGTCCTTCGCGGGGGTCGCGGCGCCGGCGGGGGCCGAGCTGGCCAGGAGCAGGGGGAATGCGAGGGCTGCCGCACCCAGCGCGGCCGTGAATCTTCGAGGGAACACAGGAGTCCTTCCGACGTCTTCGGTGGGCGAACCTGTCCGGCGTGTGGGGTCTCCTGTCCGCAAGGCGGACGGGGTCCGTGCAACCTAGCGACTCGAACGGCGTTGCGGAATGGGCCGGAGGGCAACTCCTCCCGGCTCAGGGCGTCTTCTTTGCCTTCGTGGCCTTCTGCGCCTTGTTCGCCTTCGCCGCGGCCTTCGCTTCCTGCTTGTACGCCCGTACCTCGGCCAGGGTGTCCGGGCCGGTGATGTCCGCGACCGAGCGCCGGCTGCCGTCCTCGCCGTACGCGCCCGCCGCCTCGCGCCAGCCGTCGGGCGTGACGCCGTACTGCTTGCCCAGCAGCGCGACGAGGATCTGCGCCTTCTGCTTCCCGTACCCGGGCAGCGCCTCCAGCCGCCGCACCAGCTCCCTGCCGCTGCCGACGCCGCGCCAGAGCGCCTCGGCGTCGCCGTCGTACTCGTGCACGAGGTACGTGCAGAGCTGCTGGATCCGCTTGGCCATCGAGCCGGGGTAGCGGTGCACGGCCGGCTTCTCGGAGAGCAGCGCGGCGAACGCCTCGGGGTCCTGCGCGGCGATGGCGTGGGCGTCGAGGCCGTCGCCGCCCATGCGGTGGGCGATCGTGTACGGGCCGGAGAACGCCCACTCCATGGGGACCTGCTGGTCGAGGAGCATGCCGACCAGGACGGCCAGAGGGCTGCGGCCGAGCAGCGCGTCGGCCTCCGGTTGCTGCGCGAGACGGACGGTGACGTTCATCGGAGCATCATGGCAGTTGGCCGGCGGGTGCCCGTTGGGCAACACGCGGGCCTCCGGCGGGGGCGGCGGCGGGTCTGCGGTGGGGCCTGGCTGCGGGCTCCGGCCGCGGGCCCCCGGCGTGCGCCGTTGCGCGCCGGGGGCGGACGGGGCGTCCCGCTCAGACGCCGGCCGGGAGGTGCTTCGCGCGGTGGCGGATGCCGATCGCGGTGACGATCTCAAGGACGCCGACCGCCAGCAGCCAGGCGCCGGCGAGGTAGGTGAGGACCGCGATCGACGTCAGCGGCGAGACAATCAGCACGATGCCGGCCAGCGCGGAGATCACGCCGAGGCCGAGCTGCCAGCCGCGCGCCGGCATCGTCTCGTCGGAACTGGCGGCCACCGCCTGGGTGATGCCGCGGAAGAGCCAGCCGATGCCGATCCACAGGGCGAGCAGCAGGATGGACTGCAGCGCGCTGCGGAAGCACAGCAGGCCCAGGAGGACGAACAGGGCGCCGCTGATGAAGGCCATGACGCGCAGCGCGGGCACGGCGTGCGTACCGAACGCGGCGACGAGCTGCATCACGCCGCTGACCAGGAGGTACAGGCCGAAGAGTATGCCGACGACGCGGAGCGTCTCGCCGGGCCAGGCGAGCGCGAGCACGCCGAGGACGAGGGCGGCGATGCCGCTGAGCAGCACCGTCTGCCAGGCGCCTCTGGCGAGGAGGCCGAGGGGACCGAGGGAACTGGGGGAGCCGGGGGAACCGAGGTAGCCCGGGAAACCGGGGGAGCCTTCGGGCGGGGTGCCGCGGTCGCGGGGGGCGGTATGTTCCGCGGCACCGCCGCCGGGGGACGGGCCGCGGTGCTCGCGGCCTTCGACGACGGTCAGCCGGCGCTCTGTGGACGGGGGACCGGCCGGGGAGCCGGCTGAGGGACCGGCTTCGTGACCGGCTTGCGAGCGGGCCGGGGTGCCGGCCTGGGGTGCGGTGCCGTCGTCCACGCGGCGGGTGCGGTCGCCGACGGGACGTATGCCGCCGTCCGCGGGGCGTACGCCCTCGTCGGCGTCCCGGCCGGGCTCGGGCCGGCCGGGGCGGTGTGCTGCCGGGCCGCTGCTCATGCTCCAGGCTGTGGGCGGGTCCGGCCGGACTGCCAGCGGCGGTGGGCCGAACGGGTGACCGGGCCGGTGCTGCCGCGGGGGCGTACGCCGAGGATCCCCCGGGAATCTGCGCTTGTCAGAGGGGCGGCCTACCCTAGGGCGGGTGTGCGGGGGAGGCTTTCCGCGGCGCCTGTTCGGCGCCTGCCCAGCCCCTGCTGGCTCCGGGCTGGCTCCGGGCTGGCTCCTCGCTGAACTCCGCTCCAGGTCCTCGCTCAGCCCTGTTCCAGGTCCTCGCTCAGCTCCGCCCGGCTCCTCGCTCAGCCCTGTTCCAGCCTGCTCAGCCCCACGCCAGTCCTTGCTCAGCCCCGCGCCAGCTCTCCCTCAGCCCCGCTTCAGCTCCTCCGCGAGCACCGGCACGTGGCTGCGCTGTACTTCCTTCGTGCTCGTCACCAGCGTCAGCGGTCCCCGCGCGTACAGCTCGCGCAGCCGCGCCAGCGCCTCGGCGCGCTCGCCGTCGGACAGCTCCGCGCGGTAGCGCTCGACGAAGTCGTCGTAGCGGTCGAGGTCCGCGTGGAGCCAGTGGCGCAGCTCGTCCGAGGGTGCGACGGCCTTCAGCCACTCGTCCACGTGCGCCCGGTCCTTGGCGACGCCCCGGGGCCAGAGGCGGTCGACCAGGACGCGGGTGCCGTCGTCGGGATCGGGGTCGTCGTAGACCCGCCGGATCCGAGGGGGTGCGGGTTTTGTCGCCATACGTCCACGGTAGCCGTGCGGCGAGCCCCCCGCGCCCGCCGCACGGCACCGCTCACTCCTCGTCGGCCCCGTGTCCTTCAGCCGCCACCGCCCGGAGCAGCCCGCCCGCCGGCGGCACGGGACCGCCCGCCTGCGAGCCGGCCGTCAGCCGGGGGAGCAACTGTGCCGTGAGGAGGGTCGAGAGCGCGGAGACGTCCTGGCCCCCGCCGCCGTCCGTGCGGATGACCGTCGGCTGCGGCGCGCTGCCCGCGAGCACCGCGCCCACCTCCAGCCGCCGCCGGGCCAGCTCGTACTGGAGCACCGCGCGGTTGTCGCGGTACGCCTGCGCCAGCCGGCGCTGCGCCTTCGCCTCGTTCTCGGCGGCGATCAGGCCGCTGCGCCCGCGGGTCTCGATCTCGAAGCGGACCTTCTGCGCCTCGGTCTCCTGCTGCTCCAGCAGCCGGGCGACCTCCTCGCGGGCCCGGTTCAGCGCCGCCTTGACCTCGACGAACCGTGCGTCGCGCGCCTTCTTCGCCCGTTCGATGTCCATCTGCAGGTTGTCGATGCGGCGCTTGCGGGTCAGGCCCCACTCCTGCTCGTACGCGGTCCGCTCCTTCGCCACCCGCTCGCGGGTGGCGAGGTGCTGCTGGTACTGCGCGGGCAGTTGGACGTCGGGGATGTTGGAGCCGGTGATGCGCACGCCGTAGCGGGCCAGTTGGTGGTTGAGCAGCTCCTGCATGTCCGCGACGTCCGAGCCGCGCAGGTCGAACGCCCGCTCCGTACGCACCCGGCGGGCGCGCTGGCGGATGGCGTCCTGGACGGCGCTGGAGAGCACCAGGTCGAAGTTGCCGGCGCCGATGGTGCGGACGAAGAGCACCGCGTCGGTGATGCGGAACTTCAGGAAGAACTCGATCGAGCGCAGCGGCACGTTCTCCTGCGTCGGGCAGGCCATCACCGGCGCCGAGTACGGGATCTCGGTGGCCGTGTCGACGACGAAGTCCACCCGCGACCAGGGGTGCCAGACGAAGTGCCGGCCCGGGCCGAGCGTGCGGGAGATGGCGCCGTAGCGGGTGAGGACGCCGTTCGTACCCTGCTCGATCTTCACGATCGAGGAGCGCCACCACCACAGCACGCCGACGGCGAGCAGGAAGACGCCGGTGCCGTACGAGGCCACGGACAGCGCGTCGTTTGCGCTGCCGCCCTCCAGCCCGGCCATCACGCCGGTCGACAGCGCCAGCAGCGACAGCCACAGCGGCACCATCCACCACAGCCGGCGGCGGTGGCGGGGGATGATGACGGGTATCAGGGTGCCGGCCTCGCCGCCGCGCAGCAGTTGGGGGATGTCGCCCCAGGCCGCGACGAGTTCGGAGATGACCGACCTGCGCTTCATGGTCGCCGTGCTCATGCCCCGGCCTCCTCGTGCCCGTAGTCCGCGGGCCCGAAGCCCGTGCTCTCGTGTCCGCTACCAGCGTGTGCGCTACCTGCGTGTCCGCCGCCTGCGTGGGCTGCGGCCACTGCCTGCGGGGTCTGCTCCCCGGCGCCGCCCGCCGGGGCCGGCACCGGTGCCGGCCGCTCGGCCTCGCGCAGCGCCCGGATCTCCGGCTCCCGCTCGGCGATCCGCGCCGCGACCTCGGCCAGCCGCTCCCGTACGGCCGCCATCTCGGCCTCCGAGAACAGGTCCGCGCCGTGCTCGCCGATCAGCTCCCGGGCGAGCGCCAGGAAGTCGACGCCGGCCCCGCCGCCGCCCGCGCCGTCCGCGGGGCCGCCGATGCGCAGCAACTGCGGCAGGTGGTCGGCGACCTGCTCCAGGGTGTCGAGGACCTGCTGCTGGTAGCGGTACTCCAGGATCTCCGGCGCCTCGGCCGTCGTCACCGCGCGGATGTCGAGCGCCTGCGCCTCCAGCAGCGCGGCGTTCGCCCGCGCCTCCGACTCGGCCTGCACGTACCGCTGGCGGGCCAGCGCCTCGGCGCGGTTGGTCTCGCGCTCGACGGCGGTGTCCATCTGCGCCTGGTACTGGGCGATGTCCGCCTGGATCGCGGACAGCTCCTCCTCGCGGGTCGCCAGCTCCTTGCTCAGGTCGCCCTCGTCCTGCTCCTTGCGCAACTGCAGCGCGTACTCGTGGGTGTACGCCTCCTTGGCCATCCGCACCATCTCCGGCGCCGCGAGGTCCATGCGGTACGGCTGGTCGGAGGGCTCGGCGTGGGTGATGTTGGCATTGGTCAGCTCGACCGCGGGCCGGAACTGGTGGTTCAGCGCGTCGAGCAGCCGGGTGGTGTCCTCGCCGACCATGTCGTAGATGCCGGCGGCCTCCTGCTCGTAGATGAGGCTGCGGATCGTCTCGCTGACGGCGTTGTTCAGCTTCTCCTGGAAGCCGCGCACGGCGCCGAGGGTGTAGACGAACTCCACCGGGTCGCTGATCCGGAACTGGATGAACAGGTCGATGGACGCCTTCACCCCGCCCTTCGTCGGGGCCTCGCGCACGGGCGCGTTGAAGGGGTACTCGCGGGTGGTGTTGAGGATGTACGAGACCCGCTTCCACGGGTTCAGCAGGATGACGCGGCCGGGGCCGACGACCTGCTCCAGCTTGCCGAACTTGGTGATCAGCGCATGGCACCCGTCGGGCACCATCACCATGCCCTGCCGCCACCACACGAACCCGACGGCGAAGACCGCCAGCACCCAGTAGTGGGCGCCGAACACCGGATTGGTCACCACGTCGTCGCCGGCGGCGGCCACCGCGATGGTGCCGACGGCGCCGACGACAAGCAGCAGCGACACCGGCAGCATGCTGAGGAACGAGCGCCCGCGCGGCAGCACCATCGGACAGATGGCGTGCACCTGCTCAAGCCCCTCGCGCTTCAGCTCACTGCGGTTCAGCACCTCCCCGGCCTCGTCCAGCGGCACGGACTGCTGCGTCATGACGGTGTCGAGGCTGCCGCCCTGGTCGCGGGCCGCGGGGAAGTCGGCCGGGTCCATCCCCTCCTCCCGGGGCACCCCACCGCCCCGGCTCCGACCGCCTTCCCCGCTCCCCCGGCCCCCCTGCTCCCCCTCGGGCAGCACACCGCGGCGACGCAACTCGTCCTGGGCGAGCTGCCTCGGATCGTTCCCCTGCATCACGGCCTGTGCCGCGCCTCTGATGCTCTGCGCGCGCGAACGTGCCATGTCGTCCCCCTCTTTCAGGTCGTGCGATCACTCTCCGCAATCAGAACTCTGTCGTACGGCAGTGCGCAAACATCAGGCGCGGATCGTGACAACACGGAGACGGGGTCATTGCACGATCCCGGCAGCGAGGGGGGTGCGGCGTAGCCGGCGGCCGGCGGCCGGCGGCTGGCGGGCGGCGTGCCGGAGGGCCGGAGGGAATCCGCCGGCTGCGGAAACCTTTCCGGCGGCAGCGGCGACTTCTTCACACACCCCCCACAGCCGAAAGGCGACCGTCATGGCCATGTCCGTTCACCGATCACCCACCGGGCGAAGCCGCCTGGGCCGCGCTCTCCTCGCCGCAACCGCCGCCGCTGCCGCGGTCACCGCCTTCGCCCTCGTCGCCCCGGCCGCCGGGCAGGAGCCGGCCGCCGAGTCCGCCGCCGAGTCCCCTGCCGTCCAGGAGTGGAACCCGCCGGCGAACCTGGCGCAGGGGCTGGACGAAGTCTGGAAGCACATGGAGGACACCTACGGCGACCTCTACGGCTTCAGGAACTACGGCTGGGACCAGCTGATGGCCAACCGCGACGGCACGATCCACTACTGCGTGCGCTGGGAGTCGGGCACCCCGGTCACTGCCGCGGAGCGGGACGACGTGCACGCGGCGCTGCAAAAGCAGTACAACAAGTGGATCGACTCGGTCGCGGGCTTCGACGGCTTCCCGTACGAGCAGGTGGAAGTGGACGTCGTCGGCTGGGCGGTGGCGGACCGCGACACCCTCCAGTGGCAGGACGACTCGGTCGACATCTACGCCGGCAACCTGGACGCCGACGGCGCCCCGCAGTGCTCGCCGGACTGCGGTCGCTTCTTCCACCAGGACGGCAACTACTCCCAGTGCCCGGGGGGCGAGGAGCGCCACTACGACCAGTCGCTGTGGCTGACCGAGGGGTTCGGCGGCGGCGCAGGCGGCGACTGGGGGCAGCGGATGGGGCGTAGCTACTTCATGGACGCCGTCGGCCAGAACCAGGAGAACATCCACATCCTGCTGCACGAGATGGGCCACACCTGGGGCCTGGACGACTTCTACGACTGGACGCCCACCGGCGTCGACGGCTTCCTCATGAAAGCGGGCAGCGCCACGCAGATCACGGAGTTCGACACCTGGATGCTGCGCGACTTCTGGCGGCACCTCAAGGACCGCTACGAGGTGTGAGGCAAAGGCCCCGTGCCGCCACCGCGCCGAGATCCCGGAGCCCGCGTTGGAGGCTGCCCCCGGACCCGGAGGCCGGCCGCACCGCCTCGCAGGGACCACATGCACCACCGCGTGCACGCCAACGGGCACAAGTCGCCCTCCGTGTGCGATTTGCCCCGATTTGGAGGCGGGTTTGCCGCGAGTTTTGCCTGGCCGCATTCACTCAGGGGGCTGGGTCATCGCACGATCCCGGCAGCGAGGCCCGGGACAATAACTGGTCGGCAGCTTTCAACGGCGGTGTGATCACCTACATCGTGTCGAACAGGTATCTCATCATCAACGTGATCGCTGTGGTCGGCTTCTGACTAGACCGAACGGTCTGCAACGTTGTCCGCTGCTCGCCACGTATTTCGGGTGCGTATCAGTCGGGGCCGGGGTGGAATCGGGGGATGGCGATCACGTTGCGTACGCCCGTCGTTGGCGAACTCGGCCATACCGCCCGGGCGCTGGGCACCTGGCAGCGCGACGACGGGCCCGTGCAGCTTCACCCCGGTGACCTCGGCTGGTTCTGGCGGTTCGGGGCGGCGCGGACGGCCGCGGCCGTGCGGGTCTGGAGCCGGGCGGGGGAGGTGCTGGCGGTCGGGTTGCTGGACGGGGCGGAGTTGTTGCGGCTGGGGGTCGCGCCCGGGGCGCTGGAGGACGGGGAGCTGGCGCGGCGGGTCGCTGAGGATGTGGCGGTGCCGGGGCGGGGGGTGCTGCCCGGGGGTGAGGTGTACGTGGCCGCCCCGCCGGGGGCGCTGGTCCGGGAGCTGCTGGCGCGGGACGGCTGGGGAGCCGACGAGCCCTGGACGCCGCTGCGCCGCGACCTCGGCGGGCCCGTACCGGATCCCGGGGTGCACGTCGAGGTGGTGGGGCCGGAGCAGGCGGGCGAGCGGGCCGCGGTCCAGCGGTCGGCGTTCGGCCGGTCCACGTTCACCGCCGAGCGCTGGCACACGATGGCCGCGGCGGCGACCTACGCCGACGCGCGCTGCCTGCTCGCCCGCGACGACCGCGGCGAGCCCGTGGCCGTGGCGACGGTGTGGTCGGCGGGGGCGGGCCGGCCGGGCATGATCGAGCCGATGGGCGTCCACGCGGACCACCGCGGCCACGGCTACGGCCGGGCGATCACCCTCGCCGCGGCGGGTGCGCTGCGGGAGATGGGCGCCTCCAGCGTCGTCGTGGACACGCCCGGTGCGAACACCGCCGCCGTCGCCACGTACGAGTCGGCGGGGATGAGGCGGCTGCCGGACCTGCTCGATCTGCGTCGTGGCGCTTAGCCGGCGGCGGCTGCCGGCAACCCGCCTCCTGCCTGGCCGAGCCCGACTGGGTCAGCCCGCGAGCTGCTTCTTCAGGGCCTCGACGTCGTGGACGTTGGACATCTGCACGAACTTTCCGTCGCGGATCCGGTAGAGGGCGAACTCGTCGATCTCGATCGGGGCGCCAGTGGGGGCCACCCCGAGCCATTCCTTGGTGGGCGTGCCGTGGTTGACGGAGTGGCAGGCCAGGGTTTCACCGTGGATCGCCACCTCCTTGATCTCCCAGTTCATGTCGGGAACCGCGTCGGTGATGCCCTTGAGCGCCGCGACGACGTCCGCGCGAGTGGCCGGCTCGCCGTGCGAGAGGATGGACTCACTGACGAACTCGTCCATGCGGTCGAACTCATGCGCGTTGAGCGCCTCGCAGTAGCGGTCGTAGAACTCGCGAATGTCGAAGTCGGACATGACTGCCTTTCTCGCCCGGTGTCCGGGCTGTACTCGTGTGCTCTTGGTTCATCTGCGAGATCGATAGTGCGGGAGCAGCGGAGTAGCATCCATAATGTGCAGTCCTGCATTCTTTACGCATCGTCCAGGAGGTGTCGTCGGTGCTCGGCTCATCGCCCGCACAGTTCCGGAACCGGGCACGGCAGCCGGCGGGCCCGGCCGCGAACGGAAGCTGACGGCGGCGTTCTCCTGCTCGGACGGCCGCGTCACCGCCGGATATTCGGTGGGAGGCGGGGAGCCGTCCGCGTAGGGTCGCGGGCATGTCTGCTGTCCGGATGCACGCCGACGAGGCCGAGATGGACGCCGGTCTCGTACGGCGCCTGATCGCCGCCCAGTTCCCGCAGTGGGCCACGCTGCCCGTCGAGCGGGTCGCCTCCGGCGGCACCGTCAACGCCGTCTTCCGGCTGGGGGACGAGCTGGCCGTGCGGATGCCCTTGACCGCGGGTGGCGCCAAGGACGTTGATCTGGAGTACTCCCACCTGCCCCGGCTCGCCGCCGCCCTGCCGCTGCCGGTGCCCGAGCCCGTCGCCAAGGGCGAGCCCGGCGAGGGGTATCCGTGGCCGTGGACCGTCTGCCGCTGGCTTCCCGGTACGGTCCTGCCGCCCGACGCCGGCGTCGCCGCCCCCGGGCCGCTCGCCGGTCAGCTCGCCGGCTTCGTCAACGCGATGCGCGCCGCCGACCCGGCCGGCGCCCCGGCCTCGTACCGCAGCGAGACCCTGGCCGACCGCGACGCCGGCACCCGCGCCGCCCTCGCCCAGCTCCGCCCCGAGGACGGCGTGGACGTGCCCGCCGTCACCGCCGCCTGGGAGGCCGCCCTGCGCACGCCCGCGCACGCCGGGCCGCCGGTGTGGCTGCACGCCGACCTGTCCCCCGGCAACGTCCTGCTCACCGGCGACGGCCGCCTCGGCGGCGTCATCGACTTCGGCTGCATGGGCCTCGGCGAACCCGCCGTCGACCTGATCGCCGCCTGGAACCTCTTCACCGGGCCCGCGCGCGAGGCGTTCCGCGCCGCCGTGGCGGGCGGCGGCCTTGCCGACGACGAGGAGGCGGCGTGGGCGCGCGGGCGCGGCTGGGCGCTGTCGATCTCGCTGATCCAACTGCCGTACTACCGGCACACCAACCCGGTCATGGTCGCCAGTTCGAAGTTCGTCATCGCCGAGGTGCTGGCGGATGGGTAGGGTGGCGCCATGAACCGGCGACATTGATTCGTACGTATCACCGCTTGTTTTTACGCGTACTCCTTCCTTGACGACTTCGTCCTGCTCTATCCCGTGTACGCGCTGCTTTTCGCCGACCACGGGCTGTCCCTGTGGCAGGTCTCCTCGCTCTTCGCCATCTGGTCGCTGTCGTCCGTCCTGCTCGAAGTCCCCTCCGGCGCCTGGGCCGACGCCTTCTCGCGCCGGCTGCTGCTGTGCGTGGGGCCGCTGCTGACGGCCGCCGGGTTCGCGCTGTGGGTGCTGGCGCCGTCGTACGGGGCGTTCGCGGCGGGGTTCGTGCTGTGGGGGGCGAAGGGCGCGTTCACGTCGGGGGCGCTGGAGGCGCTGGTCTACGAGGAGTTGGACCGGGCAGGCGCGGCTGACCGGTACGCGCGCACGCTGGGGCGGGGGCGTGCGGCGGGCACGGTGGGCGTGATGGCGTCGATGGCGGTTGCGGCGCCGGTGTTCGCGGCGGGCGGGTACGCGGCGGTGGGGGCGGCGAGCGTGGCGTCCAGCCTGCTGGGGGCGGCGGTGGCGACGCGGTTTCCGGAGCACCGGGGGGCGGGCGGTGGGGCGGGCGCGGGTGCGGGCGGTTCCGGAGGGGGTGGCGGTGGCGGGGGCCAGGGCGTCGGCGTACGGGATGAGGGTGGCGAGCACGGTGGCGCGGGCGGTGCTGAGTCCGGTGGCTCCCTCGGCTGGGGCGGCACCCTCCGCGCCGGGTTCGCCGAACTCCGCGCCGACTCCTCCGTCCGCGGCGCCCTCCTCCTCGTCCCCGCCGTCTTCGCCGTCTGGGGCGCCCTCGACGAGTACACCCCCTACCTCGTCCGCGAATCCGGCGTCGCCGCCCCCGCCGTACCCCTGTACCTGCTGCTTGTATGGGCCGGTGCCGCCGCCGGCGGGCTGCTGGCCGGGCGGGTCGAGGAGCGGGGGCGGGCCGGGCGGACGCCGGCGGGGGTGCTGGCCGCGCTGCTCGCCGGGTCGGCGGTGGCGCTGGCCGCGGGCGGGCTGCTGGGTACGGCCGCGGGGATCGCGCTGGTGGGTGTCGCCTTCGGAGGGTTCCAGGTGGCGACCGTGCTCGCGGAGGCCCGGTTGCAGGAGCGGATCACCGGCCCGGCGCGGGCGACCCTGACCTCGCTGGCCGGCGTCGGCACCGATCTGGGGACGGTCGCGGTCTACGGCGCGTACGGCCTGCTCGGCTCGGCGGCCGGGCTCGGGCACGGGGCCGCGTTCGCGGTGTGCGCGCTGCCGTATCTGCTCGTCGCCCCGGTGGTGTTGCGCGGTGGTCGGCGGCGTGGGGCGGGGTAGGCCCTCACCGGCCGGTGAGGCGGCGGGGCCGGTGAGGCGGCGGGGGCCGGCCACCGGTCGCCGGCCCCCGCGCCAGTCCCCGGCGCTGCTTACCTGTGCGGCGGCACCGACTCCAGGCCCACGTGCAGCACCTCCGGGTCGGCCGGGCTGACGGCGAGCGCGCCCATCCCGTGGTGGTGCGAGTGCCGGATCGCCAGCTCGTCCTCGTCCGCCTCGTAGCGGTAGAGGTTGGTGCCCGTCCACTCGTCGCCGTACTCGAAGTAGACGACGTCCGCGTCGGTCGGGTCGGGGCGGATCCAGCCGCCGTTGTAGATCACCACGTCCTCGCCGTCCTGGAACTGGTCGACCACGGGCTTGAAGGTGAGCCCGCCGTCCGTGGAGCGGTAGAGGTGCCGGCCGTGTTCGCCGGCGTCCAGCTCGGTGACGTTCAGCGCCTTCGCGTAGACCACGCGCGGGTCGACGGGCGAGATCGCCACGGAGAAGCCGTTGACGTCGTCGCCCGCGGCGCCGAGCTGGGAGCGCTGCCAGGTGCGCCCGCCGTCGTCGCTGGTGAAGCCGCCGGCGTCGCTCACCCCGACGACGATGCGGTCGAAGTCCGCGGTGGAGATCTTCGCGTCGTAGAACATGGTGTGCGGCCCGACTTCGGCCAGCGGGACGGGGGTGCCGACGGCGGCGAAGCTGCGCCCGCCGTTGACGGACTCCAGCACCCGGCCCTCGTCGGTGACGGCCCGCAGGCGGCTGGCGCGCCGCGGGTCGGCGCTGAGCCCGTAGAGCCCGCCCAGCGCCTCCCCGTCGAAGGCCGGCATCTCGGCGATCCTGCCGCCGTCGACCCGGTAGACCCGGTCGCCGCGCAGCTCCCACACGTAGGCGCTGCCGTCGCGCGCCGGGGAGACGAACCAGTGGCCGTTGCCGAGCTTGGCGACGGTGCTCCAGGTGCAGCCGGAGTCGGTCGAGCGGGTCACCTGGCCGTTGATGTCGGTGGCCAGCAGCCGGTTCGGGGTGGCGAGGGTCTCCAGGCCGGTCACCAACTGGTAGTACGGGGGGCGCTCGGCGGTGGTGGTCGGGGCGAAGGTGGCGCCGCCGTCCCGGGTGTAGGAGAGCGAGCCGTCGCTGACGACCTGCTCGCACTCCGGCCCGTCCCACTGCTTGCCGGACGTGGTGGCGTGGGCGGGAGCGGCGGCCGTGAACAGGCTCGCGACGAGCGCTGCGCCGGCCGTCACGGTGGTAATCGCACGGTGCAGGGGTTTCACCGGGACCCTCCTCCTCGATGACGTTGTCCTCACCAGGAAGTACCGTGATCGTCAGGATGTCCACGTCCTTTGGCTGGCGAACGGACGCCATGGCGCCCATGCGCCGCTCGCTCTGCCCCCATCAGGCGGGATAATTCCGATACGCCCCTGGGGAGTTCAGGCCATGTTCGAACCGTTCGGCGTCCTCGCGTCCGACGAGGCCCTCTACCGGCTGCTGCTCCGCCACCCGCCCCTCGACATCGCGGAACTGGGCGCCGTGGCGGGGCGTACGGAGGCCGAGACCGCCCCGGCGGTCGAGCGGCTCACGGAGCTGGGCCTGCTGACGCTGCTGCCCGGCGCCCCGGTCCGGCTCGTCGCGACCCGGCCGGACGCGGCCGTCGAGCAGCTCACGGTGCGCTGGCAGGACCAGGTCGCCGTGGCCAGGACCGCCGCCGCCGCGCTCCTCGCCGACCTGCCGGTGGACCGCCGGCACCGCCCCGAGGACCAGGTGGAGATCCTCTTCGGCCGCGGTTCCGTCGCGGCGCGCTTCGACCGGCTCCAGCGGTCGGTGCGGCGCGAGTTGCTGGTCCTGGACCGGCCGCCCTACGCGCAGGAGCCCGCCGAGCCGAACCGGGCGGAGCTGGAGATCCTGGCGCGCGGCGTGCGGGTGCGCGGGCTGTACGCGCCGGAGGCGCTGGAGGTGCCGGGCGCGTTCGACATCTTCGAGGCGGTCGTCGCGGCCGGCGAGCAGGCCCGGGTCCATACGGACGTGCCGCTCAAGCTCGCCGTCGCCGACGCCTCGACGGCCATCCTGCCGTTCAGCAGGGAGGCCCACGAGATGGTGGACAGCGCGTTCGTCATCCACGAAGGGGCCCTGCTGGACGCCCTGGTGCAGCTCTTCGAGCTGCTGTGGGCCGCGGCCGTGCCCCTGCCGGGACCGCTGCCGGCCGCGGGCGCCGCCGGGGGCCCGGCGGGCGAACCGGCCGCCGCAGCCGCCGAGTCCGACCGGCAACTGGTCACGCTGCTCGCCGCCGGGCTGAAGGACGAGGCCGTGGCGCGGCGCCTCGGGGTGAGCGCCCGTACCCTCAACCGCCGGGTCAGCGCGCTGATGCAGCGCCTCGGCGCCCGTACCCGCTTCCAGGCGGGGCTGCAGACGGCCCGCGACGGCCTCATCGACACCTGACGTTCGGTCCCAGGGAGGCGTACGGTCGCCAAGGGGGAGGCGTCAGTCCAACTGCACGTCGGCCGCCGGCTCCGTACCGGGCAGCTCTTCCGCCAGCACCTCGCGGTGCGTCGGCCTGGCGTCCTCGTACAACTGCCGGCCCTTCTCCGTCAGCAGCACGAAGATGCCCCGCCGGTCCACGTCGCACATCGCCCGATACACCAGCCCCGCGCGCTCCAGCCGGGCCGTCAGCCGCGACGTCGCGCTCTGGCTCAGGTGCGCCGCCTCGGCCAGCTCCGCCGCGCGGCACTTGTCGTGGTCGCAGGTGGCCAGGCCCTCCAGGGCCTCGAACTCGCTGACGCCGATGCCGTGCCTGCTCTGCAACTCGCGCTCCAGCGCGCCCCACACCGCCGCGTGACAGGCCAGGAGGCCGTGCCAGCGGTCCACCAGGGCGCGCTCCGCGCCGACGTCGCTCACGCTCACGCGACCCAAAGTAACATGCGCGTGAATTTAATGCGACTCCATTAAATGCTTTGGCATTAGATGCTTGCGCATGTAGTCTCGTCCGTCATGAGCACTTCCGCACCACCACACCTGTCCACGACCTCGACCAAGTGGGACGCCCGCCTCTGGGGCATCCTGCTGACCGTCTCCCTCGTGGTCGGCCTCGACGCTCTCGACGTGTCGATGGTGGGGGTCGCCCTCCCCTCCATCCAGGCCGACCTCGGACTGTCCACCAGCACCCTGCAATGGGTCGTCAGCGGGTACGTCCTCACCTACGGCGGACTGCTCCTCCTCGGCGGGCGCACCGCCGACCTCCTCGGCCGGCGGCGGGTGTTCCTCATCGCCGTCGCGGTGTTCGCCGTCACCTCGCTGCTCGGCGGGCTGGTCGACGACGGGGGGCTGCTGATCGCGACCCGGCTGCTGAAGGGCGCCTCCGCCGCGTTCACCGCACCCGCGGCGCTCTCCATCATCACCACGACCTTCCACGAGGGCCCCGCCCGCAACAAGGCGCTCGGGATCTTCGCCGTCTTCGGCGCCAGCGGCTACAGCGCCGGGCTCGTCTTCTCCGGCCTGCTCACCGAGGTCGGCTGGCGCTGGACCTTCTTCCTGCCGTTCCCCGTCGCGCTGATCGCGCTGGCCGCGGCCTTCCGCGTGCTGCCGAAGGAGGGGCCGCAGGAGCGTAACGGCGGCTACGACCTCCCCGGCGCGGTGACCGGCGTCGGCGCCATGCTGCTGCTCGTCTACACCGTCGTCGAGGCGCCGGAGGTGGGCTGGGGCGCGGCCCGTACGCTGCTGCAGTTCGTCGCCGCCGCGGTGCTGCTGGCCGCGTTCCTCGCCATCGAGGGGCGCAGCAAGCACCCGCTGATCCGCCTGGGCATCCTGCGCTCCGGCCCGCTGGCCCGCGCCAACCTCGGTGCCGCCGTGTTCTTCGGCGGGTACCTGGGCTTCCAGTTCCTGGTGATGCAGTACCTGCAGTCCGTGCTGGGCTGGTCGGCGATGGAGACGGCGCTCGGCTTCCTGCCGGCGGCGCTGATCGTCGCGTTCGGTTCGCCGCGGATGGTCCCGCTGATCATGCGGTTCGGCACCGGGCGCACCATCGCGGGCGGGGTGGTGGCGCACCTGCTGGCGTACGTGCTGTTCCTCGCCATCGACCGGGACGCGCCGTACGCGGTCGGCACGCTGCCGAGCATGGTGCTGCTGGGCATCGGCTTCACGCTGGCGTTCGCGTCGTTCAACATCCAGGCCACCGCGGGCATCGAGGACCACGAGCAGGGGCTCGCGGGCGGGCTGCTGAACACCTCGCTGCAGGTGGGCGGGGCGATCGGGCTGGCCGTCGTGACCGCGGTGCTGACCGCGAACGCGGAGGGCGCCACCGGCTCGCAGGCGCTGCTCAACGGCTTCGACCCGGCGCTGTACGTGGTCGCGGCCATGGCGCTGCTCGGTCTCGTCATCGCCGTGACGGGCATCCGCGGCCCGCGCCACCAGGCGCCGGAGTCGGAGCTGGAGCAGAAGTCGGCGGAGGACCGCGAGTTCGTGTACGCCACCGACTGAGCACCACCGCCCGGACTACGGGGAACCGGGGGTGAGCGGACCCGGGCCGGCAAGGCCCGGGTCCGCTCGTGCGCGCCGGTTCACCCCGCCGGGTGGTGCTCCTCCTCGTCCGGGTCCACCCCCAGGCTGTGGAGGAACGCCGCCGCCGCCGGGGACGGGCGGGTGCGGGGCCAGATGAGGCGCTCCTCGCGGGACGGGCCGTCCGTCACACGGACCGTGGCCAGGCCCGTCAGGCGGGGGGCGAACCCGCTCGCGAGCAGCGCCACGCCCAGGCCGGCGCGGACCAGGTCCGCCATGAAGTCCATCGACGAGACCTCGAAGCCCACCGTCCGCCGCAGCCCCGCCGCCGTGAACGCCTCCTCCGACTGCGCCCGCGCCGCCGTGCCCGCCGCGAAGTCGACGAACGTCTCCTCCGCCAGCCGCGCCAGGTCCGTCTCCCCGGCACCCGCCAGCGGGTGGTCCGGCGCCACGACGGCCAGGTGCCGGTCCCGTACGAGCACGCGCTCGCGGACCCGCTCCGCGCGAAAGCCCACCGGCACCCCGAGCAGCGCCAGGTCGTACGTCCCCTCCGCGACCGCCCCCACCAGGCGCTCGCTCGCCCCCACCGCCAGGCTGATCCGCACCTGCGGGTACGTGTCGTGGAACTCCCGCAGCGCCGCGGGCAGGTTCACCGCCGCCACCGTCGGGATCGCCCCGATCGCCAGCCGCCCGCGCACCTCCCCCGTCGCCGCCGCGACCTCCGCGCGGGCCCGCTCCGCCGCCGCGAGGGTGGCGCGCGCGGCGGGCAGGAACGCCTCGCCGGCGCGGGTGGGGCGCACCTTCCGGCTCGTACGGTCGAAGAGCCGGGCGCCCAGCTCCCGCTCCAGCTTGCCGATCTGGTGGCTCAGCGCCGACTGGACGACGTGGCAGCGCTCGGCGGCCCGGGTGAACCCGCCGGTGTCCGCGACGGCGACGACGTAGCGCAGTTGTTGCAGCTCCATACGATCCATCGTGATGCGTGATGGATCAGATGACAACTATGTGTTGGACTCATCACTGCTGGTGGGCGCAGTCTGAGAGCATGACAACGGACTCGGTATCCCCGCGCGAGCAGCCCGCCGCACTCGGGCGCGGCCTGCTGCTCCTCATGGCGACCGCCACCGGCCTGTCCGTGGCGGGCAACTACTTCGCCCAGCCCCTCCTCGACCTCATCGGCCGCGACCTGCACATCGGCAGCACGCTGGCCGCGCTCGTCGTCACCGCCGCGCAGACGGGCTACGCGCTGGGCCTCATCCTCCTCGTCCCCCTCGGCGACGTGACCGACCGGCGGAAGCTGTCCGTCGCGCTCTTCGTCGCCACCGCCGCGTTCCTCGCCCTCACCGCCGCCGCGCCCAACGGCCCCGTGCTGCTCGCCGGTACGGTGCTCACCGCGCTGGCGTCCGTCGGCGCGCAGATCGTCGTGCCGTACGCGGCCGGGCTCGCCGCTCCGGAGGAGCGGGGGCGGGTCGTCGGCGTCGTGATGTCCGGCATCCTGCTCGGCGGGCTGCTGGCCCGTACCGCCTCCGGGGCGCTGTCTGAACTCGGCGGCTGGCGCACCATCTACTGGGTCAACGCCCTGCTCATGGCGGGCATGGCCGTCCTCCTCCACCGCCACCTGCCGCGCCTGCCCGCGGCCCCGGACACCGGCATGCCGTACCCGGCGCTGCTGCGCTCCACCGTCGCGCTGCTGCGCGAAGAGCCCGTGCTGCGGCGGCGCTCGGTGATAGCGGCGCTGTCGCTGGCTTCGTACAGCGTGCAGTTGACGGCGCTGACGTTCCTGCTGGCCCGGCCGCCGTACGGCTGGTCGGAGTCGGCGATCGGGCTCTTCGGGCTCGTCGGGGCGCTGGGCGTGGTGACGATGATGTTCGCGGGGCGGCTGAACGACCGGGGCCACGTGCAGGCGGTGACGGGCGCCGGCGTGGTGCTGCTGACGGCCTCGTGGGTGGTGCTGGGCGTGGGGGGCGAGTCGCTGCCGCTGCTCGTCGTCGGCATCGTCGGCCTCAACATCGCGCAGCAGGCGGTGCTCAACAGCAACCAGGCGGTCGTGTACGCGATCCGCCCGGACGCCCGCAACCGCATCAACTCCGCGTTCATGACCAGCTTCTTCGCCGGCGGCGCGGTGGGCTCGGCGCTGACGTCGGTGGTGTGGTCGCGGGGCGGCTGGCCGGCGGTGTCGGCGCTGGGGGCGGTGCTGGCGTCGGGGACGGTGGTGCTGTGGGTGGCGGAGCGGGTGAGCGCGGCGCGCGGGGCGCGCCGGGCGCGCCGGGCGGGGGCGGACGGGGGGCTCGGGACGGCGCCGGACGCGGGGCGGGGGACGGCACCGGATGCCGGGCCGCGGACGGCACTTGCCGTCGGGGCGCAGGCCCCGCGGGGCCCCGGGCCGCGGACGGCGCCGGGCGCCGGGGCGGAGCGCGCGGCGCAGGCCACCGCCCCCGCCGCCGCCGGCCCCGCACGGCGGCGGGGCGCCGCCTGAGGCGTACGGGCGGAGCCGTGCGGCACCGACGACGTACCACCGCATCCGCTTCGGCGAGCGGTTGAGAAGATCGGCATACGGCCCGGCAGGGCCGCTCCGCGCCGCCGGAGACCGCCACCACCGCCGTACGCAGGAGCGATGACATGAGACTCGACGACCGCCGCGTGGTCGTCACGGCCGCAGGCCGTGACTTCGGCCGCACCCTGGCGATCCGGCTCGCGGACCTCGGCGCCGAGGTCTTCCTCTCCGCCCGGAACCTCGCCGCCGCCGAGCGGGTACGGGATGAGATCCGCGACCGGGGACAGCAGCGCGTCCACGCCTTCTCCTGCGACCTGACGGACCCCGCCTCGATCCGCGACTTCGCCGCCGGCGTCGCCCGGCACACGGACCGCGTCGACGTGCTGATCAACAACGGCTCCCGCTACCTCGAAGGCCCGGACCTCCTGTCCGCCTCCGACGCCGACATCGCCGACACCCTCGCGTCCGGCGGCACCGGCACCGTACTGACCGTGAAGAACTTCCTCCCCCTGCTGCTCAACTCGGACAAGCCGGACGTGGTGACCATGGTCTCCGCCTGCGGCACGGCCGGGCACCACCGCTCGGAGGCGCACGACGCCTTCTACGCGGCCAAGAGCGCCCAGGCGGGGTTCGCCGAGATCCTCTCCAAGCGCCTGCGGCCCGAGGGGGTCCGGGTGATCTCCCTCTACCCGCCCGACTTCGACAACCCGGACCCGCTGTCCGCGGAGTGGGAGACCACACCGCGGGGGGCGGAGGACGCCCTCACCGCGCAGTCGCTGGTGGAGTGCGTCCTCTTCGCCGTCGGCCAGCCGCGGGACTGCTTCATCAAGGCGTTCCACTTCGAGCAGGTCTGACGCGGCTCCGGGCTCCCGCCCCCGGACCGGCCGCCGGTGGCCCTACGCCCCGCCGCCACCCCCCTGCTGCTGCAGGGGCGCCAGCGCCGCGGCGATGTGCGCCTCGGCCGCCGCGCGGTCGACGCCGAGCCGGGACAGCACGCCGTCGCCGTTCTCCTGCTCCAGCAGCGCCAGCAGGATGTGCTCCGTACCGATGTAGTTGTGCCCCAGCCGCAGCGCCTCGCGGAAGGTCAGCTCCAGCGCCTTCTTCCCCTCCGCGTTGTACGGGATCAGCTCCGGCACCGTGCCCTCCGCGGCCGGCGGCAGCGCCGCGGTGGCCTCCTGCCGCACGGTGTCGAGGAGGATCTGCTGCGCCACGATCGAGGCGGCGCCGATCCCGGCGGGGTCGGCGATCAGCCCGAGCACGAGGTGGGCGGGGCCGATCTCGGTGTTGCCGGCGGCGCGCGCCTCGTTCTGGGACGCCATCACCACGTTCTTGGCGCGGCCCGTGAACCGGGCGAAGCCCTCGCTCGGGTCGAGCGTGAAGCCCTCGTCCGACCCCTTGGTCACGAACCGCTTCTGCGCCGCCTGCCGGGTGACGCCCATGCTCTTGCCGATGTCCGTCCAGGAGGCGCCGGAGCGCCGGGCCTGGTCGACGAAGTGGCCGATGAGGTGGTCGGCGACGTCGCCGAGGTGGTCGGCGGCGACGACGGCTCCGGTGAGCTGGTCGAGGACGTCGGGGTGGACCTTCTTGATGGCCTCGATGAGGTCGTCGAGGCGTACGGGATGCGTCGAGCGTGTGGGTTCCGTCATGCTGACAACCGTAGGTTGACACTCACGTATCGTCAACCCGGGGTTGACGCTAGTCGATCTACGGCTTTCCTGGATTCACCGGCTCGACCCCCGTCCCCGCGTACAGCTCCGGCAGGAGCGAGAGCACGACCCGCCCCGACGGCCACTCCGCCGACGGCCGGGCAAGGTGGACGGCGTGGGTGATCCGCCAGTCCACGCCGTCATCGATAAGCGCCCCGGTGGCAAGCGCGGCGACGAGGTCGAGTGGTTCGACATCGAGGCCGGGCAGGCAGGCGATGTGCTCCCCTAACCCTCTGCGTCCGCTCTCGGCGGCGGCAAGGGAGAGCGCGGGGACGTGACCGATCGCTTCCCCTTCGGCGGCCGCCACGACGAGCCCGGACAACTGCCGGTGGCCGGCCCCCAGGGCGAGAAGTACCGTGTGGTCCATGAGGAACGGCGTCACGCGGCAGCCCCTCCCGGTCCACTGCGCATACGGCGCGCAATGGTGTCGAGCAGCTCACGGCCCGCGGCCTGGTCTTCGGCGGTGACCTCGACTCCCATGTGCTCACGCAGGAGTTCCCGGGCCAGCTCGCCACGGGCCCGGAGGTCTGCGCGGGTGGGAGTCTCCGTTGCCAACCGCTCCACCAGCGCCCGAATGGTCGTGCCGTGCTCGGCGGCGAGTATCCCCAGGCGCTCGCGCGCGGCCCGGGAGACTTTGATGCTGGTGTCGGGGTCGTGAACCATGACCCTACTCTACTCGCGGTAGAGCCCATGAGGTCGACCGCGGTCTCGATCGCCTCGGCGAGGGGCGGATGGCTTCTTGGTCCGAACCGCCGGCGCTCAGCTGCGTCGACCCCTAGGCCGCCACCGTCCGATAGTGGGTGGTCAGCCGGTGGGCGTCGTCCAGGACGTGGAAGGCGACGGCCGGGGGCTGGTCGAGGTGGACGTGGTGGTCCGGGTGCGCGCGGTGCTCCCAGGGCAGCCGGACGGTGTTGACGACGCCGGGGGCGACCAGCAGCGGGCGGCCGGCGAAGGTGGTGGCCGCGGCGGTGTGCGCGTGCCCGGCGAGGAAGGCGGTCAGCCGCGGCTGCCGCCCGGCCAGCTCCGCGAGCCGGTCCGCGTCGAACTGCCGGATCTCGTCGACGTACGGGACGTGCAGCGGCACCGGCGGATGGTGGAACGCGACGAGCACGGCGTCCCCCTCCGGCGCCCGCGCCACCTCCTCCTCCAGCCACGCCAGCGTCTCGTCGGCCAGCCACCCCTCCGGCTTCCCCGGCACCGACGAGTCGCACGCGACGACGGTGAACCCTGCCCCGCGATGCACCTGGTCCACCGGCTCCCCGCCGCCCGGCTCCCCGCCGGCCGTCCCCCCGCTGACCGGCTCCCCGCTGACCGGCTCCCCGAGCAGCCCCCGCCGGAACGCGGCCCGGTCGTCGTGGTTGCCGGGGCAGACCAGCACCGGATGCCGGGACGCGAGCAGCCCGCGCGCGGTCTCGTACTCCTCGGCCGTCCCGTGGTCGGCGATGTCGCCGGTGACGAGGACGAGGTCCAGGTCGTACGGCAGATCCTCCAGATACCCGACCACCGCGCGGGCCCGGCGGACGCTCCGCTCGTCGTCGATGTGGATGTCGCTGAGATGCGCGATCACGGCCATGGCGTGCTCCCCTCCCCGGCACGCCGCGACCGGCGCCCGTGCCGCCGACGCTACGACGCGGGCGGCGGGGCGGAGAACGGCCACTTGGCGGCCGGTGGCCCGGTGCGGGCGGCGGCGTGCGGGCGGGCGGCCATTGCCGCCCCTGCCGCAGGCATTGACGCCGCCGAGGGCTGGATCCTACGGTCTGACCGGCTAACCGAACTTTGTTCGGTATTTCGTTCGTCCATGTGGAGATCACCACTGACAACACGCGACGAAAAACCGTTATCGCGGGACCTCCGGCACCGTCCCCTGAGAAGGGTGCACCGCACCGTGCGGCGCACCCGGTCCCCCACACGAAGGAGCCGTCCATGGGTCACCACAACGCACACCGCCTGAGCCGCCGCAGCGTGCTGCAGTGGGCCGGAGGTCTGACCGCGGCCGGGGCCGTGGGCGGCGGCGTGATCGCCGCCGTGGGCGGCGACCCCGCCGGCGCCGCGCCCGGGACGCCGGCCGGGGCCGCCGCGTTCACCCACCCCGGCCTGCTGCACGCCTACGGCGAGCTGAACCGGGCCAAGGTCCGGGTGGCCGCGGGCGACGACCCCTGGCTGTCCGGCTGGCAGCGGCTGACCGCCAACCCCCATGCGCAGAGCGGCTGGGCGCCCCGCCCGCAGGAGACCGTCATCCGCGGCGGCGACGGCCAGAACTACACCCTCCTCTACAACGACATCCACGCCGCGTACCAGAACGCCCTGCGCTGGCACATCGGCGGCACCGCCGAGCACGGCGACACCGCACGCGACATCCTCAACGCCTGGTCCGGCACGCTGAAGACGGTCACCGGCAACGCCGACCGCTTCCTCGCCGCCGGCATCTACGGCTGGCAGTTCGCCAACGCCGCCGAGCTGATGCGCGACTACGAAGGCTTCGACCTGGCACGCAGCCAGCAGATGCTGCGGGACGTCTTCTACCCCCTCAACGACCGGTTCCTGGTCAACCACAACGACGCCTGCATCACCAACTACTGGGCGAACTGGGACTTGTGCACCGTCGCCTCGGTCATGGCCATCGGCGTCTTCTGCGACGACCAGGCCCTCTTCGACCGGGCCGTGGAATACATGAAGACCGGCGAGGGCAACGGCTCCTTCCCCCACGCCATCCCGTTCGTCTACGACGACGAAGGGCTCGCGCAGTGGCAGGAGTCCGGCCGGGACCAGGGTCACACCGTCATGGGCATGGGCCAGATGGGCGCGATCTGCGAGATGGCCTGGAGCCAGGGCACCGACCTCTACGGCCACGACGGCAACCGGTTCATGAAGGCCGCCCAGTACGTGGCCAAGTACAACCTCGGCGAGGACGTGCCGTTCACGGAGTACCACTGGGGCACCGGGCAGAACTGCGCCCCCCGGACCCACACCGAGATCTCGGCGGCCAGCCGCGGCCAGGTCCGCCCGGTGTGGGACATGCTCCACTACCACTACGCGCGCCGCCGGGGCCTGTCCGTGCCGTACATCACCGCCATCGCCGAGAGCTTCCGCCCCGAGGGCGGCGGCGGGGACTACGGCCCGAACAGCGGCGGCTACGACCAGCTCGGCTTCGGCACCCTGCTCTACGCCAAGTAGGCGCCCTGGTGCGGGCGGTGACCGGGATGGCAGGGGCGGCCGGGGTGACCGGGGTGACCGGGGTGGCCTGGGTGACCGGGGTGGCCGAGGCGGCCGGGCGTTCCCGGCGGTGACGGTGGAGGGGCGCGAGTGGCGTGCCGCCGCCCACCGCAGGCCGCCACCGTCACCCGTCCTGCCGGCCCTGCCGGTCCTGTCGGCCCCGCCGCCGACCCCCCGGCCGAGGCCGCCGACTTCGCCGAACTCACCGTGCTCCGGCTGCAGCTCCAGGGGCAGCGGCGCGAGGTCGCCGAGGCGACGCGCTGGCTGGACGACGAGGACCGGCAACTGCTCTCCCTGTGGTGGCTGGAGGTCGCCGGCGAGCTGAGCCGCCGCGACCTCGCCGACGCGCTCGGGGTGAAGCGCGCGCACGCGGCCGTGCGCGTCCAGCGGATGAAGGAGCGGCTGGAGACCGCGCGCTCGGTCCGTGTCGCATTCGGCTCGGGTCCGTGGAGTCGCAGGGGGCGTGAGCCGGGGAGGCCACATCGCCACCGGCGAGCTGCGCGCGGTCGCAGGCCACGGGTACCCCGGTTCCTACGATTGCGTCATCCGGTCGCGCAGCCAGGACTCGACGTCGCTGAGTGCCGTCCTCGCCATCGCCGTGGGATGGCCCGTGAAGCCGTGGGGTGACTCCGGGTAGACCCGCAGCTCGACGTCATTGCCGGCCGCTGACAACCGGCCTGCCAGCGCCAGGTTGTCCTCCAGCAGCACGTCTGCGCTTCCGACGACCAGCAGCGTCGGGGGAAGCCCGCGAAGGACGCCGTAGAGGGGGGAGATGCCGGGATCAGTGCGGTCTTCCACGTGGCCGGCGTACGCCTGGATGAAGTACTCGTCCGCGATGCGGCGGCCGGCCGGGGTACGTGCGCTCAGGTCGTAGGTGCCGAACTGGAGCGCAGCGCCGGTGAATCGGCCGACGGCACCTTTGTCACGCAGCCGGAGCAGGGTCGCCAGGGCGAGTGTGGCGCCCGCGGAACTCCCGCCGATCGCAAGCCGGGACGTACCGAAGCGGGCTTCGGCTTCTTCGACGAGCCAGAGCGCCGCCGCTTCACAGTCGTCGGGTGCCGCCGGCCAGGGGTGCTCAGGGGCCAGCCGGTAGTCGACGCTGACGACGGCGAGGTGCAGGGCGTCGGCGAGCGCGCGGTTGCGTCTGTCTCCTCGCGCCGCGGAGTCCATGTAGAAGCCGCCGCCGTGGATGTCCAGGTAGACGCCTCGCGGCGGACCGTCGACAGGGGTGAAGACCCGGACAGGGACGGGCGCTTCCGCGGCTTTGACCGTCACTTCGGCGGCGGGCGGATCGGCGGCCTGCGGAGCAGCCATCCTCGCCCTGACCTCCCTCAGCTCCTCCAGTGAGCCGGGGCCACGGCCCGCCACCCTCGACGCGTAGAAGCTACGGGCCTCCTCGACCTGCTCCGCGGGCACGTCTGCGAACAGTGCCTCCAGCGCGAACCGCACGCGCCCTCCTCGTCACTCGGGTCCCCGCTCCACGCTATCGGCGTAACGCCCGGGTGTGGTGCCCACGTGGCGCGTGAAGTGGCGGTGCAGGTGGGCTTGGTCGTGGAATCCCACGGTGGCGGCGACCTCGGCCGGCCGGTGGCCGTCGAGGAGGAGCCGACGCGCCTGATCGATGCGCTTGCCGGTGAGGTAGGTGTGCGGCGGCAGGCCGTACGTCTGCTTGAAGCAGCGGATCAGGTGGGTGGGGTGGGCGTGCAGCACGGCGGCGGCCTCGCGCAGGGATACCCCGGCGCGGACCCGTGAGTCCAGTAGTTCCCGCAGCCCGGCGGCGAGCCGGCTTGTCTCCCGCCCCGGTGCGCGGGGCTGGAGCGCGTCGAGGTGGAAGCGGAGCCGTTCACGGATGAACGCGAGGCGGGACTCGGCTTCGAACCCCTCGCCGGCGTGGACAAGAGCGGCGTGCAGTTGATGGATCCGCTGGCGCAGCAGCCCGTCGCTGAAGACGGGAGCATCCACCGCACGGCCGGCCAGACGCCGGGGGAGCACGGTGTCGTCGAGATAGAGGTTGCGCTTGCGGAAACCTCCCGCCGTGACGGTCCGGCCGTCATGGGGGACGCCGGGAGGCAGGAGCAGGACGCTGACGGTGCCGGTCGCTCCGTGGCGGCGGCGGTCGAGTGCGAAGTCGACCGAGCCGTCGTCGAGGATCATCAGGTCCCACGTGTCGTGGGTGTGGGCCGGGTACGCGTGGTCGGTGAAGTGCGCGTGGAAGACCTCGGCGATCCCCGGGACCGGCGGTCTCCACGCGCTGACGGAGGTGCGGGGTCGGTCCGGGGCCATGCCAGCAACGTACAAGACCGGCGGAATCTCCGCGCGGCAGGCTCGTCACGTCGGCCGGGGCCTGAGAGGCCGCTCCCGGCTGCCCGCCCTGAGGGAAGGATGTCGAATGTCCGAGTCTGTTGTCCCTGCTCCTGTCAACCTCGCCGAAAAGCTGTCGCAGTTCAGCGAGCTGTGGTCGCAGAAGCAGGTGGCTGTGCTGAACGACTACGAGGTCAAGCTGGCCAAGCTGAAGGGGGAGTTCGTCTGGCACACCCACGAGGACACCGACGAGCTGTTCCTGGTCATCAGCGGGCGGCTCACCATCCAGCTCAGGGATGCCGATGTGGTGCTGGAGCCTGGTGAGCTGTTCGTGGTTCCCCGCGGGGTCGAGCACTGCCCCGTGGCGGACGAGGAGACCGCGATCCTGTTGTGCGAACCGGCGGGAACGCTCAACACGGGTGACGCGGGAGGACCGATGACGAAGGAGGCCGAGGTCCTCGGCTGACTCTCAGCACGCGCTGTCAGCCCCGCGCCCCTCCCGCGCCCCTGAGGGCCGTCCGCCCACCGGATGCCCGTCGCCCGCGGATCCGGGCGCGTTGCAGGGGACCTTGAACGCCGCCCAGACGACTTTGCCGATGCCGGTACGGTCCGAGGCGCCCCAGTCGTCGGCGAGTGCGTCGACCAACCGCAGGCCGCGACCGCGGTCGGCGATATCCGCGGGGGCGCACATGTGCGGGCGTGTGTCGCTGGCATCGTGCACTTCGATACGCACGGTGCCGTCTTCGACGGTGACCTGGACCCGGAACTCGCGACCGCGTGGGGTGCCGTGCACCAGGGCGTTCGTGGCGAGTTCGGACACGCACACGCGGATGTCGTCGGCGCGGGCGACTGGGCCTACCAGAGCCGCGACGAAGTCGCGCGCTTTGCCGACCGAGACGGCACTCCGGGTGAACCCGCGCGCGTAGGTGGTCATGGTGCAAACCTCGTTCCGGGTGGTGTTGAGCGGTGGTGTCACCCTGCTCCGGATGTCCCTGGTCACGCCCGCCTCCCTCATACGTGAATGCGGGCGGTAACCAGATAACTCCTCTGTGCGAAGATCAGTCGACACAGAACTGACACACCGCGATTGGGTGCACACTGGGGGTCGCGGTCGGACCCTTCGCGGGTGGGAGAGTGACGCCATGGACGGCAGGACGCCTACCGCAGGCGAGAACATCGAGGTCTTGCGCAAAGCCCGCGGGATGAGCCAGGTGAAGCTCGCCCGCCTGTCCGGCGTCTCCTCCAGTTACCTGCGCAAGATCGAGAAGGGCGTGCGGCCGGCTATCCCTCCCGTGGTCGCCGCGGTCGCACGAGGTCTGCGGGTGACACCCGCCAGGATCTACGGGCAGCCCTTCAGGGATCCGTCCGAGCAGGCAGAGCTGCTGGACGACCTCCGGGGAGCCGTGCGGCGCCACACCCTCCCCAAGGAGGATGTCCCGGAGCCCGGCGACCTCGAAGCCGGACTGGAGCGGGTCTCGGAACTCCGGGCGGATACGGACTACTTAGGGCTCCTGCGCAGGCTCCCCAAGCTCCTAGGCCAGGCAACGGCCACCGCCTTGGCGGCCGGTGGCGACTCGGTCGCCTGGGGCTACGTCGCGGACACCTACGGGGCCGCGTACACAGTGGCCCACCGTTACTCCCAGCCGGATCTGGCAGACGTGATCGTGTCCCGCCAGCAGTGGGCGTCCACACAGACCTGGAACCCGGGGGCGGAGGCGGCGGCGTCCTGGAACGAGGCCGGGTGCTACCAGTCGGCCGGGCAGTACGAGGACGGGCTCGCCATAGTGGAGCGGGCCATCGTCAAGTACGAGTCGACATCCAGGAACGACCCTCTCCGGTCGGTGATCCTCGGATCACTCCATCTGCGCGGGGTGGTGCTCGCCAGCCGCCACAAGGACGCAAACGCCACGCAGGACCACATCCGGCGCGCCCGTGCGCTGGCCGAGCACATGCCCTACGACGTGGTACGGCACCATCTGACCTTCGGTCCCGGAAACACCGCGCTGTACGAACTGGCCGCCCACGTAGAACTGGAGAAGCCGCACAAGGCCGCGGAGATGGCTCCAGAGCTCATCAAGCGCCCGCCGGACGGGCTGAAGCCCAACAGAATGAGCCGTCTCTACATCGACGTGGCCCGAGCCCGTCTCGCTGTCAACGATCGTGTCGGCGCGGAGGAAGCCCTCAAGCTCGCCTTCACCCTTGCTCCTCAGATGGCCCAGGTCCACCCGATGAGCCGGGAGGTCCTGCGAGTCCTGGTCATACTCCACCAACGGTCCCGGCCCGACCTGCTCACGATGGCCCACCGGGCTGGCTTGACCGACTGAACGACACGAGGTGCGTGTCACCTTGAGCGGATCGAGGTGTCCAGCCGGTGGAACTGAAACGGCACGGCCACACCGACGCCGCCGACGTGCGGTCCCTGCTGCTCGACATCCATGACGAGGTATACGCGGACAACCCCGACCCCTTCCACTCCCGCGAACGCTTCACGTACTTCCTGGACCTGTGGTCCTCCCGGAAGAACTGGCGGTGCGTGTCCGGGTGGGAGGACGGAAGCCCGGTGGGATACGCATACGGGTCGATGCTCGCGCCGGGTGGGTGGTGGAAGGGGAGCGAGCGGCGGTCTGACCTCCGCGGGTCCGTGTTCGCTCTCTCGGAGCTGATGGTGCTGCCCGAGTGGCGCGGTACTGGTCGCGCCAAGAAGATCCACGACGCTTTGATCGCTCCCGTGGCGGCGGACCTGGTGTCCCTCCAGGTGGAGGCCGCCCACGCCAAGGTCGTCTGCCTGTACGAGAGCTGGGGCTACGAGAAGTCCGACGAGTTCACGTCGGACGACGACTGGCCTCGGTACACGGTGATGGTGAAGAGGCTGCCCCGGGCGGGCGGGGTTGGGGGCCTGGGCCCCTTTGCGGGCAGCGGTCTGTGAGGCGGTCCAGGTTCGGTCGTCCAGGCTTCCACGGTCGGTCTGTAGTGAGGCTATGGCTACGACGACGATTCAGGTCTCCCGTGAGGTCAGGGATCATCTGGCCGAGCGTGCCAAGGAGCGGGGGATGAGCCTGGGCCAGTTGGTCGAAGCCCTCGCCGCGGAGCAGCCGACCGCGGCCCAGCGGGCCGAGCGCCTGGCTGCCGACCGCGAGGTCGCGCGCCGGCTGATCGGCGTCGACCTGAGCGACGAGGAGTTCGATCAGGCCCCCGACATCCTCGGCAACATCTACAGGATGGCCGCAGAGAAGGCCCGCGCCGCCCGGGATGCCGCCGCCTCGGTCGGGGGGCTTGGGGGCGTGTCAGGAGGCGAAAGTCGGGTTACATGGGTGATTTGCCCGTGTTTGGCTTGAGGGTTACCCAGAGTTTGTCCCTACGACGTCCACTTCGAGGCCGTCGGCGGTCACCGGGTTCAGCGTGATCCAGCACTGACACCCCCGGCCTGGTTGCCGAAGACTTCTGCGCGTTACGGGAGGCGGAGGTGAGAATTCAAGCTCAGACCGGCAAACCCGCCCCGTCGCCGACTTCCTCGCGTAGCCCACGACATCGGGGCCGTACCGGTACCACCGCGCCGCGACCGTCGGGCGGCGGGCTGCTCGACGTCGGACTCCGTGACGTGGCATGCACGTCCGGGGTCGCCTGGCCGAGCTTGCCGAGGAGCGGGGATGCGCCCGGGCCCGCTGGTCGACGAAGCCTCCGGCTCGATGAGCAGCCCGGTCTGCAAGACCACTGTCACAGCCCAAGCAGGCGTCGGGCCTCGGCCAGCCGCTCGTCTCTGATGCCAGCGGATGCGTCGCCCAACGCAACCGCCTGGGTCTTGAAGCCGTCCCTGCGGTGGAAGACCACCCCGTACATACCGTCAGTCACCGCGACGATGTCCTCCCGGCGCACCTGGTACGTGGCCAGCGGATTGACGATCACCACGGTCTCGTCGCTGAGCTCCACCCGTGGCCGGAACAGCAGCAACCTCCCGAGCAGGCAGATCACGACAAGCAGAGCTGTCGCCACACCGGCGTGCGCAGCCCTTTCGCCGGACCGGTCGACCAGCCAAGCCAGCCAGGCGCCCAGCACCCCCAGCACGGCCAGTGCCCCGAACGCCCCAGCCCAGAGCATCAGCTTCGGGTGCACCCGCCGCACCGCCGCATCCCCATCCTGCTCACGCACGCACTCATGGTGCCGGGCCGAGTTCAGACCGCCGGGATCCCAAACAAGTAGGCAGCCCTACCGATCGGGGTGGCCTCCGGCCCCGGCGGGGGACGGGGTCGCCGTCCCGCGCCGGGGGTGCCGCGGGGTCAGTGGGTTGTGAGGTGGGTCAGGGCTAGGTTCAGTTCCAGGACGTTGATCTTTTCGTTGCCCAGGATGCCCAGGTCGCGGCCCTCCTTGTGCTCCTCTACCAGCTTCTCCACCTGGGCTTTGCCCAGGCCGTTCTCCTTCGCTACCCGGGCGATCTGGATCTCCGCGTACGCCGGGGAGATGTGCGGGTCGATCGCCGAGGCCGAGCCCGTGACCGCGTCCTTCGGGACGTCCGCTACCGGCACGTCGTTGAACGCGGCGACCTGCTTGCGGGCTTCCCGTACCGACTTCACCAGGGTGGCGTCGGAGGCGCCGAGTTGGGAGGAGCCGGTGGTCAGGGGGTCGTAGGCGCTGTTGGAGGGGCGGGGCTGGAACCAGCGGGGGTCGGGTTTGTCCGTGCCCTTGAGGTTCCAGGTCTGGCCGATCAGCTTCGAGCCTGCCTCCCGGCCTTCGTATTCGATCTTTGAGCCGTTCGCCTTGTCGGCGAAAACGCCCTGCGCTACGCCCGTGACCACCAGCGGGTAGATCACGCCGGTGACCACGGTGAGGACCAGCAGCGCGCGCAGCGCGCTGAAGAGCAGCCGGGCGGTGGTGCGTGCGGAAGTGTTCATGTGGTCGGCCTCCGTCAGCCGATTCCGGGGATGAGCGAGACGACGAGGTCGATCAGCTTGATGCCGAGGAACGGGGCCACCAGACCGCCGAGGCCGTAGACCCCGATGTTGCGCCGGAGCATCCGGTCGGCGCTGACCGGGCGGTACCGCACGCCCCGCAGGGCCAGCGGCACCAGCGCGACGATGATCAGCGCGTTGAAGACGACGGCGGAGAGGATCGCCGACTCCGGTGAGGACAACTGCATGACGTTGAGCTTGTCCAGGCTCGGGTAGGCGGTGGCGAACATCGCGGGGATGATCGCGAAGTATTTGGCGACGTCGTTGGCGATGGAGAAGGTGGTCAGGGCGCCGCGGGTGATGAGGAGCTGCTTGCCGATCTCGACGATCTCGATGAGTTTGGTGGGGTTGGAGTCGAGGTCGACCATGTTGCCGGCTTCTTTGGCGGCGGAGGTGCCGGTGTTCATGGCGACGCCGACGTCGGCCTGGGCGAGGGCGGGGGCGTCGTTGGTACCGTCGCCGGTCATGGCGACGAGCTTGCCCCCTGCCTGTTCGCGTTTGATGAGGGCCATTTTGTCTTCGGGGGTGGCTTCGGCGAGGAAGTCGTCGACGCCTGCTTCGGCGGCGATGGCCGCCGCGGTCTTGGCGTTGTCGCCGGTGATCATGACGGTTCTGATGCCCATGCGGCGCAGTTCGTCGAAGCGTTCGCGCATGCCTTCTTTGACTACGTCCTTGAGGTGGATGATGCCGAGGACCCGCGTCCCGCGGTCGTCGGCCACCGCTACTACCAGCGGCGTGCCGCCGGACTCGGCTATCGCGTCGACCACTTCCTGTACTTCGGCGTCCACTTCGCCGCCGTGTTCCCGGACCCACTCCGCCACCGCGCCGGCCGCGCCCTTGCGGATCTGCCTGCCGTCCACGTCCACGCCCGACATGCGGGTCTGGGCGGTGAAGGGCACCCATTCCGCGTGTGCCAGTTCGCCCTGCGGGCGTTCGCGCAGGCGGTACTTCTCCTTGGCGAGGACGACGATCGAGCGGCCCTCGGGTGTTTCGTCGGCGAGAGAGGACAGTTGGGCGGCGTCGGCCAGGTCGGCGACCTCCACCGTGCCGACCGGCCAGAACTCGGCTGCCTGGCGGTTGCCGAGGGTGATGGTGCCGGTTTTGTCGAGGAGGAGGGTGTTGACGTCGCCCGCGGCTTCTACGGCGCGGCCGGACATCGCGAGGACGTTGCGTTGTACGAGCCGGTCCATGCCCGCGATGCCGATCGCCGACAGCAGCGCCCCGATCGTCGTCGGGATCAGGCAGACGAGCAGCGCGGCGAGGACGACGAGGGACTGCTCCGCGCCCGCGTAGATCGCGAACGGCTGGAGTGTGACGACCGCCAGGAGGAAGACGATGGTGAGCGAGGCGAGCAGGATGTTCAGCGCGATCTCGTTCGGTGTCTTCTGCCGGGCTGCGCCTTCGACGAGGGCGATCATGCGGTCGATGAACGTTTCGCCGGGCTTGGCGGTGATGCGTACGACGATGCGGTCGGAGAGCACCTTGGTGCCGCCGGTGACCGCGCAGCGGTCGCCGCCCGACTCCCGGATGACGGGGGCCGATTCGCCGGTGATCGCGGACTCGTCCACGGACGCGACGCCCTCGACGACATCGCCGTCGCCGGGGATGACGTCCCCCGCCTTGCAGACGACGTGGTCGCCGACGCGCAGGCCGGTGCCGGGCACCCGTTCCTCCGAGCCGGCAGCGGTGCGGCGGCGGGCGACGGTGTCCGTCTTCGCCTTGCGCAGGGTGTCGGCCTGCGCCTTGCCGCGGCCCTCGGCGACTGCCTCCGCCAGGTTGGCGAAGAGGACCGTCAGCCAGAGCCAGACCGCGATGACCCAGCCGAACCAGTCGCCGGGGTCGGTGACCGCGAGGACCGTGGTCAGCACCGAGCCGATCTCGACCACGAACATGACCGGCGACTTCGCCATCACCCGCGGGTCGAGCTTGCGCAGCGCGTCCGGTACGGAACGGGCCAACTGCCCGGGGTCGAACAGGCCGCCGGCGACGCGGGGTCCGGGTTCGTGCCGTACGGGATCCACGGGGGTGTCAGTCTGTGTCTGGGTGATCATGCTGCCAGTCCTTCGGCGAGCGGTCCCAACGCGAGCGCCGGGAAGAAGGTGAGCCCGGCGACGATGGCGATGCACGCCACCAGCACGCCGGTGAACAGCGGTTTGTCGGTACGCAGCGTCCCCGCAGACGCCGGCACGGGCCGCTGCCCGGCGAGCGAGCCGGCCAGCGCCAGCACGAACACCATCGGCAGGAACCGGCCGAGCAGCATGCACAGGCCGAGCGCGGTGTTGTGGTACTCGGTGTTCGCCGCGAAGCCCGCGAAGGCGCTGCCGTTGTTGTTGGAGGCGGAGGTGTAGGCGTAGAGGACCTCGGAGAAGCCGTGCGGGCCGGTGTTCGTCATCGAGGACTCGCCGTTGCCCGTGCCCATCGCCAGCGCCGTGCCGGTCAGCACCAGCGCGGGGGTGACGAGGATGTAGCAGGCCGCGAGCTTGATCTCGCGGGGGCCGAGCTTCTTGCCCAGGTACTCGGGCGTACGGCCCACCATCAGCCCCGCGAGGAACACCGCGACGACCGCCATGACCAGCATTCCGTACAGCCCGGAGCCGACCCCGCCGGGCGCGATCTCGCCGATCATCATGCCGAACAGCAGCACGCCGCCCGACAGGCCGCCGAAGGAGTCGTGGAAGGAGTTGACCGAGCCGGTCGACGTCATCGTCGTCGACACCGAGAACAGCGACGAGGCGCCCTCGCCGAACCGCTGCTCCTTGCCCTCCATCGCGCCGCCCGCCAACTGCGCGGCGGTGCCCGGGTGCGCGGCCTCCAGCCAGGTCACGGCGATGACGCCGGCCAGCCAGATGCCGGCCATGGCGGCGACGACGGCGTAGCCCTGCCGGACGCTGCCGACCATCCTGCCGAAGGTCCGCGGCATGGCGAACGGGATGACGAGCAGGAGGAATATCTCCAGGAGGTTGGAGATGCCGTTCGGGTTCTCGAAGGGGTGGGAGGAGTTGGCGTTGTAGAAGCCGCCGCCGTTGGTGCCCAGGTCCTTGATGGCCTCCTGGGAGGCGACGGCGCCGCCGGTGAGGTGCTGCGTCTGCCCGGTCACGGTCGTCACGGACTGCGCGTCGGAGAAGTTCTGGATCGCGCCGCACGCGACCAGCAGCACGGCCGCCACGGCAGCGACCGGCAGCAGGATGCGTATCGTGCCGCGGACCAGGTCGGCCCAGAAGTTGCCCAGCTCGCCGGTGCGGGAGCGGGCGAAGCCGCGGATGAGCGCCACCGCGACGGCCATGCCGGTGGCGGCGGAGACGAAGTTCTGCACGGCCAGGCCGCCGGTCTGGGTGAGGTGGCTCATGGCCGACTCGCCCGAGTACGACTGCCAGTTGGTGTTGGAGACGAACGAGGCGGCGGTGTTGAACGCCTGGTCGGGGCTGATCGCGGCGAAGCCGAGGGAGAGCGGCAGCGTGTCCTGGACCCGCTGGAGCAGGTAGAGGAAGAGCACGCCGGCCAGGGAGAACCCGAGCACGGCGCGCAGGTACGCGGGCCAGCGCATCTCGGCGTCGGGGTCGGCGCCGATGGCGCGGTAGATCCAGCGCTCGACGCGGCTGTGCTGCTTGCCGGCGTAGACCCCGGCCATGTAGTCCCCGAGGGGGCGGTGGACGAGCGCGAGGGCGGCGACCAGCGCCGACACCTGGAGCACGTCCGCGAGTATCGGGCTCATGGGGGGTCCTCAGAACCTCTCGGGGAAGACGAGGGCGAGGATCAGGTAGCCCAGCAGGGCGGCGGCCACGACGAGGCCGGCCACGTGGTCGGCGGTCATTAGTGCAGGCTCCTTCCTGCGGCACCTGCGAGGGTGTTCGTGCAAGTCCGGTGAGAGTCGGGGTGACGGCCTGTGGCGGTCGCTCCGTGAGGGCCCCTGTGACACTGCCGCCCCCGGCTCTCCTGGAGCTGCCGACCGGCAACAAGGGGACGCGCCGCAGAGCGCCAGTTAATGACCACCCGGGGACCAGCTCCGTCACCGGGTAGTCGTTGCCGTGCGCAAAGGGGAGAAGTGTGTCGCTGCCGGAAGCCGCCTACTACGTCGGCGTGGACTGGGGATCGACCGAGCACGCCGTGTGCGTCCTGGAGGAGTCCGGGCGGGTGCACACCCGGTTCACCATCCGCCACACCGCCGCTGGGTTCGCCGACCTCGCCCGGCGCTTGGGCAAGCTCGGTGAGGCCGAGCTGGTTCCCGTCGCGATCGAGCGGCCGGACGGCCGGCTGGTCGACGCCCTGCTGGAGGCCGGACACCCGGTCGTGCCGGTGAAGCCGGGCGCCATCAAGGCATGGCGGGACGCCGAGGTCCTCTCCGGCGCCAAGAGCGACGCCGGCGACGCCCGGGTGATCGCCGAGTACCTGCGGCTTCGGCGCGGACGGCTGGACGCCACCCGTCCGTTCTCCGACCACACCCGCGCGCTGCGCACCGTGGTCCGCACCCGGGAGGACATCGTGCACCTGCGGGTGATGGCCACCAACATGCTCTCCGCCCTGCTGGACGCCTTCTGGCCCGGAGCCAAGCACATCTTCAAGGACGTCGAATCGCCGATCGCACTGGACTTCCTGGCCCGCTACCCCACCCCGGCCTCGGCCGCCCGCCTGGGCGAGAAGCGCATGGCGGCCTTCTGCGTCCGGCACGGCTGCAGCGGCCACCGCAGCCCGGCCCAGCTCCTGGCGCGCCTGCGCGGCGCGCCGGCTGGCGTCACCGCCCCTGCCCGGACCGAGGCCGGAGGCGACGCTGTCCTGGCGCTGACCAGCGTGCTGCGAGCCCTCGGCACCGCGAAGAAGGACCTGGACCGCCGGGTCGCCCATCACGTGGAGAGCCACCCCGACGGGCACATCTTCACCTCGCTGCCCAGGGCCGGCCGCGTCAACGCCGCGCAGATCCTCGCCGAGTGGGGCGACAGCCGCCAGGCATTCGCCGACCCGGACGCCGTGGCAGCCCTGGCCGGTGTCGTCCCCGTGACCAAGGCATCCGGCAAGCACTCCACCGTCGCCTACCGCTGGGCCTGCAACAAACGCTTCCGACAAGCACTGGTCAGCTTCGCCGACAACAGCCGACACGCCAGCCCATGGGCCGCCAACGTCTACCAGCACGCCCGCGAACGCGGCATGGACCACCCCCACGCCGTTCGCGTCCTGGCCCGCGCCTGGGTCCGAGTGATCTACCGCTGCTGGCTCGACAGCAAGCCCTACAACCCCGCCCGACACGGCGCGGCCCAACGCTCCACAGACGATCCCACTCTCATCAAAGCGGCTTGAGGTTGACACAAGGGGTGTCACAGCCGGGCCACCCCTCGGGCGATGAGCGCCACCAGCGCGAAGACCGCGAGTGTGGTGACGACGAAGGCCACGTCGGCCATCGGATGCTCCTGGACGGTGTCGAATCGAACGGACAGATCCAGAGAAACCCCTGGGAGGAGGGGTTGTGCCGTTCGTTGACGGTGCCCTGACGAGGAGGGGGGCGGCGTTGACGGAATCCTTACCCAGATGGCGGGGGCGCGAGAGCGGGGTTCTTGCGGGAGAGAGGTGCTCTCGCGCGTGTGCGGTGCTCTCGGGGGAGAGTCCTGCTCTCGGTGTGGGCCGGTGCTCTCGCGGGAGAGCAGTGCTCTCTGTGTGGAGCGGTGCTCTGAGGTGGCCGGGTTAGCGGGTCGGGGATGGCTGCAGGTGTGCGAGTGCGTGCGGCGCCGCGCAGGGCGGGTGTGTGACGGGTAACCTGTGGTGACGATGACGACCACCCGTTCGCCGGGCCGGCCGTCGCGCGGCGGTGGGGCTCGCCGTACCCGAACCGCGGCACCGGCGCCGCCAACGGTCCCTGCTTGCGATCAGGCGCACCCTGAGACTGGGGTGCCCGGCGAGTAGGAGACGTTGTCCCGATGAAGGTCCCGCACTCCCCGGCCGTGGGTGAACCCACGGACCCGGACGTCGACCTCCACGTCCCCGTGCAGCGCCCCGGCCCCTGGCGGGCGCAGGTTCCCGTGGTGGCCGTGGTGGCGCTGGGCGGTGCGATGGGCGCCTCGGCCCGCTACGGCGCGTCCCTGCTGTGGCCCACGTCCAGCGGCGGCTTCCCGTGGACCACGCTGGCGGTGAACGCGGCAGGCTGCGCGGTGATAGGCGTGTTCATGGTCGTGATCAGCGACGTGTGGGCGGCTCACCGGCTGGTGCGGCCGTTCTTCGGCACCGGGCTGCTGGGCGGGTTCACGACGTTCTCGACCTACGCGGTCGACATTCAGAACCTGGTCGACACAGGCCACGCCCGTACGGGGCTGGCCTACCTGGGGCTGACGCCGCTGGTGGCGCTGGCGGCGGTAGGGAGTGCGGCGCGGGCGACGCGCCGGTTCGTGATGTGGAGGCAGGCATGACAAGGCTGACCGGTCGCGCGCTGCGCGTGACGATCTTCATCGGAGAGAACGACGTCTGGCACCACAAGCCGCTGTACACCGAGATCGTGCACAGGGCCCGTAAGGTCGGGCTCGCGGGGGCGTCGGTGTTCCGCGGCATTGAGGGCTTCGGCGCCTCGTCGCTGATCCACACCAGCAGGCTGTTGTCGCTGAGCGAGGACCTGCCCGTCGCCGTGGTCATCGTCGACGACGAACAGCGCATCCGCGATTTCCTGCCGCGTCTGGACGATCTGGTCACCGAGGGCCTGGTGATCCTGGACGACTGCGAGGTCATCCGGTACGTCGGCAGGACCGGCGAGCGCGCGAAGTGAACTGGCTCCTGGTCATCGCCGGCGCCTCCGTCGGCGCCCCCCTGCGGTACCTGACCGACCTGACGGTGCAGAAGCGGCACGACACTGTCTTCCCCTGGGGCACCTTCACCGTGAACGTGGCCGGCTGTCTGGTCCTGGGCCTGCTCACCGGCGCCGTCACCCACGGCGCCGCCTCCGACTCGGTACGGTTTCTGGTCGGGACCGGGCTGTGCGGGGCACTGACCACCTACTCGACGTTCTCCTACGAGACGATGCGGCTGGCGGAGACCGGGGCGAAGTTCTTCGCCGCGGCCAACATCCTCGCCAGCGTCGTCGCCGGGCTCGGCGCGGTCTTCGTCGGCGTGGCGGTGGCGGAGGCGGCGTGGGGGTGAGGGAACACTCGAGCGCAGCCGCTACGGGCTGAGCGCCCGCGTACTCCGGTTCAGAGGCCCGGGCCGGGTCAGAGGGGGTCCGGGAGCAGGGGGAGGTCGAGGTCGATGCCCCCGCCGCCGGAGTCCTCGGTCGAGTCGCCGCCGGAGTCCCCGGAGCCGCCGGAACCGTCGCCGCTGCCGCCGTCGCCGGTGTCGCCCTCGTCGCTCGGCGTGGGCGTCGGGGTGCCGGTGGACGGGGTCGACGACTCGGGTTCACCGGTGTCCGACGCCGTGACGCTGCCCTCCGCCGGGGTCGTGGTCGTCGGCTCCGGGCTGTCCGTCGCCGGATCCGCGCTCTGCGTGGGCCGGTCCGCGCCGCGGGCCGCCTTCGCCGGCGGGGTACGCGGCTCGGCGGGCTGCGCGTCGTCCGGCTGCGCCGCGCCCGAGGGGCGGTCGCCGTCGGGGGAGGCCCGCCGGGTGTCGGAGCCGGGCTCTTCGGACGGGAGCGGCTGCATCGGTGTGTCGGCCTGGGCCACGGCGTTGTCCGTACGGGCTCCGCCGCCGCCCATGCTGTTCGCGGCGAGCAGCCCGCCGGTCAGCACCGTCATCCCGGCAGCCGCCAGCCCGGCCAGCCGCCGGCTGCGCTTCTTGTCGCGCCGGTGCCGCGACCGCGGCCGTACGGGCACGAGTTCGGCCCCCACGCTTCTGGTCTCCGCGGTCTCCGCGGGCTCCGCCGGCGCGGGTGCCGGCCGGTCGCGGTCCGCGAACAGCTCCAGGTCCCCGGGCGCGGGCCCGCTCGACGCCGCCGTGGGCGGCTGCACCGCCGGCAAGCCCAGGGTCCCGTAGATCTCGGGGCCCGCGGGGACGTTCCGCGGCTGCGCGCACCAAGGTGCTCCCGCCGGGTCGTGCCGGCTGTCGCAACGCGGGCAGTAGATCGTCGTCACTGTCCTGGCGTCCCTTCCGTTGCGTGGGGTGGGAGGGGTGCTCGACGACCGAACAATGTGCCAGCGCCGGAATCCCTCGGAGCGTGAAGAATCCCCATAAGGCACAACGGTGGTGAGACCTATCTCACACTCGCTGACCCGGCGCAGACCGCCTCCGGTCCGGACATCGCCCCCCATGCCCGCCGTGATCGCCGCCGGACGCGTACCGCAGGAAGGGCAGTCGCCCTACGGCGGTTGCCGGGCTGCGTCGGGAGCATGGACGGGCGGATGTACGCGGTATCGATCGGGGCGATCGGGTAGCGCGCCGGGTGCTGCTGCCGTGGGGTGCCGTGGGGAGGTTTGCGGGGCTCGGTCCGTACGGACCGAACGGCCGCCTCTTCCACCGTAGTTGCCGCGGAACCCCCGCCGCCGCCTACCCCCCCGGCGCTCCGATGTCAGACCTATGCGCAATGCTCGGATCCGGACTGTTTGCTGGCGACTTTCGTAAGGATCCGAGATGAGCAACCTCGAAGAACTGCGTTCCGCCGTCCGCGGCCGGGTGCTCCTGCCCGGTGACGACGGCTTCGAGCCGGCCACCCAGCCGTGGAACCGAGCCGTGCCGCAGCCCGCCGCGGCCGGCGTCGTGGAGGCGGCCGACGCCGACGACGTCGCCGCGCTGGTCCGTTACGCGCGGCGGGCCGGGCTCAGCGTGGCCGCGCAGCCCGGCGGGCACGGCGCCTCGGGGGACGTGGAGGGCGCCCTTCTGCTGCGTACCGGGCTGCTGGGCGAGATGCGGGTCGACCCCGATGCGCGGATCGCGCGGGTCGGTGCCGGGGTGAAGTGGGGGCGCGTACAGGAAGAGGCGTCCAAGCACGGGCTGACCGGGCTGCCCGGCAGCGCGCCCGTGGTCTCCGTGACGGGCTACACGCTGGGCGGCGGCCTCAGCTGGTTCAGCCGGCTGCACGGCTGGGCGGCCGACTCCGTCACCGCTTTCGAGGTCGTCGACGCCGACGGCACGCCCGCGCGGGTGACCGCCGAGTCCGACCCCGAGCTGTTCTGGGCGCTGCGCGGCGGCGGCGGGGACTTCGCGCTCGTCACCGCGACGGAGTTCCGGCTCCACCCCGCGCCCGCCCTGTACGGCGGCGAGATGCTGTGGCCGGCGGCGCAGTCCCGGCAGGTGCTGGACGCCTTCCGCGCGGTGACCGCCGCCGCGCCGGAGGAGCTGACCGTCTGGACCGGGCTGCTCAACTTCCCCGGGGCCGAGCCGTTGACCGTCATCCACACCACGTATCTCGGCGAGGGCGCCGGGGAGGCCGGGCCCGAGCTGCTGCGGCCGTTCGACGCCGTGGAGGGACGGATCAAGGACACCCGCGCCGTGCTGCCCGTCCACGAGCTGGCCGCCATCACCAACGACCCCACGGACCCCAGCCCCGGTCTGGCCCGCGGTGAGCTGCTCACCGCGCTGGACGACACCGTGATCGACACGCTCCTCGCGGAGCCGATCGACCCGCTGGTCGGCGTCCAGCTCCGGCACGTGGGCGGTGCGCTGGCGCGCTCCTCGGACTCCCCGCACGGGGCGCTGCCGGAGCCGTACCTCCTGTACTGCTTCGGTATCCCGTTCTCGCCCGAGGTGGCCGCCGGCGTCCCCGCCCGCCGCGACGCGCTGCGGAAGGCCCTCGGTTCGTACGTCTCGGGCCGCAAGCCGTACACGTTCCTCGGCGCCGGCGAGCGGGCGGCCGACGCCTTCGGCGCCGAGAGCCTGGCCCGCCTGCGGGCCGTCAAGCGCGCCCGCGACCCGCAGGGGGTGTTCCGCAGCAACTTCCCGGTGGGCAGGGACTGAGCCGGGGACTCGACCGGCACGGACCGGGCTGACCAGGACTGAGCGCCCTCACGCCACCACCCTGGTGAACTCCGCGGTGCGGACGGCGGCCTCGTGCTTGAAGTCGAGGAACAGCCGGTACGTCCCCGGGCCCGGCACCTGCGCGTGGAACGCCAACGCCCCGACACGGCCGCCGGGTTCTGTGGTGCCGTCGCCCGGGGCGCCGTCCGGGTGGACGTGGACGTACGCGAGGTCCTCCAGGCGCAGTGCCACGAGGTGGCCGTACGCGGCGAGATAGGGCTGCAGGTCGGTGACCGGCCTGCCGTCGCGGGCGACGGCGAACTCCAGCCGCCGTCCCTCGCCCGCCGCCAGCTCGCCGGTCAGCGTCACCTCGCGGCCGTCGATGGTGAAGGCCGGTGCGGGCGCGGGGAGTTCGCGCGCGGGGCCGGCGCCGTCGCCGGCCTGGAAGTCCGCGCCCAGGGTGAGGGTGCGGCCGAGCGCGGCGGGGGCGAAGTCGGCGAAGGCGCGGTAGCCGCCGGCCCCGGGGAGGCGTACGCGGACGGACCAGGTGCCGTCGTCCGCCTCTGCGGGGTGGACGTGGACGAAGCGGGTGAGGTCGCGGCTGACGACGATCAGGTGGACCTGCTTGTCGTGGATGAGCGTGAGGTCGGTGACGGGGCGGCCGTCGGTGCCCAGGAGGCGGAAGCGCAGCTCGGTCTCGACGTCCGCGGGGAGGGCGGTGGTCTCCAGCGCCAGCGTGTAGCCGTCCTCGGAGCTGGCCTGCCCGGCGGGGCCGGCGGGCGCGTGGTGCCCGTGGTGGGCGTGGGCGTCGTGGTGACCGCGGCCTGCGTCGTGGTGGGTGGCGTTCATGGCGGTGCCCTTCGGTTCCTTGTGCTCCGTGTCTGGTGATCAGCGTAGCAGGTATACCCCCGGGGGGTATATCGAGCAGGGGTGACGCACGTCACGCCCGGCGGCTCACGCCGCGGTGGTCGTACGGTCCCGGGTGAGCCGCGCGGCCCGGACGAGCCGGTACGCGTACGCCCCGGCCGTACGCGCCGAGCCCACCGGCCGCCACAGCAGCACCGCCGCCACCGCCGCCGCGAGCGCGATGGCCGCCAGCACGCCCGCCGCCACGGCCGTCCCCGCCCGCGCCGCCAGATAGCCGGCCAGCGGGTACGTCAGCAGCCACGCGACGTGCGACAGCGAGAACTGCGCCGCGAACGCCGCCGGCAGGTCCGCCTTCCCCGGCACCGCGGCGCGGATCAGCCGCCCCGTCGGCGTCACCATCGCCGAGGTCGCCGCCCCCAGGACGGCCCACGCGGCGAGCAGCGCCGGCCAGGTCCGCACCCCCGCCGCGAGCCCCGCCCCGACGACGGCCAGCACCGGCACCGGCACGAACGCCGCCGGCAGCATCACCGCGCGGTCGCCGACCCGCTCCAGCACCCGGGGCAGCGCCAGCGCCACGGCCATCGACCCGGCGCCGAAGGCGCCGAGGGCGAGCGACACGTCGCCGACCGAGCGGGCGAAGTGGTCGCGGACCAGGACCACGGTGTTCACGATCACCATCGCGCCGGCCGCCGCCACCGCGAGGTTGAGCGCGAGGAGGGCGCGGAGCTCGGGCGCGGAGCCGAAGAGCCTCATGCCGTACGCGGCCTTGGCGAACACCCCGCCGCCTGCCCCGCCGCCCGTCCGGCCGCCCGCCCCGCCGGTGTCGCGGGGCGCCGGCTTCGGCAGCGCCACGGAGGCGACCAGCGCGGCGGAGGCGGCGAACCCGGCGGCGGTGCCGAGGAAGAGCCGGTCGTAGGTGATCAGCGTCAGGAGCCCGGCGGCGAGCACGGGGCTGAACAGGCTCTCCATGTCGTACGCCAGCCGGGACAGCGACAGCGCCCGGGTGTAGTCGCGCTCGGCGGGCAGCACCTCGGGGATGGTCGCCTGGAACGTCGGGGTGAACGCCGCGGAGGCGGACTGGAGCAGGAAGATCAGCACGTAGACCTGCCAGACCTCGGTCACGAACGGCAGCGTGAGCGCGACGACGCCGCGCACGAGGTCGGCGGTGACCAGCAGGGCGCGGCGCGGGATGCGGTCGGCGAAGGCGCCGATGACGGGGGCGATGCCGACGTAGGCGGCCATCTTGACGGCCAGGGCGGTGCCGAGCACGGCGGAGGCGTTGCCGCCGGCGAGGTCGTACGCGAGGAGGCTGAGCGCGACGGTGGCCAGGCCGGTGCCGAGGAGGGCGACGACCTGGGCGGTGAAGAGGTGCCGGTAGGTGCGGTTGCGGAGTACGGAGATCATGGCCTGACGCCTCTTCTCTGCTCGTGTGCGCATATACGCACATGCTAAACAGAGGTGGGTCCGCGGTATTCCCGCCGGGCGGAACTTTTCTCAGGAGTGCCAGGGCTCGCCGGTCATGAGGTGATCGGCGTGGTTGAGCGCCTCGACGACGAGACCGCGCAGATGCCCGTCGCGCAGCGAGTACACGACGCGGCGGCCCTCCTTCCTGGAGTGCACCAGGTGGGCGAGGCGCAGCTTGGCCAGATGCTGGCTGACCGCCGGCCGGGCGGCGCCGCTGGCGGTGGCCAGCTCGGTGACGTCGGCCTCGCCCTCGGCGAGCAGCCACAGCAGATGCAGCCGCGTCGCGTCGGCGAGCAGCGCGAAGACCGTACTGGCGGCTTCGAGCTGCTCCCGGTCGGGCGTCCACTCGTGGCGGTGGACGGCGGGGGTGGGCGAGGGGGCGGTGTCACGCTCCGGCATGCGCCTATCGTATGGCCGTACGAGGCCCGGGGCGGCCGGCGAGGCTGCTCAGGCGGCACGGACGGCCGGGCGCCGGATCACTTCCCGGCCTCGGGGCCGTACCACTGGAGAGCCTGCCCGGTCGCGGCGGCGATGCAGTCGAAGTCCCGGTCGCGGTGGAGCAGAGTCAGCCCCTGCAACTCCGCGGTGGCCGCCACGACGAGGTCGACCGGGCCCGCGCCGCGATGCTGCCCGCGCTCGGTGAGCGCCTCCTGCACCTGCCAGGCCCGGTCGTACGCCCGGTCGTCGACCGGTACCCACCCGAAGATCATCCGCAGGTCTTCCACGCCCCGCGCCCGGTCGTCGGCCGAGCGTGCGCTGTAGAGGAACTCCAGCTCGGTGATAGGGCAGACCGCGATGAGCCCGGCCGCAGCCGCACGGTCCCACCCGAACTGCTCTGCGTCCCCGCGCATCATCCGGGCGAGCGCGCTGGTGTCGATGAGGTACTGCGAGGCGTTCACCCGCGGTGGTTCCTCTTGTCCTCAAGAAGGTCGAGGTCGAACGCGCCCTCCTCGGCCGCGGCCCGCAGCCGGGTGAGCGCCAGAGCCCTCCGCCGGTTCTCCAGCACCTCGTGCAGAGCGGTGTTGACCGTCTCCTTCTTGGTGCTCGTGCCGAGGGCCTGAGCGACGTCGGCGAGCAGGCCGTCGTCCAGATCGATCACTGTGCGACTCACCGTGCACCTCCTCTGATATCAAACGTGGGCACCTTTGATATCGATGATAGTGCTTACTCCTCACGCGTGGCAGGCGGCCGGTGGGGCTGCTCAGGCGTGGTGATAGCGGTACATGCCGAGGGAGTCGTGGCCGGCGACGTCGGCGAAGCCGAACTTCTCGTACAGGAACCGCGCGGGTCCGTCGGCGATCAGTGACACGTACGCGGTGGCGGGCGCCCGGCGGTCCAGCTCCGCGACGAGCGCCGCCATGATCCGCTTTCCGAGGCCCTGCCCCTGGTGGTCCGGCAGCACGCACATGTCCACCACCTGGAACGCCGTCCCCCCGTCCCCGACGACCCGCCCCATCCCCACCGGCGCCTCGCCGTGGTACACGACGACGCCGTACCACGTGTTCGGCAGCGCGACGGCGGCGGCCTCGGGCGACTTGTCCGACAGCCCGGCCCCGGTCCGCAGCCGCCGGAAGTCCTCGACGGAGGGCACCCCGGGACGTATCTCGTAAGGGTCGTTATTCGATTCCATGTGTTACACCCTAACGGGCGGCTCCTCGGCGATCACCCGCCGGGGCGTTGATCGGCGGCGCGGACCTGCGAGCGCCGGAGCGTGCCCGAAGTGACGGGGAACGGGTGGAAAGTGTGCCCGTTCCGGAGGGGTGTGCCCGGGTCGTGCCCGAGTCGCGCCCATCCGTCTCAGGGGCACGCGGAGTAGGTCATCACCTCGTAACCGTGCTTCCGCTGAGCGCACCGGACCGTGCAGGCTCGAGATCGACCAAGCACAGAGCACCACCGGCCGACCGGCCGCACATCCGTTCAACCGTGGGGGGAACCACACCATGCTTCGCAACCGCCGCCGCAAGGCCGTCCTCACCGCCGCCGCCCTGATGGCCACGACCGCCCTGCTCGCCTCCTGCCAGGGGGACTCGGACGGCGGCAAGAGGTCGAGCGGTTCCCGGTCGTCGGTCTCGGACTCCGACCCGAAGGACTCCTCCGACGGCGGCGGTGCGGCTGCCGCCGACGGCGCGGAGGCGCAGACCGGCAGCGAGCCGGAGGCCGGCGCGGAGGGCGGGGGTGCGACCGGCACCTGGTACGGCACCGTCTCCTACCTGGCGCCCGGCAAGTACACCGTCAGCGACCTGAAGGACACCGAGCAGGCGTTCTTCACCTCGACCGACACCGACATCCAGGGGGCCGGCGAGATATGCGGTGACGCCGACGGCCAGGCCGCCACCCCGTGCAGCGAGGAGGAGCTTGAGGCCGCCGCCAAGGACGGCGTCTCCGCCACGGTGAAGCTGGAGAACGGCACCGCGGTCAGCATCGTCGAGGACCACGCCGGCAGCGGCGACGGCCCTGGCACCGGCAAGGTGAGCGGCACTCACTCCGGAGAGCTCGGCTACCTGGCCCCGGGCAAGTACACCCTCGTGGGCAGCGACGGCTCCGAGATCGCGTTCTACAGCGCCACCGCCACGACCGTCAACGGCGACGGCTGGATCTGCGGCGAGGCCGGGGGCGGGCTGCAGGACTGCACCGAGGGCGAGCTCGAAGCAGCGGCCAAGAAGGGCGGCGTGCGCGTCGTCGTCGAACTCAGCAACGGCAGCGCCGTCACCATCGACGAGGAGCACAACTGAGCCGTCGCCGACGTGCGTCCCGCGCCGCGGGCTCTCCCGGACACGGGACGAGCCCGCATGCGCGTTCCCGGGGTCCGCGGGCCCCTCCAGCCGGTTCCGGTGTGCTGCAAACGGCCCAGGGGCGGGCGGAATCGGCGGCTGGAAGGGGTGTTGTCGCCTTCCGCCGGTTACGGGCGCGGCGTAACGGTCAGGTATAGGCGCCGTGATGACGGGTAGCTGCACACAACGCCTGTCGAGCAGAAGTCCACATCAGGGGGACACCATGACGACATTCGTGACGCGCGACCGCGAGCCCCGGACCGGCTCCGGCACCGATCCCGGCCCGGGACCGGGCGCCGACCGGGGCGCCGATCCTCTCGCCGGCCTCGGCCTGCCCCCGCTGCCGGAGCTGCGCGGGGCGAGTACGGGCGACGCGCGGGCCCTGTCCCGCGTCCTCTTCGGCAGGCTGGCGGAGCTGGAAGAGGGCACGTACGCGTACTCCTACGTCCGCAACACCCTCGTCGAGCTGAACCTCGCGCTCGTCCGCTACGCCGTCAGCCGCTTCCGGCTGCGCAGCGAGTCCCGCGAGGACGTCGTGCAGGTCGGCACCGTCGGCCTCATCAAGGCGATCAACCGCTACGACCTCGCCGAGGGCACCGAGTTCCCCACGTTCGCGCTGCCGACGATCGTGGGCGAGATCAAGCGCCACTTCCGCGACACCTCCTGGGCGGTGCGGGTGCCGCGGCGGATGCAGGAGCGGCGGCTGACGCTCGCGCGGGCGAGCGCACGGCTGGAGCAGACGCTCGGCCGCGGCCCGACCGTCGCGGAGCTGGCGGAGCAGACCGGCCTCGGCCCGGACGAGGTCGTCGAGGGCCTGGTCGCCGCCAACGCGTACAAGACGTCGTCGCTCGACTACCACGCCGCCGACGAGGAGGGCGAGTCCTTCCTCGCGCGGCGCACCGGGGCGCCGGACCCGGACTTGGAGAAGGTCGAGAACCTGGTGTCGCTCAAGCCGCTGGTCGAGGCGCTGCCGGCGCGGGACCGCAAGGTGCTGGACTTGCGGTTCGGCGCCGAGATGACGCAGAGCGAGATCGGCGCCGAGCTGGGCATCTCGCAGATGCACGTGTCCCGGCTGCTGACCGCGATCCTCCGCCGGCTCCGCGAGGGGCTGACCGAGCCGGCGTGAGGAGGGGCCGGGCGCCCGGGTTGTACACCCGGGGCACCCGGGCGTGCTCGTATCCCGCAAATGTCTCACAGGGCGACCCGCGGCCCAACACACTTGGTGCATGCGGGATTACGGAAAGCCACCGGCAACGCCGGACTATCTCACCATCCGCGTCACTCACCGCGACGACCCCGTCTCCCAGGTGACCGAGCTGGACGCGATCCACGGCGGGCGGCGGTATCCGGGCGTCCGGGTGCGCGGGCCGCTGTTCGGGTTCGCCGTGCAGACGCCGCGGGACCGGCCGCGGTGGCGGCTGCTCGACGGCATGGACACCGGGTTCCCCCAGGACGCGCGGGACGGGCTCAACTCGTACCTGTGGCTGTACGCGAAGGACCAGGCCGAGGACCACCGCGAGCGGCGGCTGCTGCTGGACGGCGTGGCGCGGCTGGAGACGGAGCGGATCGACGAACTGCGCGTCGGGCGGGACCGCTACCGCATCGTACGGGCCGACGAGTTCGCCCGGATCGGCGACGGCGCGCTGGAGCCGCCCCGGCCCACCGACCGCCCCGAGGACGACCACTGGGATCTGGAGAAGAAGGACCCGGCCTCCGGCACCGTGGGGTTCGTGGTCGACCATGCGGCGGAGGTGCAGCTCTCCGCGGGTCTTGAGCGGCTCGGGCTGCTTGAGAGCGTCTACACCTCCTCCCGCTTCCCGCCGGAGGTCCTCGCCGACTCCCGGCGCGCGCTGCGGACCCACCCGGGGCTGGTGCTGCTGCCGCCCGCGTTCCGGGTGCTGGAGCGGCTGGAGGAGTCCTGGACGATGTTCCTGGCGCAGCAGTACGACACGCCGCAGGCGGCCCGGCGCGCCCTGGTGGGCTACTTCGTCAGGACCGTGCCCATGCTGCGGGAGATCCCCGGCTGGAAGTCGGAGTACTCCGAGCGGGACATCGAGGTCTTCGCGAAGGCCGCCGACCGGTTCATGCGGCAGCGCGGCCCGAACGAGCTGCGGGCGCGGGGGCGTACGTTCCAGATCGTGCGCGTCGAGCGGATGATGCGGATCGGACCTGACGGTCCCGAGCCGCCCCGCCCCTCCGACCAGGACCACCAGGGTCCGACGAAGATCCGCCCCACCATGGATGAGTGGGGGAACATCTCCTACGCCGACGAAGGGGACGAGGCGGGGGACGGGGGCGAGGGCTGAAGCGGCGGCGGCCGGGGGCCGGCCGCCGCCGGCTGCACCAGGGGCTGACCGGGCCGGCGTGAGGGCCTGCCGGGCGGGTCAGCGGCGGGCCAGCCGGCGTTCGCCCGCGGCGCCCGCCTCGTACTCCAGCTCGTAGTGCGAGAAGACCGCCGGCTCCTCCTCGAACGCCAGCTCACCGTCCGTGTCGATCGACGGCGCGCCCTTGACCTGCCCCTTCTTGTAGGCGACGTTCACGGACGCGGGGCTGACGGAGGCGCCCGCCAACGGTACGAACAACAGCCGCCGCCGCCCCGGCACGCCGGACTTGACGGTGGCGAACGACGGCGCGTCCGTACGGGTGTCGACGTAGACGGCCTCCATCTCGCCGATCTTGCCGCCGTCCGCGCCGCGGACGGTGTAGCCCCGCCACTCGCGGATGTCGCGTGCCTCGAACATCGGGCCTCCCGGGGATGCGTCAGTCCTTGGCCGGCCGGTGCCGGTCAGCGCTCTTCCGAGCGTAGCCAGCACACCCGCGGTCGGCGCGGGGACGCCCGCGCCGCTGTAGGCCATCCGGGTGACTCCGGGCGCCGGCCCGGCGCCGCCTCCCCGGCACGCCCCCTCACCGCGGTACGCCCCTCACCGCGGTACGGCCGGCAGCGCCGGGCGCCGGGGCGGGCGGGCCGCCTCGGGGGCGGGCTCCGTACGGGCCAGCAGTGCGTTGAACTGCGCGCCCGCCAGCAGCGCCAGGTTCGAGAACCACAGCCAGATCAGGAAGACCACCACCCCCGCGAGCGACCCGTACAGCCTGCTGTACGTCCCCGCCGCGTACGAGGCGTACAGCGCGAAGCCCGTCGAGGCCAGCAGCCACAGCACCCCCGCCACCAGCCCGCCCGGCACGGCGTGCGAGACCGTCCGCGACTCCGGCGGCCCCGAGCGGAAGAGCAGCAGCACCAGCAGCGCCGCCACGAAGACCAGGAACGGCCAGCGCAGGAAGTCCCACGCCGCCGCCGTCCACTCGCCCAGCCCGAGCGGCCGGCCCAGCGCCCGCGCCACCGGACCGGTGACCACCAGCGTGAGCGCGCCGGACACCAGCAGCGTCAGCAGCATCAGCGCCATCGCGAGGATCGCCGGTGCGCGGCGCAGCACGGGCCGGCTGTCGGGGGTGCCGTACATCGCGTGCAGGGCGCGGCGGAAGACGGACAGGAAGCTGCACGCGGACCACAGGGCGCTGGCGGCGGCCACGGTGGTGAGGATCCAGGTGGCGGAGTGGCCGCGGGTGACGTCGTGGAGGGCGTCGCTGAGCGCGGTGCCGGAGCCGGCGGGGGCGAGGCCGGTGACGTAGGCGATGAGGGCTTCGGTGCCGGAGGGGTCGGCGAGGCCGATGACGGTGAGGGTGACGAAGAGGGTGGGCAGGACGGTGAGTATCGCGTAGTACGTGAGCGCGGCGGCGTAGTCGCTGATGTCGTCGTTCCAGAGGGCCACGGGGGTACGGCGCAGGGCGGCGCGGTAGCTCGCCCAGTCCGTCCGCCCGCCTCCCGCGTGTGCCCGCCGCTTCACCGGCCCGACTCCGATCGTCGCTCGCTCCGCCCGCCGCTCGCCCGGCTTACCGCCGTGGCCCTCTCCTGTCTACCGTGTGCGGGGCCCCGGCCCGTAGCGGACGGGGTGAACGAGGAGCGGGCGACGCGGGTGCGCCGGACGCATGCCTGAACATACGCCGCGGCGCGAGCCGGCCCCGTGTCCGGCCCGCGCCGCGGCTGTTCCGGGGGAGCGGTGCGGTGTGCAAGCAGGCGGGGGGTGCAGGGGGCAGGTGGCGTACGCGACGACGCATGCCGTCCCCGCTCACGCGCCCGCGTCGAGGACCTCCCGCAGCCTCGCCCCGAACGCCTCCGGCTGCCCCGCGTAACCGGACTCCGCGTCGAGGAAGCCGCCGTGGTGGCTCGGGAACACCGTCGCCTCCTGCCCCAGCAGCGCGGCCGTGCCGTGTGCCGTACGCGCCGTGAACGTGTCGCCCGTCTCCTCGCCCACCGCGATCACCACGCGCGTCGGCGCGGCGGCGAGCGCGGCCGGGTCCGGGCGGTAGCCGGTGACCGGCTGGGAGCGGTCCGAGAGCAGCGGGTCGTCGCGGTTGCCGTCGTCCTCGGCGGGCATGCCGAAGGCCACGGGGTCGGGTGCGGGCTGCGCGAAGTAGGCGTCGGTGAACTCGCCCTGCCAGCCGGCCAGCGTCATGAACGCCGCCATGCCCGCGCCCCAGCCCTTGGCGTTGTACGTCTCCGTAACCTCCCGGACCGCCCGCGCCGCGGCCTCGGCGTCGGGGAGCGCCGCGACGACCGGCGGCTCGTGCGCGACGAGCGTGGTCACGTCCCCGGGGTACGCGGCCACCAGCGCCAGCGCCGTCACCGCGCCGCCGCTGCTGCCGAAGAGCTCGACCGGCCCCGCACCCAGCGCGGCGATGACGGCGTGCACGTCCTCGGCCTGGATCTGCGGGTCGTTGACGAGCCGCCCGTCCTTGCGGGTACTGCGTCCCAGCCCGCGCGGGTCGTACGTGACGACGGTGCGGTCGGGGAACTGCGCGGCCAGGGCGCGGAAGCCGGAGGCGTCCATGGGCTGGCCGATGCACATGAGGGGCGGGCGGCCGTCGGCGGTGGGCAGCGGGCCGCTCACGTCGTAGACGAGGTCGGCTTCGGGGGTGTGCAGCGTGTGTGTGTCCATGTCCGTGCAGACGGTTCAGCCGGCGGGAACTCATCGCGGCCGGATGTGACGACCGTCACTGCAACTGAAAGGTTGCAAAACTCTGATCCCGTGTGCAACATTTGAGTTGCAGATAGACGCACGAGGAGGAACCGTGAGCGACATCGCGTACACCGACGCAGAACTGGCCGAACTCGACCGGATCGCCCGGCAGATCGACATCGACGCCCCCGCCGACCGGGTCTGGGACCTGGTCGTACGGCCCGGCTGGTACATCAACGACGGCGAGGTCGACCCCGAGCCCGACCTGCGCCACGAGAACGACGTGACCGTCGTCCGGCACCCGGAGTACGGCGAGTTCCGCTTCCGCACCGTGGAACTCGACAAGCCGCGCTACGCCGCGTTCCGCTGGCTCTCCACCCCGAGCCGGGACGAGCCCGGGAAATCGACCCTGGTGGAGTTCTGGATCGACGAGCGCCCCGGCGGGGTGACGCTGCGCGTCGTGGAGAGCGGCTTCTCCAGCCTCTCCGACGACCCGGCGGTGTGGCTGAAGGAGCGCGAGGGCAACGACAAGGGCTGGCTGGAGGAGTTGGCGGCCGGCAAGCGGTTCGTCGAGAAGGCCGCCGCCGGCCCGGCTGCCGCCGCGGCCCCGCGGCCGTGACCGCGGCCACCGCCCTCCCCGCCGTGTGCGCCGCGCTCGGCGAGCCCACGCGCTGGACGATCCTCACCCGCCTGGGCGAGGCCCCGATGTCGGCGTCGGCGCTGGCGAAGGTCATGCCGGTCAGCCGGCAGGCCATCGGCAAGCACCTCGACGTGCTGCGCGAGGTCGGCCTGGTGGAGTCCGAGCAGCGCGGCCGGGAGGTCGTGTACGTGGCGGTGGGCGCCCGGCTGAACGCGCTCGCGCGGGAACTGGACCGCATAGGCCGCACCTGGGAGACCCGCCTGCTGCGCATCAAGCACCTGGCGGAACACCCGGACCGGGACCCGGACCCGCCGGGCTGACCGGGGTACGTGTGGCGGGCGCGGCCCGGCTCCACGGCTATGCCGTGGTCCCGGGTCTGCGCCCGCTGCCGGTTGCATCCGCCGGGCGGCGTCAGGCTCAACCGCCTGATCGACTGCCGAGATCCGCGGACAGCGCCGCGTAGATGTACTCGCTGCCCCAGCGATCCCCGTCGAGGTCGTTCTCGACCAGGTGCGCCTCCCGGCGCATCCCGAGGCGCTCACAGACCCCCACAGACCCGGCGTTCTCCACATCCAGCCGTGCGTAGAGCCGGTGCACGCCCAGCGTGTCAAAGGCAAACCCGGCCAGCGCCGCGGCTGCCTCGGTCGCGTAGCCGTGCCCCTGGTGAGCCGGATCGAGAGTCCAGCCGATCTCGGCCTGGGCGGCGCGGGCATCGGCCAGGCCGAGGCTCACCTCGCCGAGGAGACCGGGCTCATCGTGTCGGCATACGGCGAGCGACAGCTTGTCCCCGTCGTCGCGCCAGACCGTCTGCGCGGCGCGCTCGGCGGCAACCTGCTCGCTGCGCTCACGCGTGTGCGCCGGCCGGTACAGGTAGCGCGCCACGCTCGGCAGGCTCTGGTAGGCGTACAGGTCGTCGGCGTCGCCGGGAGTGAACAGACGCAGGGACAACCGGGCCGTGGTCAACGGCAGCAGCGAGGTGACCTCCACGCGGACCTCCGGGACACGGATGTGGATCACGTTGCGGGCCGATCCTCGCACCACGCCCGCCCCGCAGCCACGCCTTTTCCACCAGCGGCCCCGGGGAACGTCGGCGTCCGTTCACACCGGCCTGTCCCACGACACCGGCTCGACCGCCGCGTTCGTTGCCCGGCCGAACTCGGCGCCGTGGCGACAGAAGCACCTGCCGACGGCCTCGGGGCGTCGGGTGTCGGTCTCGCCGTGGACGGTGGCGCAGTAGCCGCCCGCCTGTGCGACGAGGCGGCGACGCGTCGCGGAGCAACCGCCGGACCGGCTGATGCGGTCCCACGACTCCACCAGGCACGCCACGGGCCGCGGCGCGGCCTGCCGTATGGCCGGCGCCAGCGCGATCCACTCCGGCCGTGGGTGGCTTCGCAGAGCGTCGTCCCCCCGGTCGACCCATTCCCCGGCCACCACCCACCCTCGCCGCTCGGCGTAGGCACGGCAGCGGGCGAGGCGCTCGTCCAAGAGGGCGGTCGTGGGGGTGGCGTGGCGGTCGTAGACGAACGCGAGGGGTGGTGCCTCCGGCGGTGTCTCGTGCATGAGGCACAAGCTATGGGTGCGGTACGTGACCGGAAAGGGACGCTCTGTGCCATTCTCCGGCTCGGGTGGGACGCCGTGTCCTACCCGTCAACGTGCAGCCGGTCGGCCAGTTCGGTGATGGGGGCCGTGCGGCGGGGTTCGCGGGTGCGGATGTCGGCCACCAACTGGCGCGTCGTGCCGTGGTACCGCATCCACTCCGGGGCGTCCCGTTCGGCCGCCAGCAGGGCGGCGGTCGCGCGGTCGTCCTGGGACAGGTTCGTGTGGGCGAGCGCGCGGTCGACGTGGAAGCGGGCGCGCCAGGTGGGCGGCAGGGAGCGCAGGGCGGGAATCGTACGGGAGGCGGTGACCGCCTCGTGGCTCTTGTCCATCTCCACCAGGAAGTTGACCTGCGCCACGCCCGCGTTCGTCGGTCCGAAGGGAGTGGCGTAGTCGAGCCGGTCCTCGCCGATCCGCGCGGCGGCGGCCGAGGCCATGCGCAGCAGTTCCTCCACCCGGTCGTAGTGGCCCTCGCCCTGGCGGGCGGAGGCCGTCGCGGCGCGCAGCAGGAGGATCCCCCACAGCGACAGCTCCAGAGGCCGTGACCGGAATCCCGGGTCGATCGCGTCGGCCTGTGCCAGCGCGACGTGTTCGGCGTCCTCCAGCCGCCCCTGCCGCGTGAAGATCCACGCCAGCGTCGAGGCGCCGATGGCCTCCAGGTACGGGTCGTCCGAGCGCCGTGCCGCGTGCGTTGCCCGCTCCATCGCGGTGAACGCGGCGTCCTCCTTGCCCAGCGCGGTCAGCGTGGTCGCCGCGACCTGGTACGCCTCGGCGAGCACCGCGCAGGCCGCCGCGCGGGCGCTGCCCTGCTGCACGTCCACCGTGGCACGGGCGTCGCGGATCAACTGCGGGAGCAGCATGCCGATTTCGCCGACGCGGCCGTCCCGGCGGATACGCTCCGTGGAGCGCAGGGCGGCCCGCAGGGCGCTCACCGTCGGCGGGTCCTCGGGCTGCGGTTCGCCGCCGAGCAGATCCGCCACCGGGGACACCGCCTGCCGTAGCGCGAGTAGGGAGGGCGCGTCACCTTCGGTGTGCGCTTCGAAGGTGGTGGGCTGGCCGATGAGCACGGAGGTCTCGACATCGAGCGCGCGCGCCAGCTTGTTGAGCGTGGAAAGCCGGGCGGAGTGGCGGCGGTTCTGCTCCAGCTTCCGCACGGTGTCGACGGAGACGTCCGCCCGCTCCGCCAGGGGCTCCTGCGTCAACTCGCGCCGCGCACGCAGCCGCCCGACCCGGTCACCGATGGTCTCGTCGTACCCCATGGACACCTCCGCCGTGCGGATTCCCCCGCCCACGCTACCGGTTACGCACGGGCCGCAGGCGCGACCGGCGAGGGCCGGTCGCCGCGGGGAGGTGAGCTGCGTGCGGTGCCTGCGCGTCGCGGTGACAAAGTCGGAGTGACCCGCCCGCGAAACTGGGTCAAATCACCCACACGGCGCGACTTTTGCTCCGCGACGTGCAGTCGCCCGCGCCTGAAACGGCATCGGGCCGTGGCGACCAGGTACGACACCCTCGCCGTCCGTTACGAAGCCACCGCTGTGAGGCTCAACTTCCTCGGTGCCGCTGACGCTCTCGAATTCGCCGCACATGCCTGGCGTACTGCCCAGCCTGCGACCGTTGCGCGCGATCAATCGAAAGCACCTGGGGATCTGCCGCGCGCTCGTACAGCTCAACCTCGAAGGAGTCCGCGTCCACCTCGACAAGACGGGCCAGGGTATCCCGATCCTGCTCAGCCGTCGGACGCGTTCGGACCTCGTCCCTCCACACCTGACCGCTCGCCTCGGCCTCGTCCACCTCACCAATATATGTGCGCGCAGCAGCGCGCGAAGTCTGCCCAAACCAAGATCCGGAAGGGACGGCCTAGCCGAGCGACCGATCCGCGATCTCCCGTAGCCGTGCGTCGAGAACGTCGCCGGGGTCTTCGGTGATCGAAGCGAGCGCGACCATGCTCGTCACGATCACGTCGCACAGCTCCTCGCAGACGTGGTCGACCGTACGGGTCCTGCCCTTCCGCGGGTTCGTGCCGAGCACGCCGTGTACGGCTTCGGCGACCTCGCCGAACTCTTCCCCGATCTTGAGGATGCGCAGCAGGCGTGCGGTCTGGCCGGTGCCGGGGCTCTCGGCGTCCAGCCACTCGACCAGCGTCTCGATCGTCTTCCAGGTGGTGTGTTCCACGGTGGTCCTCGTGTTCGGATCAGAACGGCGACGCCGCGGCGTTGCGGGCCGGGTCGGTCACCTGAAGCGTCCTCACGGGCGAGCGCCGGTCACCGGACATCCTCGGGAACGTCCCACTCGGCCCACACCCGCTTGCCCCACGGCAGCGTGTCGACGCCCCATGCCGCGGAGACCGCGGCGACCGTGGCCAGGCCCCGCCCCGACTCGTCGTCCACACCGGCCTCGATGAGCGTCGGCAGGGTTCGGGAGAGGTCGACGACCGCAACCCGGACCCGCCGGGGCCCGACCCGGGACACCCGGACGAGCACCGCTGCCAGGCGCGCGTGGCGGACCGCGTTCGTCACCAACTCGCTGATGACGAGGCACGCTGTGGCGTCGCCGGCCTCCAGCGACCAGGTGCGCAGCGAGGCGGAGACGAGCCGCCGGGCCCTGGCCGCCGATGTCTCCGCGCGCGGCAGAGTCGCGCAGTAGGCGGGCACAGCCGCGGCGGACGACTTGGTCATCGTTGGATCAGCCGGTGAAGTCAGGGAGACGACGGGGGTCTGAGCCGTCGCCCCAAGGGATTCGCGTGCTGTCGTTCCAGGCTTGTTCGCATCGTTCATGGCTCTGTCCCGTCCATACCGGAAGGAGGTCGAGCGGCCATCCCCCCGGCCCCTGCGGGCGGGTGGCCTGCAACCAGCCAACCCCGGTGCGCAACTGGCTGGTTAGGGCGAACGGTGGTGAACCTGACGGTCCACCCTAGGGTGATGTGACCTGATCTGGCCTCACTGCGGAGGGCTGCGCGGCTACGGTGCGTAGATGGACGCCGTGCAGAACGAGGCTCTCAAGGCGTGGATGGACGAGCAGGGGCACAGTGCCAACAGCCTGGCCGAGGCGGTCAACCTGGCCACGGAACGGATCACCGGCCGTACGGGTGGCCTCGACGGCTCATCGATCCGGGCCTGGAAGGCGGGCCGCGTCCGGTGGCCGAAGGCGGCTGCCCGCCTCGGTCTTGAAGCCGTGTCGGGCCTTCCCGTGACCGCCTTAGGGTTTGTGCCGCGGAGACGGACTCCGCCCATGTCCGCCCCACCGCAGGAGGAACCCGACATGAAGCGCCGCAGCGTCGTCGGAGGCATGGCCGCAACCGCCGCTCTGGCGGCAGCTCCCGGCACCGCAGCCCCGCGCCGTATCGGTATGGGCGACGTCGAACGGTTGCAGCGCCGGTTCGCCGAGGTGGTCGCGAGCGACCACCGCCACGGTGGGCAGCGCGGCATCGAGGAGCGCGCCGCGGCCTTATCCGACGAGGCGTTGACGCTCCAGAACTCCGGCAACGCCAGCCAGCGCGTGCGCAGCCACCTCTATGCGTGCGCGGCAGGGTTCCGCTCCTCCGCGATGTGGGCAGCCATCGACGGCCGCCGCTACCGCGAAGCCACCATGCACATGCGTGAGGCTCAGTCACTTGCCGAGATGTCCGGTGACCAGGCGATCAAGTTCCGCATCTGGAGCCACGCCGGCACCATGTACCGGCACACAGGCAGGCCCGCCGACGCCATCGCCGCCAACGACGTCGCCCGGCACCTGCACATCACCCGCCGCGACCCCCTGTTCGCCTCCCTCGGCCTGGCACGCCAGGGCGCCATCCTCGGCGTGGGGCAGAACCGGAACGCCGCACGCCGGTCCCTGGGCCAGGCCCAGGAGGCGATGGCACGCGCCGATCCGGACGCGCCTCGGCCTGTGTGGCTCGTTGCCTTCTACGACCAGGCCGAACTCGACTCCCTCGCCCTCTCCACGTACTTGTCGCTCGGGCAGTACCAAACCGCTGAATACCACGCGCACCGCTGCCTGTCCGCCCTGCGCCCCCACATGCTCCGGTCACTGGCCATCACCACGACCCGTCTCGCCCACGCCCAGCTCGCGCAGGGGGACGCTGATTCCGCCACGATCACGGCGATGTCCGTCCCCGCCGAAGCCGCTACCCAGCATGCCCGGGTATCCCGCATGCTTCAGGAGTTCGGAGCGGCCCTCCGCGCCAAAGCTCCGGGCAGCACCGCCGTGCGGAACTGGACCGAGCACACCCGCGACACCTGGAGGCACACGTCATGACGGCGGCACCCTCGATCGAACTCCGCGCCACCAGCGGCCTCGAAACGGCCCGCGCCGACCTGCTCGACGTCTACGCCACCGTCCGCGCCCCGCTCCTCCACCTGCCGAACTACGCCGTCACCGCATTCGGTGAACGTCTGGACCGCCACGGCTCCGAGCCCGGGTTCACCGCCGTTCTCGCGTACGCAGGCGGGCAGCCCGTCGGCTACGCCTACTGCAACACCATCGAACGTGGTGACCGCTACTGGCAGCGCACCAGCCCGGAGCCCGCGGACACCTACACCGCCCGCCCGGCGGTGGCGCTCAAGGAGATAGGCGTACGGACCAACTGGCGCGGCACCGGCACCGCCCGGCGCATCCACGACGCGCTCCTCGCCATCCGGGACGAACCGTATGTCACCCTCATGGTCAACCCGGCGGCCGGCGACGGAAAGGTGCACGCCCTCTACGAGACCTGGGGCTACGAGGACATCGGCCAGAGCCAGCCCTCCGCGGCGTCACCGGTCCTCACCGTGATGATCCGCGCCAGGGAGCGGTGAGCCGCCTCCGGCGCTTGCGCGTCGCGGTGACGAAGTCGGGGTGACCCGTCCGGGAAACCGGGTCAAATCGCCCGCGCGGGGCGACTTTTGCTCCGCGACGTGCAGTCGCCCGCCCCGGGGTGCGCCCGGCCGCTCCGCCCCGGCCGCGGCCCGCCCCCGCGCTAGCGGGCCGCGCGGCTGCGGACCAGGAGGTACATGAAGTACGGCGTGCCGATGACCGCCGTCATCAGGCCCGCGCCGAGTTGGGCCGGGGCGATCACCGTCCGGCCGATCAGGTCGGCCGTGCACACCAGGACCGCGCCGAGGAGCACCGCCACCGGCAGGACCCGGGTGTGCTGGCGGCCCACCAGGGCGCGGGCCGCGTGCGGGGCGACCAGGCCGACGAAGCCGATCGTGCCGGCCGCGGAGACCGCCGTGCCGGCCAGGGTGACGCCGAGGATCAGCAGCCACAGGCGGCTGCGGCCGAGGTCCAGGCCCAGCAGCCGGGGGGTGTCCTCGTCCAGCGAGACGAGGTCCAGCTCCCGGCGGCGTACCGCCGTGATCGCCAGGCCCGCGGCCAGGACGACCGCCAGCGGTACGACGTCCGGCAGGGTCCGCCCGTACGTGGAGCCGGACAGCCAGGTCAGCGCCATCGTCGCGTTGAACGGGTCGGTGAGCACGATCAGCAGGCTGATCAGGGCCGTCGAGGCGGTGGCGAAGCCCATGCCGACGAGGACGAGGCGGTTCTGCTGGAAGCCGCCGCGGGCGGCGAGTCCGAAGACCCCGGCCGAGGTGAGCGCCGCGCCGCACAGAGCCGCGCCGGACAGGGCCCAGGTGCTGGGCAGGTCCACCGTGGTCACCAGCAGCACCGCGCCGAGCGCCGCGCCGTTGGAGACGCCGAGCACGCCCGGCTCGGCCAGCGGGTTGCGGGTCACGGCCTGCACGATGGTGCCGGAGAGCGCGAGCGCGGCGCCGGCCAGCAGTGCGGCGAGGACCCGCGGGACGCGGGTGTCCAGGACGATGTCGGTGGTCGGACCGGCCCGGCCCTGGAGCCAGTTGGCGACGTCGCCGAGGAGGAGTTTGGTGTCGCCGATCAGCAAGGCGGTCAGCGTCACGCCCACCAGCGCGGCCAGCAGCACCGCCGTGGTGACGACGAACGTGCGGCGGCTGCGGATGCGCAGCTTGTCGGTGTCGGGCGCGCCCGCGCTGTCGCGCAGCCGGGTGGCCAGCACCACGAGGAACACCGCGCCGATGAGGCTGGTGACCACGCCCGTCGGTACGGAGACCGCCGTGTCGGAGGGCACCAGGGCCCGCAGCAGCACGTCCGCGCCGAGTACGAGCCCCATGCCCAGCAGGGCCGCCAGCGGAATGCCCGCCCGCGACTTGCCGTACGTACGGAACGCGCGCGCGATCCCCCGTACCAGCGCCGGGGCGCACAGGCCGACGAAGCCGATCGGCCCGGCGAGCGTCACCGACGCCGCGGAGAGCAGCACCGCGAGCAGCACCGCCGTGACGCGGGTGGCGCGCACCGGCACGCCGAGTCCGCGGGCGGCGTCGTCGCCCAGCGCCAGGGCGTCGATGCGCCGCGCGAGCAGCAGCAGCCCGGCGAGCCCGGCGACGGCCAGCGGCAGCATCTGCAGCACACCGTCCCAGCCGCTCTGGGAGATGCTGCCCTGCTGCCAGTCGTAGAGGCCCTCGGTCTCCTCGGGGAAGAGCAGCAGCAGCCCCTCGGTGACCGCGAAGAGCCCGAGCGTCAGCGCGGTGCCCGCGAGCACCAGCCGTACGGTGCCGGAGCCGAGGCCGGAGACGCCCAGCACCAGCGTCGCGGCGGCGAGCCCGCCGGCGAACGCGACGCCGGAGGAGGCGAACAGCGGCAGCGACACCCCGGTGGCGGCGGCCAGCCCGAGGGCGGCGTACGCACCGGCGTTGACGGCGAGGGTGTCCGGCGAGGCCAGCACGTTGCGGCTGACCTTCTGCAGGGCGGTGCCGGCGATCGCCAGCGCCGCGCCGACCACCAGGCCCGCGACCATGCGGGGCAGCCGGGAGGCGATGACGACGGAGGAGTCGCCCGAGTCCGCCCGGCCGGTCAGCGCCTTCCAGACCTCGCCGGGGCCGACGTCGGCGGTGCCCTGGGTGAGGTCGACGACCGCGAGCAGCGCGACGAGCAGCGCGAGCCCGGCGGCCACCGCCGCCGCGCCCGTCCGGGACCGTACGGTCGGCGGCGGCGGGGCGGGCGCGGCGGTGGGAGTGGTCGGGGCGGTGACGGCCATCGGCTACTTGGTCAGCTCGCCGACGAGGGAGTCGACGTACTGGCTCATGGAGCCGACGCCGCCGAACATCCAGGTGCCGTCCTGGAGCCGGTGGACGTCGCCGGCCTTGACGAACGGCAGCGACTTCCAGACGGAGTTGTCCTTCAGCTCGTTGGTGAACGGCGTGCTGGCCTTGTCCTTGTCGTTGCCGATGTAGACGAACTGCGTGTCGTCGGGGAGCTTCGTGAGCCCCTCGACGTCGGTGGCGCCGAGGCCGTAGTCCTTGTCGCCCTTGACGTCCCAGACGTTCTCCAGGCCGAGTTGCTCGTTGACCCCGCCGATCAGCGAGCCGCTGGTGAAGGGGCGGATGGAGACCTGGTTGGAGACGACGTAGCCGTCCGAGAAGGCGATCTTCCCGCCGGCCAGGCCGGCGTCGTCGAGGGCCGTCTTGCCCTCGTCGAGCTTGGCCTGGAAGTCCTTCTTGAGCTTCTCGGCCTTCTCGGTGGTGCCGGTGGCCTTCGCGATGAGGTCGAGGTTCTCGGTCATCTGGCCGACGGGGTCGGCGGCGTCCGCGGAGCGCACGGTGATCACCGTGGTGCGGCTGCTGAGCTGCTTGACCGCAGACGCCGGCAGGTCGGTGGTGGCGATCACCAGGTCGGGGTTGAGGGTGGCGATCGTGTCGATGCTGGGCTCGCCGCGGGTGCCGATGTCCTCGGGCTCGTTGGTGAGCGGAACCGCGGTGTCCCAGGTGTTGTAGCCCTTGACGTCGGCTACGCCGACGGGGTCGACGCCGAGGGAGATGAGGTCCTCGACCACGTTCCACTCGGTGCCGACGACCTTCGTGGCGGGGCCGTCTTCGAGCGTGACCTTCTTGCCGGTGGAGTCGGTCAGGGTGATCGGCTGCGCGGCGCCCTTGCCGGCGCCGCCCTTGTCGTCGTCGTCCGCGGCGTCTTCGGTGGTGCCGCAGGCGGCCAGGGTGAGCGTCGCGGCGGTGGTAACCGCCGCGGTCAGCAGGAGGCGTTTCATGAGGAGGTGCTGAGCCTTTCGCTTCGTCGGTGGTGCCGGCCGATGGCGCGGGTGCGCAGCCGGCCTGTGAGGGGGTCGTCGTCGACCTCGATGCGGATCCCGTACGCCTTGCTGAGCAGTTCGGGCAGCAGGACGTCCTCGGGGCTGCCGTCGGCGGCGATACGGCCGTCGTCGAGCAGCACGATGCGGTCGGCGACGGCCGCCGCCTGGTCGAGGTCGTGGAGCACGGCGCCCACCGCGATGCGGTGGTCGTCAGCCAGCTCGCGGATCAGGTCGAGCAGTTCGACCTGGTAGCGCAGGTCGAGGTGGTTGGTCGGCTCGTCGAGGAGCAGCACGCCGGTGTCCTGCGCGAGGCAGCCGGCGAGCCAGACGCGCTGCAACTGCCCGCCGGACAGGTGCTCGGCGCCGCGCTCGGCGAGGTCGCTGACGCCGGTCAGCGCCAGCGCCCGCTCGACGGCGGCGCGCCCTCCGGGGTCGGCGGCGCCCCAGCGCCCGCGGTACGGGTAGCGGCCGAACTCCACGACGTCGCGGACGGTGAGCCCGCTGGGCGTGGGCCGGCCCTGGGTGAGCAGCGCGACGTGCCGGGCGAAGTGCCGGGTGGACAGGGCGAACCCGTCGGTGTTCTCGTCGATGACGAGATTCGCCCGCCGGGCCCGCTGAAGCCGCGCGATCGTGCGCAGCAGCGTCGACTTCCCGCTGCCGTTGGGCCCGACGAGGACGGTCACCTCCCCGGGGCGCAGCCGCAGCGAGGCGTCGTGGACGACGTCGACGCCGTCGTACGCCACGGTGACGTCGGCGGCGGACAGGGCGTGCCCGCGGGGTCCCGCGGCGGTGGGCGTGCTCTCTCCGGCTCTCACGAGAGCTTAGGCTAACCTAACTTTTCCTCGGCGCGGCAGGCGGTGCACAGGAGAAGCGTTCGCGGGGGACCGCGGCGGGCGCGCGGCGGGACTCTCCCGCTAGCGGGCTGCTCGGCGGAGACGGGGTGCGGTCTCGTATACGTACACGTCGATCCGCACCGCGCGGGGCGGGGCGGACAGGTCCGTGAACTCGGTGCTGGCCACGCCCGTGAGCCCGTCGGCTTGGTGCCGCACCTGCTCGGCCACCTGCCCGGCGAAGGCGCTGCCGTCGGCGGCATCGGTGCCGCCGGCGAAGACCTGCAGCAGGGCCACCTCGCGGCCGTCGATCCTGCGGTGGAACTCCGGGAGGTTGCGGCGCACCAGGTCGGCGGCGGAGATGTCGCCGGTGCCGCCGGTGAATTCGACCCGGATCGGGGCCGGGTCGACGTCCGCCGCGGACGGGGAGGCGTCGGGGGACGTGTCCGGGTTGCGGCTCTCGTTCTGGTCCTGGTTCTTGTCGGCGTCGGCGTCGGGGGCCGTGTCGGCGTCGGCGTCGGCCTGCTCCGCGGGGCGGAGCAGGCGGTAGCCGGCGACCGCGGCTGCCGCGGTCGCGGTGGCCGCCCCGGCGATGGCCAGCAGCCGGCGCCGGGACGGGGCGGCGGGCGCGGGGCGGTCCGGCTCCGCGGTGCCGGGGGCGCCCAGTTCGCGGCGGAGTTCGACCAGGACCAGGGTCTCGGTCTCCAGCTCGGCCCGCAGCCGGGCGAGGAGCCGGCGGGAGTGGTCGAGGAGCCGTTCGTCGTCGGCCGGGTCGTCCGGCAGGTCGTCCGGCAGCGGGAGGTCCGGATCGTACGCAGCGGGATCCTGCGGGCCGGGACCGGTGCCGGTCCCGCCGGCGGCGCCCGGGTCTCCGCCGGCGTCGGTCAGGGACCCCAGCCGGCGCCGCAGGAGCGCGGTCAGCTCGGCGGCGTCGCGTACGTGCTCCTCCAGCCGCGACAGCAGCTCGACGCCCGCCCGGTACTGCTCGCGGGCGTCCTTCAGCTCCCCGGCGCCCCTCCCGCGCGGCAGTGCGTCCGGCAGCGTGTCCTGCAGCGCCAGCCGCCGGATGCGTTCGCGCAGCACCAGGACGGTGCCCTGGAGGCGGTTGCGGTCCAGCTCGGCCTTGTGCAGGGCCTGTTCCGCGACGCGCAGCTTCTCGTGCAGCGCGACCTGCTGCTGCAGCGCTTCGGCCAGGCGGAGCTGCCCGCCGTCGCGGTCGCCGCCGTCCGTGCCGGTGACCGCCCGGGTGCCCGCGCCGCCGTCCGGCGGGGGGCCGGCGGGTGCGGTGCGGTCGAGGTAGGACTTGGCGTCACCGGCCCGGCGCAGGGCGCTGCGGGAGCCGGCCTCCGCCCGTTTGACCGCGGTGTACGCCTCCTCCCACGCGCGCGGCGACAGCAGCAGCGGGTCCGCGGGGTCCGGCGGTGCCGCGAACGTCTGCAGGGCGCGTACGAAAGCCGCCAGCGACTCCGGGTCGCGCGGCAGCGTACGACCGCCGAGCCAGCCGCTGAGCGTCTGGAACGGCGGTGCCCCCGGCACCTTCGCCACGTCGCGCAGGCTCGGCGAGCCGGCCGCCGCGTGCGCGCGCCGTAACCGCTCCGCGAACCGCCGCCGCGCGTCCGCGCCCGCCTCCGGCACTCCGACCGCCCCCTCCCGGCCTGTCGCGACCCGCCTGACCTGCGCTGTCCCAGTGGGACACCGGGATCAGTGCCGGACGGCGGCCCGGCCGCTGCACTGAGGGGCATCCTCCCATCACTCACCAGAGGCGGACCCCATGATCCCGTTCACCGACGGCTCGTTCTCCTGTGCCCCGGGCCCCGCGGCCGTGGTCGCGGCCGTGGCCGCGTGCGCCGTTCCCTGCCTCCGGGCCCTCACCCTCCTGTACGGGCTGGCCCTGGCGCTGCGCAGGCTCCGCGGGCGGAACCGGGTGGCCGTGTACGCAGCGTTCGCCCGGGCCGTGGCCGCACCGCCCCGGACCCGTGTCCGGGCCCGGCGGGGCGGGCCGGAACCGACGGAGTCGAACGTCACTGGCGCATTCCCGGGACGGCCGGGCGAGAATACGGGTGGGCGGCGTGCGGATGCCGGATGCCACCGGCTGGTGCCCCGGCACTCGCGGCGCCCCGATGACGAGCACATCCAGGAGGCTCCGTGACCGCCGCACCGCCGCGTACGACAGTTGCCCCCGCGGGGGCGGAGGCGCCGCCGGCCGCCGTGCCGTGGGCCGCCGCGGTGTGGGTGCGGGCGCCGTGGCTGGAGTCGGTGAGCGGGCGGGTGTGGTTCCGGCCGGCGCTCGCCGCGGTCGCCGGGGTGCTGCTCGCGCTGGCCTTCCCGCCGTACGGGCTGTGGCCGCTGGCCGCCGTCGCGCCGGCGATGCTGTTCGTGCTGCTGCGCGGCGCCCGCCGCAAGCGGGACGCGTTCTGGCTGGGTACGGCCTTCGGCGTCGCGTTCTTCGTCCCCCTGCTGTGGTGGCTGTCCAACCTCGGCATCCTGCCGTGGCTGCTGCTCAGCGTCATCCAGGCGCTGATGATGGGCGCCCTGTGCCTCGCCGTGCCGCCGCTGGTGCGGCTGCCCGCGTGGTGGCTGTGGGCGGCGGCCTGGTGGGTGGCGGTCGAGGCGGTGCGCTCGCGGGTGCCGCTGGGCGGCTTTCCCTGGGGCCGGCTGGCCTTCAGCCAGGCGGACGCGCCGACGCTCGGCTGGGCGTCGGTCGGCGGCGCCCCGCTGGTCAGCGCCGTCGTCGCGCTCGCCGCCGGCGCACTCGCGGCGCTGGTCACCGCGCGGGCCGCGCGCCGGGTGGTGCCGGCCGTGGCGCTGGCCGCGGCCCTCGCCCTGGGCGCGGGCGGGACGCTGCTGCTGCCGAGCGCCGGCGGCGCGGACGACGAGCGGGCGGACGTGGCCGTGGTGCAGGGCAACGTGCCGCGGGCCCGCAGCCTGGAGGAGCAGGCCCGGGTCGAGATGGTCTCCGAGAACCACGTCGCCGCCACCGAGGAGCTGGCGGAGGACGTCGCGGCGGGCCGCGTGGAGCGGCCCGACCTGGTGCTGTGGCCGGAGAACGCCACCGACCGCGACCCGCGCAACGACCCCGTCCTCAGCGCCCGGATCTCCGCGGTCGTGGACGAACTCGACGCCCCCCTCGTCGTCGGCGCCATCCTCGACGCCCCCGGCGACCGCATCCGCAACGCCGGCCTGCTGTGGCTGCCCGGCAGCGGCCCCGGCGCGTACTACGCGAAGCGGCAGCTCGTGCCCTTCGGCGAGTACATCCCGATGCGCTCGCTGCTCGGCGGCTTCGGCGACCTCCAGCTCATCCCGCGCGACTTCGAGCCCGGCGACAAGGCGGTGCGCCTGGACGCCGGGGCGGTGCGCCTGGCGGAGTCCATCTGCTACGAGGTCGCGTACGACGGCCAGGTCCGCGACCAGGTGCGTACCGGCGCCAACCTGCTGGCCGTACCCACCAACAACGCCACGTACATGCGGGACGACAACCTCGGCGAGCCCGAGCAGCAGCTCGCGATGTCCCGGCTGCGGGCGGTCGAGCACAACCGCTCGACGCTGGTCGCCTCCACGACGGGCATCAGCGCGATCGTCACGCCGGACGGCGAGACGCTCGACGAGACGGGCCCGTGGCGCCGCGAGGTGCTGACCGCGTCGGTGCCGCTGCGCACCGACGAGACGCTGGCGACGCGGGTGGGGGCGGCGCCGGAGTGGGCGATCGTGGCGCTCGCGGCGGGTGCGGTGGGCACGGCGCTGTACCTCCGGCGCCGGGAGGGCGCGGGTGCCGGCGGAGCCGGGGACACCGGGGAGGCTGGCGTGGTTGGGGAGGCTGGCGGGGTCCGTAGGGCGGCGGAGGGCTGAGCCCGAGCCGTGGCGGGGGCGGGTGTCGGGCGGTTGTGCTGATCGTTCGTGGTCCCCGCGTATCGATGACGGTGTGCGCCTGATCGCGGTGCCGAGCGGCGGCTGTGCGGGCGGCGTCTGCTGGCGGGGCTCGTACGGTGACGGAGGGCTGAGCCCGCGCCGTGCCGGGGTCGGGCGTCCGGCGGTCGTGCTGACCGTCCCTTCTCGATGACGGTGCGGCGCCTGACTGCGGTGCCGCACGCGCCGTGCGTGCTGTTCATCGCGGACGAGGCGGCGGCCGGGCGGCAGGCGGCGCGCCTGCCGCCCGCCCGCACCGGGCGTGACGGTGCGTCAGCCCTCACCGCTTTCCGTGGTCCTGCACCGCGGTTGCGGGACGGTTGCGCGGTCTTGGCGACGTACACCGTCTTCATGATTCTGTCAGGAGCATGACTTCCCTCGGCCATTCTACGCGCATAGTCTGAGCGCCGGCACGGCCAACTGCCGGCACTCCCGCGGTGGTTGGTGCACCCCCAGGCCGTGCGCCGCGACCCGGCGCACCTACCCGAGGAGTCCCATGCGCCCCACCGCTATCAAGGGTCTGGTCGCCGCCGGCGCCACCGCCGCCGCCCTCCTGGCGACCGCCGCCCCCGCCGAAGCCGTCCCCGCCGACAAGGCCCAGGTGCTCGCGAGCTTCACGCAGACCAGCGCGACGAGCTACAACACCTGGGCCTCAGCCGAGGCGAACCGTTCCGCCTGGGCCGCGTACGAGTTCAACTGGTCCACCGACTACTGCAGCAGCTCCCCCGACAACCCCTTCGGCTTCCCCTTCCAGAAGTCCTGCCAGCGCCACGACTTCGGCTACCGCAACTACAAGGAGATGGGCACCTTCTCCGCCAACAAGTCCCGCCTCGACAGCGCCTTCTACGAGGACCTCAAGCGAGTCTGCAACCGCTACTCGGGCGCCACCAAGACCGCCTGCGACAGCACGGCCTGGATCTACTACCAGGCCGTACGCAACTTCGGCTGACCCAGTCCCCACCTGTCCGGCCCCGGCGGTTGCCCCCATGCCGTCGGGGCCGGAAGTCGTTGGCGGGCGCGGTCACTTGACGCCGGGCGCGTCGAACGGAAGCCCGGCGACGACGGCTTTGCCGCAGGTGCGGCGGGGGACGACGGCCCAGGCGGCGGAGAGTGCGTCGACGAGGAGGAGACCCCGGCCGCCGCAGTCGGCGGTGCCGGGCGCGGCGAGGGAGGGGGTGCCGGGGCCGGGGTCGGAGACGGCGAGCCAGTAGTGGCCGTCGGCGGGCCAGAGGAGGAGTTCGACGAGGTGGTCCGCGGCGGGGTGCGTGCCGTGGCGTACGGCGTTGGTGACGAGTTCGGAGGCGAGGAGCTGGAGATCGTCGCCGAGGCGGGGGTGGTGGGTGCGGGGCAGGGCGTCGAGGACGGCCCGGCGGGCACGCGGGACGGAGAGGGGGCCGGCGGGGAAGGCGCAGCGGACGGGGAGGGCCGGGATGGGCGGAGTCGGGGTCGGGGCCGGCGGGGTGGATGGGGTGGTGGGCGTGGAGAGGCGTGGGGGCATGGCGGACTCCTGGGCCGGGGTTGGTCGTTGAGCGCCGGTGGCATGCCTCCCTGGGCACGAGCACGCCTGCCCCAGGGAGAGCGGGCATGCTCGCGCGGTGCGCTTCCGGCGTTGCTGTGAGTACCTTGCGCATCACTTACCGTAGAGCATCAGAATCACATGTGAAACCTCTTCGGGGGAGCGGCTTGGCCTCGAGGCGCGAAGCGGGGCAGACTGGCTTCTGCACACGGAGAGGAAGCGGATGCCGCCAAGGAGTAACCCAACTGCCCGCCAACGGCGCCTCGGCGCCGAACTGCGCAAGCTGCGCGAAGCTGCCGGATTGTCCACCGAGCAGGCCGCTGCCATCGTGGCGACGAACCGAACCGTCATCACCAGCAGTGAGGCTGGACGAACAGGCGTCAGCCAGGAGCGCGTTCGCAGGCTGGCCAGCACCTATGAGTGTGCGGACCAGGAGTTGGTCGACGCCTTGGTGCGCATGGCCGCGGATCGCACCAGGGGGTGGTGGGAGGACTTCCGCGGGGTGCTGCCGTCCCCATTCCTGGACGTGACTGAACTGGAGTGGTTCGCCTCGGCGTTGCGTATCGCGACGATGATCCACATTCCGGGTCCGTTTCAGACGGAAGCGTTCGCCCGCGCTCTCTTCGGTGCGTCCATCCCGTCTCTGCCGGTGGACGAACTCGAAGCCCGGGTCGCCCACCGGGTACGACGAAACCAGATGATCACGCGGTCGGACGCCCCCGCGTACACCGCCGTCATCCACGAAGCCGCTCTGCGGATCGAAGCCGGAGGCCGCAAGGTATTGCGTGAACAACTCCAGTACGTTCTCGCGATGGCCGACCACGGCAACGTCACTGTCCAGGCCATACCGTTCTCGGCAGGCGTGATCCCGGGCTCGGGCCAGGCCATCCTGTACGCCGCGGGCGAGGTGCCGAGTCTGGACACTGTCGAACTGGACCGTACGGCCGTCGTAGAGTTCCTCCATCTGGAGGGGCAGCTCCGCAAGTATCGACTCCATCTGGACCGGATGCAGAACATCGCACTGTCACCCGCCCAGACCCGCGACCTGATCCACTCCATCATCCGCCAGCTCTGATGAGGTACCCATGCCGGACATCACGTGGGAACAGCCGTTCTGCCAGGACGGGAGCAACTGCTTCCGCATAGGCACTGACGCGGAAGGCAACGCGCACATCGCCGTGGCAGGCCGGGAAGAGGACCGGGTCACCGACTCCGTCGAAGCCCTCCGCACGCTCATCCGGGAGATCAAGGCCGGTAAGGCGGACCACCTGCTCTAACGGCACCAACCCGGCGTCCGGGGCGGCGGCGTCGAGGCGACCGGCGTCGCTTGGCACCCCCTGAGCACCCCCGCACACCCGCCCAAGGGTATGCGGCTCCTCCGACAACGCCGTCCCACCAGCGGAGTTGGCCCACCCTGGACCGCTACCGGTGTTCGCCTCCAGCCCACGTACGGACGCTGGCGCCGGCTCCATCCGCGGCGCGGGGTGGGCGGCCGGGCAGGGCGGCTCGCGGACGGGACCGGGCTACGGGGGTGGGGGCCCGGTCGGTTCGGGGGTGGGGTCGGGCTACGGGGGGCGGCGTCGGGGTTCTGCTGCTCGTAAGCGAGCCGTTCGACGTGGGTTTTGAGCATTGGTCCCCCCTCGGGCGCGGCCCGGGGACGGAGGGGTACCGGGCTCCGGCTTCGCCGGCGATGGCACGGAGCAGGCGGCGATCGGGCCCTCGTATCCCGCCCGGACCGCGGACCTACGCGCAGTCCCGGTGTGCTCGGGAGGCCGCCGGGTGCGTGTAGGTGGGCGAAAGTCGGCTCCGGTGGGCGATTTGCCCTGGTTCTGTGGGCGGGTTACCCGAGTTTGTCACGGCTAGGCGCATGCGGGGCGCCCCAGGGGGCAGGTGCGGCGCCGACCGGCCCGCGGGTGCGCGTCACGGGGCGAAAGTCGATCCCCGTGGGCGATTTGCCCGGGTCTGGCGGGCGGGTTGCCGCGAGTTTTGCCCCTCCGTCGGCGGCGGGCTCGGCGCTACGGGCAGAAAGCCGCCCTCCGCGGGCGGAACGGGCGCGATACAAGGGCGCATCGCCGCCTGCTCCGTGACATCACCGGCGAAGCAGGAGTGCGGCACTCCTGGGGAACGGAGCAGAACGGCCCTGGGGGGCCAATGCTCAAACCCCCGACGCCGCAGCCCTCCACGTACAACCCCCACCCCGACACCGCACCCACCCACCGTGCGGAGTCACCCGGCGACCGGGGTAACCCCCGTGGCGCAGGCCCTCGTTGGGCCGTATCGCCCCCAGCCCGGCCCACCCCGACACCGTGCCCGTCCACCGTGCGGGGTCACCCGGCGACCGGGGCAACCTTCGTGGTGCAGGCCCCCGTTGGGCCGTACCGCCCTGACCCCGGCCCGGCGCCTGTCCACCGTGCAGGTCACCCACCCACCGGGGCAAGCCCCGACGCCGCCCCCCCGTTGGACCGTACCGCCCGCCGGCCCCGCCCACCCGGCAGGCCGTGCGGAGAGACCGGTAACCCTCTGCTGCCCGCTGCCCGCTGCCCGCTGCCCGCTGCCCGCTGCCCGCTGCCCGCTGCCCGCTGCCCGCACCCCGCCCGGTCATCCGCCCGACTCCCGCTGCCCGTTGCCCGCCGCCCCGGTCACCCGCCCGACTCCCGCCGCCCCGGCTTCGCCCGTGTCGTGCGCTCGCCGCCTCGGAGCGGTCCGGCCGACCGCGGTGAGCCGAAGTCGCCCGACGGCATATTCCGTTGACCCCGGCCCGCCCCGGCGCAAGAGTGGTGCACCGGTCGGGATCGGCGGCGTACCTGGGGCGGTGTGCGGTGGCTGGTTCGGGGATGGCCCGAAAGCTGCGAGCCGGGGATCCCGCTGCCCCCACGCCGCTGTGGACGAGGGACTTCCGGCTCTTCTTCACCGCCCGCACCACCTCCCTCCTCGGCGACGCCATGCTCCCCGTCGCCATCACCGCCGCCGTGCTCGGTGCCGGTTACGGTGCGAGCGGCGTGGGCTACGCCCTGGCCGCGCTCGTCGCGCCGTTCGCAGCGCTGATCATCTTCGGCGGGGTGCTCTCCGACCGCTTCGGCGCCCGGCGGCTCATGGTCGTCTCGGACGCGACGCGGCTGGTCTTCCAGTCGGCGCTCGCGCTGCTGTTCTGGGCGGGTACGCCCCGGCTGTGGCAGATCCTCGTGCTGCTGGCCCTCGTCGGCGCGGGCAGTGCGCTCTTCCAGCCCGGCGTCGCCAGCGTCACGCCGCGCGTCGCCCGCGACGTACAGAAGGCGAACGCCACCCTGCGCGTCGCCGAGTCGGTCACCCTCGTGCTCGGCCCGTCGCTGGCGGGTCTGCTGCTGGCCGTCTCCTCGCCCGCCGTCGTCGTCGCCCTGGACGCGGTGACCTACGGGGTCAGCGGCGCCTGCCTGGGGGTGCTCCGCACGGTCCCCATGGGTCCCATGGAACGGGACGGCGCGCCGTCGTTCCGGGCCGATCTGGTCGAGGGCTGGCGGGAGTTCACGGCCAGGACGTGGCTGTGGAGCGTCATCGTCGTCTGGATGCTCTTGCAGCTCGCCAGCACGGGACCCACCACGACCCTCGGCAACAGCGTTCTCGTCACCGACTACGGCACCTCGACGTTCGGCCTGGTCATGTCCTCCGTCGGGGCGGGCAGCGTGCTGGGCGGGCTCGTCGCGATCCGGCTCCGCCCGCGGTATCCGCTGCGCGCCGGTGCGTTGGCCATGACCCTGTGGGCGCTCATGCCGCTAAGCGTCGCCCTCGGGCCCCCCGCGCCGCTCGTCGCCGTCTGCTACGGGATCAGCGGCATCGGCGCGGCGTTCTGGGGCGTGATGTTCCACACCAGCGTGCAGACGCACGTGCCGCAGGACGTCCTCGGCCGGGTGCACGCGTACGACGCGGCCGGCTCGCTGGTGATGAAGCCGGTCGGGCAGGCGGCGGCCGGGCCGCTGGCGGTGGTGGCGGGGACGGTGCCGCTGCTGTTCGTGTCCGCGGCGATGGCGATCGTCGTGTGTCTGTTGCTGCTGTCGATCCCGGCGGTACGGGACCTGCGGCGCGTGGAACGGTAGCGGTGCCGTCTCATTGATGTGGGTGCCACGCCGCGGACCTGGTCCGGGGCCGGTCCCGAGTACGGCGGGAGCGCGGCGCCGACGGGGGGCGTCTCGATGTGATCGGCGTCCATAGGGCGTAGGTCTCCTCGGGGGCGGCAACACCGCCCGGCTGGCGGAGTACGGTGCCTTCTTCAGCCGGGCTCCGTCCCCAACTCCGCGGCGAGCCTCGCTGGCAGCTTTGTTGACCCGCTCCAGCGCGCGACCCGCAACTGGGCGGCCGTCAGGTCCTCGGCGTTGGTGAGGTCCGTGCCGGTCAGGTTGGCGTCGGTGAGGTCTGCCGCGGTCAGGTCGGCGCGGGTCAGGTCCGCCCCGGTCAGGTTGGCCTTGGTGAGGTCCGCCCTCCACAGGCTGGCGCGGGTGAGTTCCGCCTCGGCCAGGTTGGCGTCCGTGACGTCCGCCTCGACCAGGTCGGCGCGGGTGAGGTCCGCCCCGAAGAGGTGGGCGTCGGTGAGGTCTGCTCCGGTCAGGTCGGCGTCGGTGAGGTCCGCCCCGACCGGGTAGGCGCGGGTGAGGTCCGCCCTGCGCAGGTTGGCGTCGGTGAGGTCTGCCCCGGCCAGGTAGGCGTCGGTGAGGTCCGCCCTGCGCAGGTCGGCGTCGGTGAGGTCTGCCCCGCCCAGGTAGGCGCCGGCGAGGTCCGCCCCGGCCAGGTTGGCACCGGCGAGGTGAAGGCCAGACAAGTCGAGGGTGTGTCGGGCATCCGTGTGCGTGCGGGACTCCGGCCTGGTCAGGGCCGTCAGCGCGTCCTGCACATCCGGTGCCGGCCGGGAGGGGCGTAGCACCTCCCCGCGATAGGCCGCCGGCACCGCGTCCGGGGCGCGCTCGCGTACGAAGTGACCCAGTACCTGCGCGGCGTGGGTGGCCTGCTCCGGGGCGTCCTGGACGATCTGCTCCAACGCCAGCACACCACCGATGCGTACGTAGATCTCCTCCGAGCCCAGCCGCTCCAACGCCTTGGTGAACCGGTCGGTGACCTGCCCGCGGCGGGTCAACCGGTAGTTGCGTACGGTGTAGACCAGCGCGATTCCGGCGCCAACCGCCGCCGCACACGCGACCAATGCCGTGCGCAGCCCGGTGACCAGCGCGGCACCGCCCGCCCCCGTCTCCCTGCCCATGAGGTCGTCGACATTGCCGTCGAGGTGGTACGGGCCCTCCACCACCAGCCAGGCAGGCCGGCCAGCAGCGTCACCCCGGCCACCACCGCCAACACCCACGAACCCGCCCGTCGCCACTTGCGCCACCGCCACGCCCGGGTCCGCCGCTCCTCAAGAGCCCTCGGGCGCTGACGGGACGGCCTCGATCGGGCCCGCTGCCATGCGCGGCGGGACCGCAGCCGGTCGAGAAGACTCCTCATACCCCTCTACATGTGATTGGCGGCCGAACGGTTGCCGGCGCTGGTTCACCGGTGGCCCCGGGCCGCGCGGTGCCACGCGCCAGTGCGCAGCAGCCGCAGGCCGTTGAGGCCGACGAGCACCGTGGAGCCCTCGTGGCCGGCGACGCCCAGCGGCAGCGGCAGGTGTCCGGCCAGGTCCCAGACCACCAGGCCGGCGATGAACACGCCGGCGATGACGAGGTTCTGGACCACCAGGCGGCGGGCCCGGCGGGAGAGCGCGACGACGGCGGGGACGGCGGCGAGTTCGTCGCGTACGACGACGGCGTCGGCGGTCTCCAGCGCCAGGTCCGAGCCCGCCCGGCCCATGGCGACGCCGGTGTCCGCGGTGGCCAGGGCGGGGGCGTCGTTGACGCCGTCGCCGACCAGCAGCACCCGGTGGCCGCGGGCCTGGAGCCGGCGGACGGCCTCGGCCTTGTCCTGCGGCAGCAGGCCCGCGTGGACGTCGTCGCCGGCGATGCCCACCTCGGCCGCCAGCCGGCCGGCGGCGCGCGGGTTGTCGCCGGTGAGCAGGAGCGGGGGTGCGCCGGTGAGCGCGGCGAGGGCGGCGACGGTGCCGGGGGCGTCGGGCCGGGTGCGGTCGGCGATGCCGAGGACGCCGACCGGGGTGCCGTCGCGGGAGACGACGACGGCGGTACGGCCTGCGTTCTCCAGCTCGTCGACCACCTGGGCAGCGGTTGCCGCGTCAGGCGCGGAGTCCGTTGCGGAGCCGGGGTCGGGGGCGGAGTCGCGGTCGGAGTTCGCGTACGAGCCGGACAGCGGGACCGGTGCCGGCTCGGTGTGGCGCAGCATCGCCGGGCTGCTCACCTCGACCAGCGCCCCGTCCACGGTGGCGCTCACCCCCCGCCCCGGGGCGGCGGCGAAGTCCCGTACCGCCGGGACCGTCAGGCCGCGGCTGCGGGCGGCGGCCACCACGGCCCGGCCGAGGGGGTGTTCCGCGGGGTGCTCGGCCGCCGCGGCGAGGGCGAGCAGGCCGTCGCCGGTCAGCCCGGCGCCGTCGAGCGGCCGGACGTCGGTGACCTGCGGGCCGCCTTCGGTGAGGGTGCCGGTCTTGTCCAGTGCCACCTGGTCGGCCCGGCCCAACTGCTCCATGACGACGGCTGACTTGACCAGCACGCCGTGCCGGCCGGCGTTGGCGATGGCGGACAGCAGCGGCGGCATCGTGGCCAGCACCACCGCGCACGGCGATGCCACGATCATGAACGTCATCGCCCGCAGGAGGGTGGACTGGAGCTCCGCGCCCAAGAGCAGCGGTACGGCGAACAGCGCCACGGTGGCGGCCACCATGCCGATCGAGTAGCGCTGTTCGATCCTCTCGACGAAGAGCTGGGTGGGCGCCTTGGTCTGCGACGCCTCCTCGACCATGGCGACGATCCGGGCGATCACCGAGTCCGCCGGGTCGCGCCCGACCCGTACGGTGAGCGCGCCGGTGCCGTTCAGGGTGCCGGCGAACACCTCGTCACCGGCCTGTTTGGGCACCGGCAGCGGTTCGCCGGTGATGGTGGCCTGGTCGGCTTCGCTCGCCCCGTCGAGCACGCGGCCGTCGGCCCCGATGCGGGCGCCGGGCCGGACGAGGATCACGTCGCCCACCCGCAACCGGTCCGCGGGTACGTCCTCTTCGGTGCCGTCGGCCGCGAGGCGGGTGGCGGTGGCGGGGGCGAGGTCGAGGAGGCCGCGTACGGAGTCGGCGGTGCGGGCGGTGGCGATCGCTTCCAGCGCGCCGGAGGTGGCGAAGATGACGATCAGCAGGCCGCCGTCCAGCACCTGCCCGATGGCCGCGGCCCCCAGGGCGGCGACGACCATGAGCAGGTCCACGTCCAGGGTCTTGTCCTTCAGCGCCCGCAGCCCCGCCCACCCGGGCTCCCAGCCGCCGGTGACGTACGTCAGCGCGTACAGCGGACCCCACGTCCACGCGGGCGCGCCGAGGAGGTGGAGCGGCAGCGCGAGCAGGAACAGGGCGAGCGCCGCCGCCGCCCAGCGGGCTTCGGGCACGGCGAGGACCCGGGTGCTGCGGGCGGCGGCGGTGCGCGCGGGGGCCGTCGCCGGGGCCGCCGGCTGCGCGAGGGTGTGCGACATCGCGGCGTGATCTCCCTGCGGGTGCGGAGCTGCCTGACCTGACCGGCTCACCATACAGGAATGCATGAAGAGGTATTCATGTATGGGTGAGTACGATGGCGGGATGGGTCACGGAGCCGTCATCCCCGGCGCGAGCGACGGCGGGCGCGTACGTCTTGACGCCGCCACCGCGCAGAAGGTGGCCGCCACCCTCCAGGCCCTGGCCACCCCCTCCCGGCTGCTGATCCTCGCCAGGCTGCGCGAGGGCCCGCTGCCGGTCTCGGAACTGGCCGCCGAGGTCGGCATGGAGCAGTCGGCCTGCTCCCACCAACTGCGGCTGCTGCGCAACCTCGGGCTGGTCACCGGCACGCGCCACGGGCGCTCGATCGTCTACGCGCTCTACGACGACCACGTCGCCGAACTGCTCGACCAGGCGCTCCACCACACCGAGCACCTGCGCCTGGGGCTCACGGACACGGGTACGGGCGCGGGGGCGGGACGCGACGACCGGCGCGACGGGGAGTCGGCGGCGGCACGGGGGTGACCGGGCGCTCTGCCGGCGCGGGGCGGGGCCTGCGGGCGCCGTGTCTGTACTGGTCCGGGTCTGTGCGGGGCCTGTGTGCGTGGGGCGTGGCTGCGTGGGGGCGGTGCCCGTGGACGCTGTGCCCGGGTTCGGGGTTTGCGGACCCGTGGGTGGGTTGTCGGTGGTGGTGCGTACGCTGGCGGCATGACCGGCAGCATCCGCATCAGACCGGACAACCGCCCCGCCGGGCGGCTGTTCGTGCTGCTGGTGCTCGCGGTGCTGGCGGGCGTGCTGGGCATGCACGCGCTGAGCCCCGGCGGCCCGCAGGCCGCGGAGCGGCCTGGGGGTACGCAGCCGGGCCACGGCACGATGGCCGCAATGCCGGACCGGGTCCCCGCGGCGGTGCAGACATCCGCGCCGGGGCAGGTTTCCGCGACGGAGCGGGGCCCCGTGACGGCGCCGGCCTCCGTGGCCGAATCGGCCCCCGCGGTGGTGTCGGCAACCGCGTCGGAGCAGGTCCCCGCCGCGCACGTACCCGCGGCGGCGCAGCCTTCCGCGGCGCAGCCCTCCGTGACACCGGGCCCGGCCGCGCAGCGCTCGGCGGCGTGGCCGTCGGCCCCCGCCCCGTCGGCCCCCGCCCCGGCGACCCTGATGCAGCACGCGCCCGCGGCGCACCCGCCCGACGAGCGGGCGCCCGTGGTCATGCCGGCGGGGGAGGCGTGTGCGCACACCGACGGCGGCGCCGGGCACCTCGCCCACGCGGACCGTACGTGCGCCGCCGCCGGCCTCGCCTCCGCGTACGAGCCGCCCGCCCTGGCCGACGCCCTGCCCGGCGTCCCCGCAGCCGCCGGGGCGCCGATATCCCGCCCGGCGGCGGCCGTGCCGGACCGGGCGCCGCCCGATCTCGCCGAACTGCAACTCCTGCGGATATAGAGCCGCCCGCACGGCACCCCGTACGACCTCGTACGCCCGTCTCCGGACCGGGTGCCGCGCCGGCGCTTTGTCCTCGCACCACACCCACACGTTTCCGCGCGCCGAGAACCGGCGTGCGCGAAGGAGTTGCACAGCCATGATCCGTTCACGTTCACGTTCCCTGTTCCGCCGCGGTGCCGCGGTGGCGACTGCCGGCGCGGTCGCCCTCCTCCTCGCCGCCTGCGGCGGCAGCGACGACGACAACGCGGGAGACTCCGGCAGGAACGGCGCCTCCGCGCCCGCCTCCGCCGCCTCCCGGGAGGACCACAACGCCGCCGACGTCACCTTCGCCAAGGGGATGATCCCCCACCACCGCCAGGCCGTGGAGATGGCCGGTCTGGCGCCCGGCCGGGCCGCGTCCGACGAGGTGAAGAAGCTCGCCGCGGACATCAAGAAGGCCCAGGACCCGGAGATCGAAACGCTCTCCGGCTGGCTCACCTCCTGGGACGAAGAGGTCCCTGCCGAGGGGGAGATGGACCACTCCATGCACGGCTCCACCGGCGGCATGATGTCGGCCGAGGACATGGCGGAGCTGGAGAAGGCGTCGGGCGCCGCGTTCGACACCGCCTTCATGGAGATGATGACCGAGCACCACGAGGGCGCCGTCGCCATGGCCGAGACCGAGCAGGCGGACGGTTCGTACGGGCCGGCGAAGAAGATGGCCGGGCAGATCATCAGCTCCCAGCAGGCCGAGATCGACGCGATGAAGTCGCTGCTCGACAAGGGCTGACGGCGGTTGGCGCGCGGGGCGGGCGCGAGCACCCGGCGCCCGCCCTGCGCGTACGGCAGCGCCCGCCGCCGCGCCAGGCCACCCGCCTGAGGCGGGCCACCCGGTCGCGGCGCGGGCCGTCACGGGCCGCTTCCCGGGCCGTCCTTGCGGCGGCGGGCGAACGCGGGCGTGGCGAAGCCGATGCTCGCGGCGGCCAGGTTCAGCACCCGCCGACCACGGGGGCGATCACGAGTTGTTGCAGCATCACTGACTCCCGTCTGGGTCCGGACCGGACGGGAGAATCGTGCGAGTGCGGTGGGGTGTGGCGGGGACGACGGCTGTGACAGCACACCCGGCACGGCCGACGGCACGCCTGCCACCTGCGCTTTTCCGGGCGAAGTACGGTACGCGGAGCGCACGTTCGGCGCACGGTTCGGCCCAACCGGTTGTACCGGCTGGCTAGACGCCGTGGTGGTTCTGCGGCCCGGCGGAGACCGCGGCCCTGCGGGCGGCTGCGGCGAGCCAAGGCTCGATGGAGCCGTCGTTGGTGAGGTCGGCGCGGTAGGCCAGCGCCACCCTCAGGTAGCGGTTTTCTCTCCAGCTGTACCGATATCGGATGCTGCGGTGGACCTTGTCGGGACAGGGGACGAGGCCGCCCCCGTCGCGGGCGCTCCAGATGGTGAGGCGCCACACCCCTCCCCCGTCGCCCAGGTACCCGTGCGCGCCCGCGGCCGTCGCCGCGTCGGGGAACGCGAAGACCTGGACGGAGACGTAGACGGGGTTCTCGGGCGTGGCGTGGGGACCGGGCTGCTCCGCGTAGACGCCGACGGCCACTTCGGTACAGTCACGGCGCGTGAGTTCCCCGACCAGGTCGCTGGGGCCTGCTTCACTGGAGAGGCGGGTGCCCTCGGCGATCCGGGCGAACTCGATGTCCATGTCGTTGGTGAACCGCAGCGGCAGCAGGGCGTCCGCGGTGAACGGCGTCTCGTCGGTGGAGGCGCGGTCCCAGGAGTCGGGAGAGGGCGGCTGCGGCGCGCGCTGCGTGTCGTCCAGCAGGCGGGTGCGCGGGGGCGGGGGCATCGTTGCGGTGGGGGCTTCCGCTGCCGCGCACGACGCCAGGAGTGCCTGAAGCTGCTGCTGGACCTGCTGCGCCGACTGGGGGCGCCGGTCGGGATCGCGCTCCAGTAGTCCGGCGACGAGCGCGGTCACCTCCGGCGGCAGGCCGGGGCGGAACGCGTCGAGGGGCGGGGCGTCCTCGTCGAGCTTGCGCCGCACGACCGCGATGCTGTTGTGCCCGGTGAAGGGCGGCCGGCCGGCGAGCATGGCGAAGAGCATCCCGCCGAGTGCGTAGAGGTCGGAGCGTTCGTCGCCGCGTTCCGTGAGGAACTGCTCCGGTGCGCCGAACTCCGGCGTTCCGGCCGGAGCCAGTTGGGAGGAGCGCGCCACGGTGAACGCGGCCTGGACGAACCCGGCGATCCCGAAGTCGATGACCTTCACCAGCCCGTCGCCGGTGAGGATGACGTTGTGGGGCTTGATGTCGTAGTGGATGACCCGGGCCCGGTGGGCGGCCTCCAGCGCGGCGCAGATGCCGCTGGCGACGGCCACGGCACGCGTCAGGGGGAAAGGACTCTCAGCCTGGAGATGCGCCGTGAGCGTCTGGCCGTGCACCTTCTCCATGACCAGGAACAACACGTCGTCGTGGACGCCCCGGTCGTACAGGGCGGCGACGTTGGGGTGGACGATCTGGGCAGCGGCGACCGCCTCGCGCTCGAACCGCCGGGGCAGGTCGGCCTGGGCAATCCCGTCGAGATCCAGCAGCTTGAGCGCGATCTCACGGTGGAGCACGCGGTCCCGCGCGGCCCACACCTCGCCCATGCCACCCCGGCCCAGACGGCCGATCAGCTCGTAACGGTCCGCGATCAGCCTTCCCCGCTCCACGTCCGCCCCCTGCTTGTCCTTGACATGGCAGAAGGCAGCATACGAGACGCCTCCACACCCGCGAAGACGGCGGGTGCGGCGGGCCGCCACACCGTCTCGGACTCCACCTCGCCGGCATCTTCATCTGGTCCGCACGGTGATCCGAACGAGAGTGGCTAGGGCCGGGGCAGCCTGGACAGGGCGTCGGCGACGGTCTCGTCGATATCGGGCACGGTTGCGCCGTCGGCGCCGCCGCCGAGGGCCCGTACCAGCGCCGTCAACTGCTTGTCGTCGACGGGCAGCCGCAGGCCGCGCAGCATGTCGTTGACGTAGGACGGGGATTCGAGGTTCGTGGCCGCCGCGAGGTCGCGGCGGCTCTTCTGCCCGTTGCCGGCGTGGACCCGGTCGAGGAACTCGAGCAGCTTGCGATGTGCCCCGGACTCCGGCCACTTGCTGCGATCGATCGGTTCCCCTCTGCCCACGCGACGTGTCTACACCATCCCGGCAATACGGAACCACCGAACCGGCCTGTTGTGCTGCCGCCGTGACGGCGCTGCCGCCGTGACGGCGCCGGCTGCGCGGTACGCGCCGTCAGAGGCCGCAGTCGCAGCATTCGCAACATTCGCAGCAGCTACAGCAGCCGCCGTCGCAACCGCCGCAGCCGCCGCAGTCGCAGCCGCCCTTCTCCTTGTGCTCCTCCTCCTTCCCGCCCTCCGCGCCCTGCCCCAGCGGCGTGAAGCCGGCGGGCGGCGGGCCGAACTCGCCGCCCGCGTGGGCGGAGGTCCGGCGCACCGCGCGCTCCAACTCGTCGACCAGCAGCACGCGGACCAGCCGGTCGTCGGTGAACTCCGCGTCCGCCAGGGCGAGTGCGACGCCCCGCGTGGCGTCGTCGCACAACTGCCGTACGCGGGCGGGCGGCGTGGCCGTCGCCGTGATCGGGTTCCATGCGCCGGTACGGCGGTCGTCCGCCGCGTCCTGTACGGCGTCCAGCAGGTGCGCGACGCGGCCGAAGAGCCGGCCGGCCTCGGCCAGCGCCGCGGCGTTCCGGGGCCGGCCCGCCAACTGCGCGGTGTGGGCGAACGCCGCCGCCGTCGCCAGCTCCGTGGGCTCGGTCACCGCCAGCACCGACGTGCCGGGGCCGGCCAGCGCCTCCACCTCCCGCTGCCGCTCCACCGCCGCGACGAGCACCCCGGTGTCGAACCCCAGCCCGGCGCCGCCCCGCGCCCCGGCCGCCTCCCAGCCCCCGGCCACGCGCCGCGCCGGCGCGGCCAGCACCGGCCGCGCCAGCGCCCCGTCGCCGTCGGCGACGTGGTCGCGTATCTTCGCCGACGCCAGCAGCAGCGACACCACCGCCGCCAGCCGCGCCCCGTCCCCGTACGCCACCTCCGCCCGCCGCATCCGGCGCAGCGGGCACGGCCCGGCGGTGCGCCAGCCGCCGCCGTTCCGGCTCTCGGCGGGGGCGGCCTGCGCGTCGTACAGCACCGATATCAGCAGCCCGTCGTGGTTGGTGGCCGCCCGTGCGACCTGCCCGCCCTGGCCGCGCAGCGCCAGGCACAGCCCGCACAGGTGCCCCAGCCACTCCTTGGCGAGCCCCTTCGGCAGCCGGCACCGGCACGGCCGGATGATTCCGAACACGCGTGTTCCCCTCCCTGTATCCCTGCGCCCCCTGTCCAGGGGTAGACGAGCCCCGGCCGCAGACGGTTCGGCGGCGGGGCTCCCCGGCGCGCCGTGGCGATTCGGCGTGCTGTGTTAGGCTGAGAACGTTGCAGTTGTGGTTCCCATGTGGTTTGTGTGCGCCTCCGGCTTTGACCTCGGGCGCATTTTTTGTTTTTCGGTGCTTGCTCCGGATCGGGAATTCATCGCGGCGACGCGGGATGGTGCGCACGCATCATCCCCATATGCCCCCCAGAAGGAGACAAAGACATGACCCAGGGAACCGTGAAGTGGTTCAACAGCGAAAAGGGCTTCGGCTTCATCGCCCAGGACGGCGGCGGCCCCGACGTTTTCGCCCACCACTCCAACATCGACGCGCAGGGCTTCCGCGAGCTGGCCGAGGGCCAGAAGGTGCAGTTCGACCTCGTCCAGGGCCAGAAGGGCCCGCAGGCGGAGAACATCCGCGCTCTCTGATGCGCGCCATCTGATGCGCGCTCTCTGATCCGCGTCCCAGGACGCGGCAGACACCGCCGGGCAGGGGCCGTGCCGTAAGGCGCGGCCCCTTGCTCTGCGTCCTGCGGTGTGCCGCGGGCCCGGAGCGCCCCGGAACCCCCCGGGTGTCCGCGCCGTCGTTTCGCTCTGCCCGCTCGCTTTCGTCCCGTGTACGGGACGGCGTCAGAGTTTTTCCATGTGGTCGTAGGGGGCGGTGACCCGGACCTGGCGGGGGCCGAAGTCGACGAGCATCGCGACGCCTTCCTCGGCGGAGAGGATCGTGCCCAGGCCGTACCGGTCGTGTGTGACCCGGTCGCCCGGTGTGAAGGTCTTGGCCGCGGGGGCGGCGGGTGCGTTGAAGGGGCTGGTGGGGAGGTGGCGCCGGGGCGCGGATGCTTTTTTCATGGGACGCCCAGTATGGGCCGCCGGGGCGGCCGGCGCGCCGTTCGTACGCGATCGAAACCGATCCCTCAGCCTTCCGCACCGAACCGCACTGAACCGCACTGAACCGCACTGAACCGCACCGCGCCGGGGACTTGCGTACGGGGCGGACTAAAACACCTGTGCGACGGGGCGGTGCTGACGGCACGGCACGGGCGCCTGACCGGCAGGCCGGCGGAAGCCGGCGTCGAGTGCCGCTACCCGCTCGCCCCGGCGCGGCTCAGGGGGCGGATGGGGGAGTAGCCGGGGGGCTGTCCTTGCGGTAGCGCAGGAGGAGCATGGCGGCGTCGTCCTGGAGGGGGCCGCGTACGTGGTCGACCAGGTCCTGGCGGACGGCGGCCAGGGCGGTGTCGGCGTCGGTGTCCGCCAGCAGCCCGGCGCACTGGGCGAGGGGGTAGAAGGCGCCGTGCCCGTCGCGGGCTTCGGTGACGCCGTCGGTGTAGAAGAGGAGCTGGTCGCCGGGGCTGAAGGGGTGCACGTGCGGCTCCGGCGGTGCGGTGCCGTGCATGCCGAGGCCGAGGGGCAGGGCCCGCGCGGGCGGTTCGAGCAGGTGCGGGTCCCCGCCGGCCGGTACCGCCAGCGGTGCGGGGTGGCCGTAGTTGAGCAGGGTCACGGCCTGCTCGTCGCCGACCTCCGCCATGATCGCGGTGACGAACTTCTCGGACGGCAACTGGCGGTCCAGCGCCCGCTCCACCCGCTCGCCGACCGACCGGAGGTCCGGTTCGTCGTACGCCGCCTCGCGGAACGCGCCGAGCACCACCGCCGCGGTCTCCACCGCCTCGAGCCCCTTGCCCTGCACGTCGCCGACGATCACCCGCACGCCCACCGGCGACGTGACGACCTCGTACAGGTCGCCGCCGATCCTGGCGTCGGCGACCGCGGAGGTGTAGGAGAGCGCGATCCGCAGCTTCCCGGCGGCCAGCGGCACCGGCCGCAGCAGCACGCGCTGCGCGGTCTCGGCGATCGAGCGCACGCTGGCCAGCTCCGCCTCCCTGGCCTGCCGCATCCGTACGGCGAGCAGTCCGGCGGCGGTGACCCCGACCACCGAGAACATCGCGGTGTACCCGCGGCGGTCGCCGAGCAGCCCGTTGTACTCGCCGAGCACCGCGCAGAGCAGCAGCGCCAGCGCGCCGATCAGCACGGTGCGCCGCCACCCGCCCACCAGACCGGCGAACGCGGGGCCCAGGGACATCAGCGGCAGGTAGCCGACCTCCGGTCCTGCCGACGTGTCCACCGCCGCGACGACGGCCATGACGGCGAAGGGCAGCACGGACAGCACGCCGTGGAAGAGCGACGCCGGCCAGGGGTGCTGCGGTTTCTTCACGGTCCCCCTCTCCCGTGAGGACTCGCCCGGCACCCCACGACGAACGTCACGGCCACCGTAGGCACACCGGCGCCACCGGCTCGACACCGCCGCCACCGCCGTTATCGATCCGCAGTGATCTCCTTCCCGGAACGTCATGCGGCCGGCGGGGTGCTGGAGGGGAGTAACGGGTAGGGGGCCACCTGGGACTATGCCGTACGCGCGGCACGGGCGCGCCGTCACCGGTCGGGGCTCGTCCCGATCCCGCGCCCGCGACGGCGACCGCTGCTGCGACCGCTCCGGGCCGGGGCCGGGTCGTCGCGTCCGGCGGGCAGGGCGACGGCGAGGGCGGTGGCCGCCGCCAGCAGCGCGGCCATGGTCAGGAACGCGCGTGAGTACGACGCGGCGAGCGCGGCCGGGTCGTGGGCGGCGGGGGCCGCGACGACGACGAGGAGGGAGAGGCCGAGTCCGCTGCCGACCTGTTTGACGGTGTTCATCACGCCGGAGGCGGCGCCGGCGTCGGAGCGCGCGATGCCGGAGACGACGGTGGTGGTGACCGGGGTGATGAACAGCGCGCTGCCCAGCGTCATCACGACCGCGGGGGCGAAGACGCCCGACCAGTAGGTGCTTGCCTCGGTGGCGCGGCTCTGCCACAGGAAGCCGGCCGCCGCGATGAGGGCGCCGCCGGCGGCGAGGGGTCGGGCACCTATGTGCCGCATCGCCCACGGCGTCAGCCGTACGCCGAGGAGCACGCCGAGCACGGTGTGGGGCAGGAAGCCGAGGCCGGTTTCGAGTGGCCCGTAGCCGAGGACGTTCTGCATGAAGAGCGACAGGAAGTACCACATCGGCGCCAGGGAGGCGCCGGCGAGCAGCATCAGGACGTTGCCGAGCCAGATCGCGCGGGCGCGGAACAGCCGCAGCGGCAGCAGCGGCGTGCGGCCGGCGGCCGGCCGCGACTGGAGGGCGGTGAAGCCGGCCAGCGCGCCGAGCCCCGCGGCCAGCGGCAGGGCGGTGCGCGGACTGCTCCAGCCGTACGCCTCGGAGCGGGCGATGCCGTACGCGAGCGCCAGCAGGCCGGCGGTGGCGAGCACCGCGCCGGGGAGGTCGAGCCGCCGCCGCTCGTGCGTCCCGGGCTCGTGCGTCCCGGGCTCGTGCGTCCCGGGCTCGTGCGTCCCGGACTCGTGCGTCCCGGACTCGTGCGTCCCGGTCCCGTGCGTCCCGGGTTCGGTCAGCAGCCGCGCCGTGGCCGCGAGAGCGACGGCGCCGATCGGCACGTTGATCAGCAGGATCCACCGCCAGGACAGCGCCTCGGTGAGCAGCCCGCCGACGAGGTTGCCCGCGGTGCCGCCCGCCGAGCCGGCCGCCGTCCAGCCGGCCACCGCCCGGGTGCGCCCCGCGCCTTCGGGGAACGCGGTGGTCAGCACGGTGAGCGTCGCCGGGGCGAGCACCGCGGCGCCGAGCCCCTGCGCCGCGCGGGCGGCGACGAGCATCCCGGGGCCGGTGGCGAGGCCCCCGACGAGGCTCGCGGCGGTGAACGTCCCGAGCCCGAGGAGGAACACGCGCCGGTGCCCGTAGACGTCGGCGAGCCTGCCGCCCAGCAGCAGGAAGCCGGCGAAGACCAGCGCGTAGCCGTTCACGACCCACGGCAGCCCGGCGGCGTCGAAGCCGAGGTCGGCCCCGATCGAGGGCAGCGCGACGTTCACGACCGAGACGTCGAGCACGACCATGAGCTGGGCCAGGCAGCACAGCGCCAGCACCATCGCGGTTCTCTCCGTTCCGGCAAATCAATGAAGAGGCATTGCTTTGCTTTGAACGTAGCCCGCTAGACTCGGCAGCGTCAATCCAGTGCAATCACATCGGAAAGAGGGGTCGGTCATGAGCCCGCGCACCCGCGGCCTCGGCGCCCGGCACGACGAGCGCCGCCGCGAGATCGCCGACGCCGTGCTCGCGATCGTCGCCGACCGGGGCCTGGCCGCCGTGTCGCTGAACGCGACCGCCGCTCGGGCCGGCGTTTCCCCCGGCCGGGTCCAGCACTACTTCCCCGCCAAGCACGACCTGATCGACGCCGCCTTCGACCGCGGCAACGCCCTCAGCTCGGCGCGCATCCGGGCCAGGGCCGGGGCGGACCTGAGGGCCGCAGAGCCGCGTACGGTGCTGACCGCCGTGCTCACCGAGCTGATCCCCTACGACGCCACCACCCGGGCCCACCTGCGCGTACGCCAGTCCTTCAACGCCCTCGCGCTCGCGGACACCGCCATCGCCGAGCGGGTGCGGCAGCTCTACGCCCGCCTCCACGGCGACCTCGCCGCCGCCCTGCGCCGCGACCGGGACGCCGGCCGCGTACGCCCCGGCCTCGACCCCGCCCGCGAGGCCGTCGCCCTCACCGCGACGACCGAGGGCCTGGCCTACTACGTCCTCATCGGCGCCTGCGACGCCGACCGGGCCCGCGACCTCGTACTCACCGCCATCGACGCCGTCTACGCCTGACGGCCACCCGCTCCGCGATTGGGTGCCAACCCTGACGTCAGGGTAGGTTTGCGGTCGGCCGGTTCCCGGGCGGTGCCGGAAGCGGCGGCGAAAGTGGCGAGAGCGGTGGGGAAAGCGGGGGCGAAGGTGGGGCTGCGGTGACCCAGGGATCCGGGGCGGCGGCCGAAGAGGCGGCGCGTCGGCGTACGTTCGCGGTGATCAGCCACCCGGACGCGGGCAAGTCGACGCTCACCGAGGCGCTGGCGCTGCACGCGCACGCGATCACCGAGGCGGGCGCCGTCCACGGGAAGGCCGGGCGCCGCGGGGTGGCCTCCGACTGGATGGAGCTGGAGAAGGCCCGCGGCATCTCCGTCACCTCCGCGGTGCTGCAGTTCGCCCACCGCGGCCACGTGCTCAACCTCCTCGACACCCCCGGCCACGCGGACTTCTCCGAGGACACCTACCGGGTGCTGGCCGCGGTGGACTGCGCGGTGATGCTCATCGACGCGGCCAAGGGCCTTGAGGAGCAGACCCGCAAGCTGTTCGACGTCTGCCGGCACCGCGGCATCCCCGTGATCACCTTCGTCAACAAGTGGGACCGGCCCGGCCGGGAGGCGCTGGAGCTGCTGGACGAGATCGAGCGCGAGTTCCGCCTCAAGCCCACGCCGGTGACCTGGCCGGTGGGCGCCGCCGGCCGGTTGCGCGGGCTGATCGACGTACGCGACGGCACGCACATGCTGCGCTACGCCAAGGTCCCCGGCGGCGCCAAGGAGGCCGTCGAAGAACGGGTGCCCGCCGACCAGGCCGCCGTCGCGGAGGGCGGGGACTACGCGCAGGCGGCGGAGGAGATCGAGCTGCTGACCGCCGACGGCGCGGTCTTCGACCGGGATTCGTTCCTGTCCGGGAAGTCCACGCCGGTGTTCTTCGGCGCCGCGCTGTCCAACATCGGCGTACGGCTGCTGCTGGACGCCGTCGTCGACCTGGCGCCGGCGCCCGGGGCGCGCGAGCTGGCCGGGGGCGGCAGCCGCCCGGTGGACGCGCCGTTCTCCGGGCTGGTGTTCAAGGTGCAGGCGAACATGGACCGTTCGCACCGCGACCGCATCGCCTTCGTACGGGTCTGCTCCGGTGTCTTCACCCGCGGCATGACCGTCACCCGCGCCGCGTCCGGCCGGCCGTTCGCCACCAAGTACGCCCACAGCGTCTTCGGCCAGGACCGCTCCTCCGTCGACCTCGCCTACCCCGGCGACGTCGTCGGCCTGGTGAACGCCGCCTCTCTGCGGGTCGGCGACACCCTCTGCACCGGGCCGAAGGCAGAGTTCCCGCCCATGCCCACCTTCGCCCCCGAGCACTTCGCCGTCGCCCGCCCGGTCGACATCGGCCGCTCCAAGCAGTTCCGCCGCGGTATCGCCCAACTCGACGAGGAGGGTGTGGTGCAGGTGCTGGTCTCGGACCTGCGCGGGGACCAGGCGCCGGTGCTCGCGGCCGTGGGGCCGATGCAGTTCGACGTCGTCGTGCACCGGATGGCGGGCGAGTTCTCCGCGGCGGTCACGCTGGAGCCGCTTCCCTACCACCTGGCCCGCGCCACCGACGCCGCCGGCGCGGAGGCCCTCAACCGCTCCAGGGTCGTCCGCGGCGAGGCCCTGACCAGGTCGCGCGACGGCAGCGTGCTGGCGCTGTTCCCCGACCGCTGGCAGGCCAACTCCTTCCTCCGGGAACGGCCGGGTGCCCGTCTGGACCACCTCGTCGCCGCCCACGAGTAGCGGGGGAGACGCCCGTACGGCCGGGAACGGCACCCTGTACGACCGGGAACTCCACTCGTACGACCGGGAACACCTCCCCGTACGCCAGGAAAGGACGCCGCCGTCAGCCCGTCTCGCCGAGCCTGCCGCGCAGCGTGGCGGCGAACTCCTCGGCCATCTCCAGCCGGGCGCGCAACGTCTCGCAGCGTGCCTCGGCGACCTTGCGGTAGGAGTCCAGCCGCTCGGTCAGCCGGGCGTGCTCCTCATCGGCCGGCGGCTCGTCGGCGGCGCCGAGCCGGTCGGTGACCTGCAACAGGTCCCGCATCTCCGCCAGCGAGAAGTCCAGCGGCTTCATCCGCCTGATGAGCTTCAGCCGCGCGACGTCCTCCTCGGTGTACAGGCGGAAGCCGCCCTTGCTGCGGGCGGACGGGACGACGAGGCCGACCTCCTCGTAGTGGCGGATCGTGCGCAGCGACAAGCCCGTGCGCTCGGCGGCCTCGCCGATCTGCATCCGCCCCTTGGCCATCGCCACGTACTCCCGTCGTCTCTACGCATCAGCCGGCCCGAGGCTACGCGAACCCGCACCCTGCGGTGAGCAGGATCACAGGAACCCGCCCGGGATCCGCCCGGGGCCACGGAGCCGCGAACGATCTCTCCCCTTACGTCAGGGCAGAGTCATCCCGGGAGGGTGCGCACCGGCCGGTGACGGCACTCATCCGCCGCCGCCCGGGTCGGCGAGGCCGACGTTGCCGCCGACGTCGTCGCCGCCGGCGGCGCCGAGGACGGCGTCCAGCAGGCCGGGGAAGCGGGCGTCGAGGTCGTGGCGGCGCAGCTCGACGAAGCAGCGGGTGCCCTCCTGCCGGGTGCGGGTGATGCCCGCGTCGCGCAGCACGCGCAGGTGGTGGCTGAGGGTGGACTTGGCGACCGGGGCGCGCAGTTCGCCCCAGCCGCGTTCGCGGCCGTCGGAGAGTACGCGCACCAGCCCGACGCGGATCGGGTCGCTGAACGCCGCCGCCACCGCGATGAAAGTGATCTCGTCCGGCTCGGGATGCCGTGCCTGCTTCATGACGGTCATGCTACGTTCCTTGTTCGCCGTTCTACGAACATCGAACAAGGAGGGTGATGGCCGCCGTGTCTCCCGCAGACCACCGCGGACAGGTAGTCGTCGTCACCGGTGCCGGCTCCGGCATCGGCCGCGCGACCGCACGCGCCTTCGCCGGCGCCGGAGCCCGCGTGCTGGGCGTCGGGCGCCGCAGGGACGCCCTGGAGGAGACCGCCGCCGGGTACGCGGGCATCGCCGCCCACCCGGCCGATCTGTGCGCTCCGGACACCCCCGGGCAGGTGGTCGACGCCGCGGTCGGACGGTGGGGCCGGCTGGACGTGCTCGTCAACAACGCCGGTGCCACGAAGGTGATGCCGCTGGCGGAAACCACCGCCGAGGGCATCGACGCGCTGTTCGGCCTCAACGTCGCCGCGCCGAGCCTGCTGGCCCGTGCCGCGCTGCCCCACCTGCGCCGCAGCCGCGGCTCGATCGTCAACGTATCCAGCACCTACGGACACCGCCCGCTGCCGGGCGGCGCCCACTACGCGGCGTCCAAGGCGGCCCTGGAACAGCTCACCCGCAGTTGGGCGGTGGAGCTTGCCGGCGAGGGCGTCCGCGTCAACGCCCTGGCCCCCGGACCCACCGAGAGCCAGGCCCTGGCCGCCGCCGGACTCCCCGAGGCGGCCATCGAAGAGATCAAGCAGCAGGAGGCGGCCCGCATCCCCCTCGGCCGCCGCGGCGAGCCGCACGAGGTCGCCACCTGGATCCTGCGGCTGGCCGACCCCGCGGCCACCTGGCTCACCGGCCAGGTCCTCACCGTCGACGGCGGGCTGGAGCTGACGTAGCCGCGCGGCACCCTCACGCGGCAGGGGGGAGCTGCGCGCGTACCCAGGACGGATCGGGATTGGTGTGCGCCTCGCCCGCCACGACGACCGTCGGCACCGTCTCGTCGCCGTCGTTGACCGCCCGCACCGCCGCGGCTCCATCCGGATCACGCCAGATGTCGACCCAGTACAGCCGGCGGGCGCTGCGCCCCAGCCGGAGGCGCAGCCGGAGACAGTACGTGCACCCCGGCCGCCAGAAGACGACCGGCCGGCCGTCGGCAGCGCTGCGGCGCTGCGCCTCCAGCGCGCCGATCGGCCTCGGGAACAGCAGAGGCGAGTGGACGAGTGCGAGCAGCGCGAACACCAGCGGGACGGTCACGGCGGCGCCGGGACTCCCGCCGAGGCCCAGCGCGACCGCGGCGGTCGCACCGCCGAGCACGTACAGCACGGGCCGGATCCACACGCGCATCATGATGACGCAGGCTATCGGCGGGCATCCGGCTAGGCGCAGCCCGGCGGGTCCTTCTCGGTGGGCACGAACTGCATCGTGGGCATCCCGGCGGCGTCGAAGTTCGCGGTCTTCGGGCCGATGAGGGTCATGTAGCCGGCGAGCCGCTGGCCGTCGCCGGAGGCCGGCTCCCCCCGGACCTGCTCGGCACCGGGGAACACGGAGTCCAGGACCCACCAACGGCCGCCGAACTTCACCCACTTGATCCCGCAGTGCGTGTAGATGTCGTACGGATACGGCGTGTGCAGCTCGGGCTTCGCCGGGCCGTGCGGCCACTTGTCGTCCGCGACGGTGCGGGCTGCCAGGGTGGGGCCGGACCCCTCTCCGCCCTCGGGGCCGTCGGACGAGGACGTACAGCCGGAGAGCAGCAGCCCGGCGCTGAGGAGCAGGACGGCGGCGGCGCGCGGTGTCTTCATGCGTCTCTGACGCTGGAAGCCGGAGTTCCGTTCAATCCCTCCGGAGCCGCCCCGGCCCCGCGGTCGTCACGGCGCCTTTTCGGCGATCAGCAGCACGTAACCGAGGGTGCCGTCCGCGACGGCGCTGCGGGCCGCGGACAGCGCGGCGGGTGCGGCGGCGAGATCGACGCCGGCGGCGGTGAGGCGGTCGGCGGCGGTGAGGCGCAGCAGGTTCAGGCGGGCCTCGATCTGGTCGGCCATCCGGGACATGGCCGCGTCGTGGCGTTCGGTGCGTACGGTGCGCAGACCGGCAGCGGCCAGGATCGCGGTGTACGCGGCGGCTGGCCGGGCGTCGGCGATGCAGGCGATCCGCGCGGCCAGGCCGGTCAGCTCGGGCGGGAGCCGGTCGGTCCTGGCGGTGACGTCGCTGAGGCCGAGCCGTCCGCCGGGCCTGAGGACGCGGGCGAACTCGGCCGCCGCCCGCGCCTTGTCGGGGAACGTGCACAGCGCACACTCGCAGACGACGGCGTCGAACGTGCCGTCCGGGTAGGGCAGGTGCTCGGCGTCGCCGGTGGTGAAGACGGCCTGGCCGGCGAGCCCGGCGGCCTCGGCGGCGCTCTGCGCGAGAGCGGTGCTGGCCGGCGCGTAGTCCACGCCGTCGACGCGGCAGCCGTGGGTGCCGGCGAGCAGGAGGGCGGTGGTGCCGCGGCCGGAGGCCACGTCCAGGACCCGGCTGTCCCGGCGCAGGTTCAGGTGGCCGGCGAGGCGGCGGGTCAGGGCGGTGCCGCCGGGGTGGTAGGCGTCGCCGAGCAGGAGGGCGACCGCGTCGGAGGCGTACGCGGCGGCGCAGCAGGCTTTCAGCTCGTCGGCCCTGCTGCCCGCGCCGTCGGTCATCGCCCGTCCTCCCCGGGGCCGGGTACGGGCACCGCAGGGCGCGCGGTCTTGGAGCCGTACGGGGTGTCGGTGAGCCGGCCGGCGAGCGGCAGCGCGTTGGGGGCGACGTCGGCCACGGGGACGCCGGACATCTGCTCGCGGACCTGCTCGCGGTAGCCGACGGAGTTGTACGCGCAGAAGGGGATGAGCCGGCCGTCCGGGGTGATCTCCTCGACGCAGCACTTCATCAGCTGCTTGACGTTGAGCGTGTACGGATCCTGGAAGTCCTGCACCACGATCATGAACGCCTTGCCGCCCAGGTCTTGGACCGCCTCTGGCAGGTCGATGCCGCAGGTGTCCGTGCAGTCGAGCGCCTCGGCGGTCGCGCGTAGCTTCTCCTCGGTTGTCGCGGTCCCCATGAACGCCGAGGCCGACCACAGCTTCTCCAGCGCCTCGCGGATCCCGGGGTCGGGCAGGACGCGGTTGGTGACGTAGTCCAGGTAGTCCTCGACGTTCAGCAGCCGGGGGATGGGCACCACGGTGCGGTTGCCCGGCTCGCCGTCGACCAGCAGGTAGGTGACGGCGCGGCAGGTGGGGAAGCAGCAGGGCACGGGGAAGAAGTCCCCCTTCCTGAACCAGCCGGGCAACTGCTCCTCGACGAGGCGGATCACGTCGGGGTTGGTGAGCCGGTCCAGCGGATCGAAGGGCACGTGCCGGCCGGCGTGGGTGACCGGCTGGAAGGCGACCGAGCGCACCGCGGGGTGGTCCACGCCGTACTCGATGATCGCGCCCAGCTCGTGCTCGTTCAGACCGCGCTCGACCGCGGCGACCAGCGTGACGGTGAGCCCGGCCGCCGCGCAGTTGTCCAGCGCCCGCCGCTTGAACGTGCGCAGGTCCCGGCCCCGGATCTCGGTGTGCGTACGCGGGTCGAAGCCGTCGAACTGCAGGTAGACGTGGACGGACCGGCCCGGCACCGTGTTGCGTGCGCCCAGCTCGGCGACGAAGTCCCGGTCGGTGGCCAGGCGGATGCCGTTGGTGTTGAGGGTGACGTTTCTGATGGGCCGGGCCTGGGCGAGGTCGATGAAGTCCAGGATGTGCTTGTGGATGGTGGGTTCCCCGCCGGAGAACATCACCACCTCCGGTTCACCCTCCGCGGCGACGAAGGCGTCGAGCATGGCCGCGCACTGCTCGCGGGTGATCGAGTAGCCTCCCCCCGACTGGCGGCCGGAGTCGGCGAAGCAGATCGGGCAGTCCAGGTTGCAGCCGGTGTTGACCTCGATGATGCCCAGGCAGGCGTGCTGCTTGTGCTCCGGGCACAGCCCGCAGTCGGTCGGGCACCCGTCCCGTACCTCGGTCTGGAAGGTCAGCGGGATGGTGCCGGGCTTGTTGAAGCGGGCCGAGGACAGGTACTCCTCCGCGTCGCCGTAGACCAGGGCCTCGAACTCGCCGTGCTCGCGGCAGCGCTTGCGCAGGAACACCTTGTTCCCACGGATGTTGACCTGGGCGTCCACGGGCGTCTTGCACAGCGGGCAGACGGACTTGGTGAACTCGATGAACACCTCCTCCCGGTCCCGCTTCGCCCGGGCCGGGGCAGCGTCCGCCGAGTCTGCCGCGTCCCGCCGGACTGTGTCCGTGGTGGGGTCCGCCGTCATCGTGTCCTCGCCTTCGCAGTGCCGTCGTCGAACGTCTCCGCGGGCGGGTTCAGCCCGCCCGGCCGGCCCGCCGCTCCGCCTCCGCGGCGACCGTGGCGAGGGAGGCGGCCACCGTGGCCTCCCACTGCCCGGCCACCTTCGCCCCCCACCACTCGCCCAGCCGCCACAGATCCGTGCCCAGCTCCCCCTCGTACACCAGCCGCGTACCTCCCGGCGGCTGCTCGGTGAGGACGAAGGACTCGGTCACGTGCGGCACCGGGCCGCGTACGAGCCGGAAGTCGATGCGCTCGGGCCGGGTGAAGCGCACCGTCTCCACCGTCACCGCGGTCAGCCGCCCGCCCGCGACCGGCGTGAAGTGCTCGGCGAGCACCAGGTCGCTGCCGCGCTCCAGCACGTGGAGCTTGTCGCGCATCGCCCGCGGCGTGCGCTCCAGGTACGGACCGGCCACCACGTCGAACACCACCTCGCGGGGCGCCGCGACGTCCACGGCCTGCGGCCCCAGCCCCCGGGTACGCCGCCCCACCCCGACGTCGACGGGGACGGCCCCGGTGACCAGCCCCAGCCACCCGGCGGCCACCACCCCGCCGCCGAGGCAGGCGGCGACCGCCGCGTTCCGTGCCGGCCGGGTCCTGCGCGCCATGGCTCCTCCAGATCACTCCCCGGGCACCCCGCCGGATCCCCGGCCCCGGACCGGTGCCCGGACGCGGGGTCTCACGCTACGCTGCCGAGGCGCCACTCCCGGTTATGTCCGCGCCCCGTCCCTCCCGGGCCTGCGCGGCACGTGTGCGTACAGGCGCTCGGAACGCCCCCGCCTACCTCTCGCGGAGGACTGCCGGACGGCACCGCGGTACCACTCGCCCCCGCCCTGTTCGCCACCGTGGACCCAGGGGACCGGGGTGAGGCGTGCCTAGCGTGGAGCGCGGGCCGGATCGCGGCCCCTGTCCCGTCCTCTGCACGCCTCCCGGGGGTTCTTCCGTGGCCACGTTCCTCTACCGGCTGGGCCGGTTCTCGTTCCGGCGGCGAAGGCTCGTCCTCATGCTGTGGATAGCCGTGCTGGCCGCCGTCGGCATCGCCGCCGCGGGGGTGAACAGCAAGACCACGGACACCTTCAGCATCCCCGGCACCCAGTCCCAGCAGGCCCTCGACCTGCTGACGGAGGAGTTTCCGCAGGCCGCGGCCGACGGGGCGACGGCCCGGGTGGTCTTCGAGGCGCCGGACGGGCAGCGGCTGACGTCCGGCGCCCCCAAGGCCGGGGTCGAGGCGCTGGTGGCCGACCTCGGGCAGGCGCACCAGGTGAAGACGGTGGCCGACCCGTACGACAGCGGCACTGTCAGCAAGGACGGCACGATCGGCTACGCGCAGGTGACGTACGAGGTCGCGGACGCCGACGTCAGCGACCGGGCCCGCGCGGACCTGGAGGACATCGCCGCCCAGGGCGAGCGGACCGGCCTGGACGTCAGCATGGGCGGCACGGCGGTGGCCGGGGAAGTCCATCAGAGTACGACCGAGCTGATCGGCGTCCTGATCGCCGCGGTCGTCCTGGTCATCACCTTCGGCTCGCTGGTCGCGGCCGGGCTGCCGCTGCTGACCGCGCTGTTCGGGGTCGGCCTGGCGATCCTCTCGATCACCCTCGCGAGCTCTTTCATCGATCTCAGCTCGAACACGAGCACCCTCGCCCTGATGCTGGGCCTGGCGGTGGCGATCGACTACGCCCTGTTCATCGTCTCCCGCTACCGGGAGGAGCTGAAGGGCGGGCACACGCCCGAGGAGGCCGCCGGGCGGGCGGTCGGTACGGCCGGTTCCGCGGTGGTGTTCGCCGGGCTCACCGTGATCATCGCGCTGGCCGGGCTCAGCGTCATCGGCATCAGGGTGCTCACCGACATCGGGCTCGGCGCCGCGTTCGCGGTGGTCGTCGCCGTGGTGATCGCGCTCACCCTGCTGCCCGCGCTGCTCGGCTTCGCCGGCGTACGGATCGCGGCCGGGAAGCTCAGGACGCGCCGGATGCGTGCCGTCGAGCGCGGCGAGCGGGAGCCCATGGGCGTGCGCTGGTCGACGTTCGTGCTGCGCAACCCGGTCAGGGTCCTGGTCACCTCGGTCGCCGGTCTGCTGCTGCTCGCCACCCCCGCCCTGTCGCTGGAACTCGGCATGCCGAGCGACGAGTCGGCCGCCTCCGGCAGCACCCAGCGCGTCGCGTACGACACCATCACCCACGGCTTCGGCCCCGGCTACAACGGCCCGCTGTCGGTCGTGGTCGACGCCCGCGGCAGCGACGACCCCAAGGCCGCCGCCGACGAGGCGCGCGCCCTGCTCGACTCGCTGCCCGACGTCGCCTCGGTGAGCCCCGCGACCTTCAACCAGGGCGGTGACGTCGCCCTGATCAGCGCGATCCCGGACTCTTCGCCCAGCAGCGGGGAGACGGTCGACCTCGTCTCCGACATCCGCGACCGGAGCGCGGACCTGCGGGACGACACGGGTGCCGAGGTGATGGTCACCGGCACCACCGCCCTCAACATCGACGTCTCCGACAAGCTGTCCGACGCCCTGGTCCCGTACCTGTGCGTGGTCGTCGGCCTGGCGCTGATCCTGCTGATGCTGGTGTTCCGCTCGATCCTGGTCCCGCTCAAGGCCGCCGCCGGCTTCCTGCTGAGCGTGCTGGCGACCCTCGGTGTCGTCGTCGCCGTCTTCCAGTGGGGCTGGCTCGCGGACGTCTTCGGCGTCGACCAGACCGGCCCGGTCGTGAGCATCCTGCCGATCTTCATGATCGGTGTGGTGTTCGGACTCGCCATGGACTACCAGGTCTTCCTGGTGACCCGGATGCGGGAGGAGTACGTGCACGGGGCCGAGCCGGACGAAGCGGTCGTCGCGGGGTTCCGGCACGGGGCCCGGGTGGTCACGGCCGCGGCGGTCATCATGATCGGGGTGTTCTCCGGGTTCGTCTTCAGCGACGAGTCGATCATCAAGTCGATGGGGCTCGGCCTGGCCGCCGCCGTCCTCTTCGACGCCTTCGTGGTGCGGATGACCATCGTTCCCGCGATCATGGCGCTGCTCGGCCGCCGCGCCTGGGCGCTGCCCCGCTGGCTGGACCGGCTGCTGCCGAACGTGGACGTGGAGGGCGAGAAGCTGCGGTCCCGGCTGGGCGAAGTTCCCCGGAGCGCGCCGGAGCCCGAGCGTGTGCCCGCCGGACAGCCCTGAGCTCCGGTCGTACGATCCGAGGAGGTGGATTCGGCCGGCCCGCCGATGACCGACAACCGCCCGCCGGCCGACCCACTCCCCCCCGGGGAACCGGCGGGCGGTCCCCGCACCGAGAGGGCGTACGACGTGACCACACCGACCGCGGCCGGGCAGCCCGGCGCCTCGGCCGCGCCCGAGGCGCTGCTGGGCGAGGCGGAGCGGCCCTCGGACGCGCTCGTGATGCGCAAGCTCAGACGGATCATCGAGGCGGACCAGGGCCACCCGTGGGTCAGGCGCTGGGGGGTCCCGCTGCTCTGCGCGCTGTTCGGCATCCCGGCCCTGCAGAACGCGGACAGCGAACCCGGTCCAGGCGTACCCGTGCTGCTGGCCTTTGTCGCCGCCTTCTGCATCCCGCTGCTGTGGCGGTGGCAGCGGCCCATCCTGATCTTCACCGTCACCTCGGCCGTGTCCGCGGCGGCGGTCGCCTGGGACGCCAACACGGGGTCCGAGGCCGCCCGGGTCGTGGCGCTGCTCAACGTGGGCCGCGTCGTGCGGCCCGTATCGCTCGCGGTCTGCGTGGCCATCGCCGCCGCGCAGACCGCCCTCGCCACCGCCGTCCGCGGCGACGGGCAGGACGTCGGCCTGCAGACCTGGGTGATCGCACTCATCCAGGCGGGCCTCGTGGTGGCCGTCGCCACGGCGGGTCTGGTGGCCCGGGTCGTGAACGCCTACATCAGGACCCTCCACGAACGCGCCGTCCGGCTGGAGGTCGAGCGCGACCAGCGGGCCCGGCTCGCCGCCGCCGCGGAACGCGCGCGCGTCGCCCGGGAGATGCACGACATCCTCGGCCACACCCTCGCCGTCATCGTCGGCCTCGCGAACGGTGCCGCCGGACTGACCGAGGCGAAACCGGAACGGGGCGCCCAGACCCTGCGCACCATCGCCGACAGCGGGCGCGACGCCCTGGCCGAACTGCGCCGCCTGCTCGCCGTCATCGGCGACGACGACCGGACCGCCGCCGAGGGCACCCCGCTCGCCCCCCAGCCGGGTCTCGGCGATCTGGAGCCGCTGCTGGCGCGGGTACGCGCCGCAGGCCCCGCCGTCACCCTGCACACCGAGCACACCGAAGGTGCCCGCCCCGACCTGCCGCCCGGCCTCCAACTCGCCGTCTACCGCGTCGTCCAAGAGGCCCTGACGAACACCCTCAAGCACGCGGCGGCCGACACGTCCGTCCAGGTGACGATCACCGCCGACGACACCGTCGTACACGTCACGGTCGAGGACACCGGCCCGGCGCTCACCCCGCGGTCCAACGACGACGCCCGCGGCCTGGTCGGCATGCGCGAGCGGGCCGCCCTCTACGGCGGGAGCGTGTCCGCGGGGCCCAACGACCGCGGAGGCTGGACCGTCCACGCCCGCTTCGTGATCGCGACCAACTCGGCACCCACGGCGACGCGTCCGGCATGACCACCTCGGCACCCAGGGAGAAGCGCCCCGTATGACCACCGTCCTCATCGTCGACGACCAGACCCTGCAGCGGCTCGGCTTCAGCATGCTGCTGGAGCAGCACCCCGACCTGACGGTGGTCGGCGAGGCGACACACGGCGCCGAAGCGGTGCGCAAGGCCGCCGAACTCCGCCCCGACGTCGTACTGATGGACGTCCGCATGCCCGGCATGGACGGCATCGAGGCCACCCGCCGCATCGTGCAGTCCGGTGGCCGCTCCCGGGTCCTCGTCCTGACCACCTTCGACCTGGACGAGTACGCGTACGCGGCGCTGCGTGCCGGCGCCAGCGGCTTCCTCCTGAAGGACGCCCTGCCGGACGAGTTCATCGCCGGCGTACGGGCGGTGGCCGCCGGTGACGCCGTCATCGCCCCCGGGCTGACCCGAAGGCTCCTCGACGCCTTCGCCGACCGTATCCCGGGCCCGACGACCGCCGAACAGGAGCGCCTGCTCGCCGCCTTGACCGACCGCGAACGCGAGGTCCTCACCGCGATGGCCACCGGCTGGAGCAACGCCGAGATCGCCGAGCGGTTCTCCCTCGCCGAGTCGACGGTCAAGTCGCATGTGAGCCGGGTACTGGCGAAGATCGGCGCCCGGGACCGGGTACATGCGGTGATCTTCGCCTTCGACACCGGCCTGGTGCGCCCCGCGTAACCCCGCGGGCGGCGGGCCAAGGCCGTCTGACCGCCACGGCCCACGCCGCCACGCCCGCAAGGTGTCCGGACAGAAGGTTCCTTCACCTGCGCGACGCCGTGAGGTAACCGGTGCATCCGCCGGGCGCAGGAAGGCGCGGGTTACCTGAGCGCACCCCTCGCGCCATCTCATCCTGGAAGGGACCGGTGTGTCACACGACCACTCGGACAGACGTCCGCACTCCCACAGCCACGACCACAGCCACAGCCACGGCGTCGACGAAGCAACCCGGGCCGCGGCGGACACCTCCGTCTCCGACTCCGACCTCAGTCCCCGGGAGTTCTCGCGGCGCCGCATGCTGAAGGCGGCCGGTGTCACCGGCGCGCTGACCGCCGGCATGTCCGGCATGCTCGGCGTCACCCCGGCCATGGCGGAAGACGCCGGCCGCGGCAAGGGCAACGAGGGCGGGGGCGGCGGCGAGGGCGTCCGCCAGTGGCTGGCGGGCGACCACCACATCCACACCCAGCACTCCTCCGACGCCATGTACACGGTCCTCGACCAGGCGCAGCACGGCGCGGCGTTCGGTCTTGACTGGATGGTCATCACCGACCACGGCGGCGCGACCCACGCCCGCATAGGCGTCGATCTGGTCAACCCCGACATCAGGGCGGCCCGCGCCGAACTGAAGGACACCCTGATCTTCCAGGGCCTGGAGTGGAACATCCCGGCCGCCGAGCACGGCACCGTCTTCGTGGTTCCGGGGAAGTACGAGGTCGAGGTCCTCAAGCAGTTCGAGAACGACTACGACGGCAGCGTCAAGGGCGCCTCCGGCAGCACCCCGGAGAACGAGGCCCTCGCCGTGGCCGGAATCCAGTGGCTGGGCAAGCAGAAGGACCGGCGCCGCGTCGAGGACGCCCTCTTCCTGGCCAACCACCCGGCGCGTAACGGCATCGACAGCCCGCACGAGGTCCGGGCCTGGCGTGACGCCGACCCCCGGATCGCGGTCGGCTGGGAGGGCGCCCCCGGCCACCAGGCGGCCGGCCTGCCCACGGGGTACGGTCCGGGCTCGGCGCGCGGCTACTACGGCAACTCCCCGAGCGCCAACTCGTTCCCCGGCTACCCGGCGGAGAGCTACCGCTCCTGGGGCGGCTTCGACTTCTACACCGCCACCGTGGGCGGGCTGTGGGACTCGCTGCTCGCCGAGGGCAAGCCGTGGTCGATCTCCGCCAACTCCGACTCCCACGTCAACTGGGGCGACACCTCCCGCCGGCCCGACGGTTCGGACTCCGCGCAGTTCAACCGGGACGGCCGCTACGGCGACCCGGTGTACGCCGGGCAGGTCAACCTCACCGCCGGTGACTTCTGGCCCGGTATGTACAGCCGAACCCACGTCGGCGCCGCGGACCGCAGCTACGCCGCGGTCATGCGGGGCATCCGGGACGGCCGTATCTGGGTGGACCACGGCCGGCTGCTGAAGAACCTCGACGTCCGGGTGGTCGCCTCGGGCCTTGGCGGCGGCGAGGAGACCCTCGGCGGCACCCTGACCGCCCGCAGGGGCAGCCGGATCGAACTGCTCGTCACCGTGACCGCCCAGTCCGTGCCCAACTGGGGCATGTTCCTGCCCCGGCTGAACCGGGTCGACCTGATCCGCGGCGCGGTGGACGTGTCCCACGCGAGCAGCGACCGCGACAAGCTGACGGCGCCGGACACCCGCGTCGTACAGCAGACCGACACCTCGGGACGCACCGGCACGTTCACCCTGCGGTACGACCTGGGCACGCTGGAGGAGCCGTTCTACGTCCGGCTGCGCGGCACCGACGGCAACCGGCAGCAGCCGGGCTACCGCGGCGCGGCGATCGACCCGGCCGGTCCGGCCATCGACGTGGTCGGTGACGCGGACCCCTGGCGGGACCTGTGGTTCTACACGAACCCGGTCTGGGTGCTGCCGAGCCGATGAGCACCGGACCGGCGTTCCCGGCGGCGGAGGTGCCCACGGCCGCCCACGCGGTGGCCGTGGACACGGCCGCCTCCGGGCTCGCCGCCGCCGAGCACCTGGTGCACCGGGTGGACGAGGCACTGACGGGTCTGCTCACGGAGGACGGCCCCGAGGGCTGCGTCGTCAGCACCCACGTCGCCCGTGCGCCGGTCGGCCGCTTCGCGGCCGTGGTGAGCTGGCGCGGCGGCCCGGAACCGGAGCGGGTCACGGCCCGGCTGCTGGCAGCCGTGCCGGAGCTGACCGCCGTCGACGGGGCTCTGGTCACCGAGGCGGCGCTGGCCCCCGGGGCGCTCGCCGCGGCCGGGGAGGCCCGGCGGCGGGCGGCGGGCCGGCTGGCCCGCTACCCCGGCCGGGCCGCGGTCGAGCGGCGTACGACACCCGCCGAGGCGGTGGCCGTGAGCTGCCTCGACGCGGTGGCAGGGCTGGCCGGAGTCGCCGTCACCCCGGACGCCGTCCTGGACGCGACCGGCTTCGCCCGCCCCACCTGGCGGGACGGCCGCTGCACGCTGCTGGTGCAGCGGGGCACGGCCGGCTCGCTGGTGCCGTTCGAGGCCCGCCACCAGATCGCGTGCTGCTCGGACCACTGACGCGGACCACTGACGCGGACCACTGACGCGGACCACTGACCCGGACCACTGACCCGGACCACTGACCCGGACCACTGACCCGGATTACTGCGCACAAGCGACGTACGCGATCTTCGCCCGCCGTTCACCCGGCCGTTCCGTCCGCACGTGCCCCTGAGTGGGACGATCCGGCGCCGACGTGCAGGTAACGGAGGGGAACGATGTCCCAGAAGAGAACCCGCGCCGCGCTCGCGGCCCTGGTCGTGGCCGCCGCCCTGGCAGGTGCCGGGACGGCGAGCGCGGACCACGGACCACAGCGACCGCAGCGGCCGGCGGGGCCGGCGGCCTTCGACCGCACCGCCACCTACCCGGTCTTCCAGAACCGGCCGGCCGGCGAGGACCCGGCCACCGAGACCGTGGCCGAGATCTCGGCGGTCAGCGAGGACGGCCGCACCCTCGTCTACACCGACGCGGCGGCCCGGCGGATCGGCTTCCTCGACATCGGGCACCCCGACCGCCCGCGCGGGCTCGGCACCCTGTCACTGGCGCAACTCGGCGACGCCGAGGACGAACCCACCTCGGTGTCCGTGGTCGGCCGGTACGTCCTCGTCGTGGTCAACACCAGCGCGAGCTACACCGACCCCTCCGGCCGGCTCGACGTCATCTCCCTGCGCGACCGCGAGCGCGTCGCGAGCTTCGACCTCGGCGGTCAGCCCGACTCCGTCGCGATCAGCAAGGACCAGCGGTACGCTGCCGTCGCGATCGAGAACGAGCGCGACGAGGAGGCCGCGCCGCCCGGCGGACAGGAGGGGGACCTGCCGCAGGCCCCTGCCGGTTCCGTGCAGATCGTCGACCTCGGCGGCGGCTCGTCGCCGTCGAACTGGCGCATCCGGGCCGTACCGCTGATCCGGGACGACGGCACGGCACTGCCGGCCCTGGCCGCCGCCGGGATCGCCGCACCCACCGACCCGGAGCCGGAGTACGTCTCCGTCAACAGCCGCAACCAGCTCGCCGTGACCCTCCAGGAGAACAACGGCGTCGTCGTCATCGACCTGCCGACCGGCGACGTCACCCACGCCTTCAGTGCCGGTACGGCGAGAGTGGCCGGCATCGACACCGTCGAGGACGGCGCGATCGACCAGACCGGCTCGATCACCGGCGTGCCGCGCGAGCCCGACGCGCTGGGCTGGATCGACGACCGCTACCTGGCCACAGCCAACGAGGGCGACTGGCGCGGCGGCACCCGCGGCTGGTCCGTCTTCGACAGCCGCACCGGCGAGGTCGTCTGGGACGCGGGCAGCAGCTTCGAGCGGCTCGCCGTGCGCCACGGGCTGCACGACGAGGGCCGGTCCGAGAAGAAGGGCACCGAGCCGGAGGGCCTCGCGATCGCCGAGTACGACGGCGTGCGGTACGCCTTCGTCGCCTCGGAGCGCAGCAACTTCGTCGCCGTGTACGACGTCAGCCGGCCGGCCCGGCCGGTCTTCCGCCAACTGCTGCCCGCCACCAACGGCCCCGAGGGCGTGCTGCCGATCCCGTCGCGCGCCCTGCTCGCCGTCTCCAGCGAGGTCGACGACGCCGAGGCGGGCGTGCGCTCCGCGGTGAACCTGTACCGCCTGGGCAAGGGCACTCCCGGCTTCCCCGGCGTCGTCTCGGCCGCGGACCCCGCCGGCGCACCGCTCGGCTGGGGCGCCCTGGGCGCGCTGTCCGCCGCACCCGGCAGGGCGGACCAGCTCTGCACCGTCACCGACGCCGCGTACACCCCCACCAGGATCCTCACCGTCGACACGGCGCAGCGGCCCGCGGTCCTCACCCGGGCCCTGACCGTCAAGGACGCCGGGGGAGAGCCGGTCGGCTACGACGCGGAGGGCGTCTTCGCCCGGCCGCAGGGCGGCTACTGGCTGGCCGTGGAGGGCGGGACCGGGGCGGGCAACCGGCTCGTACGGCTCGACCGCGACGGCGTGACCCGGCAGGCCGTCCTGCTGCCGGCGGACGTCGCCGCGGGCCTCGGGAAGCAGGGCTTCGAGGGCGTCACCGCCACCACCGACGGGCACGGCCGCGAGATCGTCTGGGCCGCGCTGCAGCGCGAGGTCGCGACCGACCCGGCGGGGACCGTCCGCCTCGGCCGGTACGACGTCGAGGCCGGCACCTGGAGCTGGTTCGGCTACCGGCTCGACGCCACCGCCACGCCGGGCGACTGGATCGGCCTCTCCGAGATCACCGTGGTCGGCGACCGGCTCGCCGTCATCGAGCGCGACAAGCTGAACGGCCCGGCGGCCCGGGTCAAGCGGATCTACACGGTCGCCATGCCGAAGTCGGCGGCGCCCGCGGACACCCTGCCGGTGCTGCCCAAGACGCTCGCGTACGACGTCCTGCCCGATCTGCGGGCGACGCACGGCTGGACCCAGGAGAAGCTCGAAGGGCTGACCGTGGCCGGCAACGGCGACGTCTACGCCGTCACCGACAACGACGCTCTTGAGGACGCCACGGGTGAGACGGTCTTCCTGAACCTCGGCACCCGCAAGGAGGTCTTCGGCCGGCGCGGCTGACCGATCGCGGTGCCCGCCGGGCGCCGCCGATGCGACGAGGGCCCGGACCGGTCGACGGCCCGGGCCCTCGTACACCGCCTGGTCAGCGGGCTTTGGCCTGCTGCGCGACGCCCTCCACCCCGCTCGGGCGGCCCGCTCGGCGCCAGCGGACGTAGAGGGCGCCACCGATGAGGGCGGTGGCGGCGATGGAGAACATGGGCCAGCCGCGCAGCAAGTTGACCGCGATGGTGAGGGCGACGGCCAGCGCGGCGAAGGCGTTGAGCGCGGCGAGCAGGTGCTTGCGTTCGGTACGGGAGAAGCGGGCCATGGCCAGCAGGCCGACGAGGAAGCTGACGAACACGGCCACCGCGTAGAACAGCACGAGTCTCTGTTCCCACCCTGCCGCCGCGACGATGATCAGGGCTGCCGCGACCAGGTACACCGCGACCGACCAGTACGGCGTGTAGTGCTTGTTGACCCGGCCGAGGACGGACGGCAGGGCGCCGGGGCGTGCGGGGGTGCCGGCGAGGGCCTTGAGCAGTCCCGGGCCGGCCTGGAAGGACGAACTGGCCGCGGCCAGGAGCAGGAGCGCGCTGGTCAACTGGAAGGCGTGGTAAAGCCAGCCGGGTCCGGCGGCGGCGCGGGCGATCCCGGCGAGCTGCGTGGAGTCGGCGCCGGGCAGCCCGACACGGAGGCGTACCGCCAGGGCGGTGAAGGCCAGCGTCAGGCCGCCGACGATGATCAGGACCAGCGCCAGGGTGCCCCGGCCGAAGCGCCGCCTGCGGGTGTCGTCGAGCTGGCCGAGTTGCGCGATCGCGGTGGAGGGGGCCTCGACGCCGGTGGCCAGGGCCATGGCCACGGGAAAGGCCAGCACGACGGCGATGACAGGCGAATGCCCGGGGCGGGTGTGGAGGGGCGCGGTGCCGGGGGCGTACGGGGCCGTGAAGCCCAGCACCAGGACCACGACCGAGACCGCCACGAACAACGCGGTCATGGCGGCGAACACCAGCCGTCCGCTGTGTCCGAACCACGTCAGGGCGGCGACGACCAGGAGCAGCCCCAGGGCCAGCGGGATCCTGCCCGGAGCGAGTACGGGGAACAGGGCGATCGCGGCGCTGCCGGCCGCCGCGATGGAGATCCCGATGGTCAGCACGAAGTCGACCACCAGCGCGCCGATCGGCAGAAAGGTCCAGCCCGGCCCGAAGGCCCGCCCGGCGGCTGCCGCCGCGCCGCCCCCCTCGGGGAAGCGCCGCACCAGTTGCCAGTAGTTCGCGACGACGAGGACCACCAGGCCGACGACCAGAGCCATGGTGGGCAGCAGCAGAGCCAGGTCCCCGTGCAGGGCCCGCAGGGCGGCCTCGATGGCGTACGTGACGGAGGAGACCGGGTCGGCGATCACCGCGAAGGCGAACGCGAAGAAGAGCACCGAGCGGCGCGGTGCGCGTGGCTCGGAGCAACTCATGTCACCGCCCTTCACCAGGAAACAGAGGTTTCCCGCAGATCGAGCCGTCACCCTACGCCAGGGGATCACTGAGGGGCGTCAACCAGTGCCCAAGCGTCACCAGCTTTGACGGCCTCGCGAACGGTTGACCTACCGGGTCCGGATGTCCCAGAGCCGGATCACCCGGTCCTGGCCGCCGCTGGCCAGGATGCGCCCGTTCGGGGCGAACGCCAGGCAGAGGATGGGCCCTTGGTGCGCGTCCACGGCAAGGCGCTGGTCGCCGGTGGCCGTGTCCCAGAGGCAGATGACGCCTTTGTTGTCGCCGGTGGCGAGGGTGCGGCCGTCCGGGGCGAAGGCCAGGGCGGTCCTTCCCTCGGTCTGGCCCTCCAGTACGCGCAGGTCTTCGCCCGTACGGGCGTTCTTGAGGTGCACGGGGGTGCCGCCGAAGGCGGCGGCCAGGACGGCCCCGTCCGGGCTGAACACGAGGCTGATGTACGCGCCGCGGGGAAGTTCCCAGCGCGGCTCCCCCGTCGCGACGTCCCACATCCGCGGTGTACCGCTGGCGCCCCCCGCGACGATGCCGCGGCCGTCCGGGCTGAACGCCAGCGAACTGACCCACGCGCCGTGCCCCTTCAGCACCATGCCGGGGTCGCCGGTGTCCACGTCCCAGAACCGGACGGCCCTGTCGCTGCCGCCGGTGGCGAGGGTGCGGCCGTCGGGGCTGAACGCCGCGGAGGCCACCGACGCGGCCCATCCGGGGTACTTCAGAGCCAGGCGCTGCTCGCCGGTGTCCGCGTCCCGCAGCACGACGTCCTTTCCGTTCCAGGTCGCGAGGATGCGGCCGTCCGGGGCGTAGGCGGCACCGGTCGAGCGGGAGTCCTTCATGCGCAGCGCGGTACGCGGCTCGCCGCTGCGCGGATCCCACAGGCGTACGAACTTGTCCCAGCTGCCGCTGGCGAGGGTGCGGCCGTCGGGGCTGAACACGAGGTTCCCCACCGCGGCGCGGTGACCGGACAGGGTGAGGTGGTGCTCGCCGCGCAGGGCCTGCGCACGAAGGTTGCGCGGCGCGTCTTGCCGGGCCGGCGCGCCGGGCCCGGCCGGTGCATCGGATGCGGTGGACGGCGGGATGGACGGCGGGATGGACGGCGGGATGGACGGCGGGAGGGACGACGGGAGGGACGACGGCCGAGGCGCGTCCCGTATGCCGAGTCCGCCCAGCTCGCGGGCCAGGGTGTGGGCGTCCGGGCGTACGGCCGGGTCCTTGGCCAGCAGCGCCAGGACCAGATCCGCAAGGTCTCCGGGCAGGCCGGGCCGCAGCTCGCGAAGCGGCGGCGGGGGCTGCTCCAGATGCTGCCGCATCAGGGCGAACACCGTCGCCTCGGTGAACGGCGGCCGGCCGGCGAGCAGTTCGTACAGGACACAGCCCAGGGCGTACAGATCGGCGCGGGTGCCGACCTCCGTACCGTGCCACTGCTCGGGCGACATGTAGCGCGGGGTGCCCAGCACGGCTCCGGACACGGTCAGCACGGTCGAGGCGTCGGCGGGACGGGCGATGCCGAAGTCGCAGATCTTCACCCGGTCGCCCGGCTGTACGAACAGATTCCCCGGCTTGAGGTCCCGGTGGACGACACCGCAGCCGTGCACGGCATCCAGGGCGACGGCGGTCTGCCGAGCCACGTCCACGGCCCGCGCGACGGGCAGGGCTCCGCCGTGGCCGGCCAGCAGCCGCGCCAGGTCCTGGCCGTGCAGCAACTCCATGACGATGAACAGGAAGCCGTGATGCTCCCCGGCGTCGTACACGACGGTGATCCCCGGGTGCTGAAGCCCGGCAAGGACAGCCGCCTCCCGCTGAAAGCGCCGCACCCCGCGCCCGCCGGCCAGGGACGGCAGCACCTTGACCGCCACATCCCGCCGCGGCAGCGAGGAGTCACGCCCCAGCCACACCTCCCCCATACCGCCGCGACCGAGCAACTCCCGCAGCTCATAGCGCCCGGCCAGAGTCACACCGGCAAGCTCCATCCATACCTCCGTCCCCGGAACCGCACGGCGCCCGCGGCAGTCAGCGACTACCGACAGCCTCGGCGCAGCCGCCCTCCATGAAGCCGCCGTGCACCTCGATACTGCCCCCGGATCCCGGGCTGCCGCTGATACACAACCCGCCTCCGGGCACAAAGACGCTCCACGCGCCGCCCGGTATCAACCTCGTGCTCGGGCCCGCCGCCCCGCGGAACCGCGCGGACCCGGAGCGCGTGCGGGCCCTGCTGGCGGAGCAGGGCCACGAGGCAGCAGCGCACATTCTCGGCCCCCAAGCCGACCAGCACCGCGCCGGTCCGGCCGTCGTAGCCGCAGGAGGCGCACTGCTGCGCGCAGGCGGTCGGCAGCCTGGCGGCCAGGGCGCTCAGGTCGTACGTCCGGCTGCCTGGCGCGGGAACAGGGACATCCTGACCTGCGGCGGAGTGGGCGGGCGGTCTTTGCCGGGACCGCAGCGGACGGAGGCGAATGCAACCAGAATTGCAACCCCGGATGCCCAGCCTGCTCACACCTTGCGCCAGGCGGTGAGGAGTTCGTCGGGGCCGTAGGCCGCCTGCAGACCGGGACATCGCACCCCGCTGCGGGAGATTGCCACGAGCGGTACTGGCTCGTCGGTGATCGCGGCCCGGTGCTTCTGCAGTGCTGCCAGGTCGTGGTTGTCGAATGCAGAGTTCTCCAGCCACTTGACCGAGCCCAGGAAGAGCAACTGCTTGGCCACCGGCTGTCGGTCGGCGCCCACCACGTCGATTTCCACGTCGTTGTTGCGGGTCCAGTACCCGCCGATCGCCGGGGCGGCGGGCAGGAGCCCGTCCGGCACGAGGCGGGCGAGGGATTCCCGGACGAGGGGCTCGATCGCGCGACCCCGCCAGCTCGTCCACTGCTCCTTGATCCGGCTCAGCGTGAGATCTCCGCGCATTCGCTCGATCTCCGCCATGTGCGGGTCCAGAAACATGAGCCAGAAGCGCAGGTAGGGGTCGGCCACCCGGTAGCGGCGCTCCTTCGACGGCCTAAGCGAGAGCGGTAGCTCGGCGGCCACGACCCTCTTCTCGGTCAGGACGTCAGTGGCTCGGGTGAGAGTGGTGTGGGCGATGCCGCCCGCTGCGCGAGCGATGTTGGTGAAGGTTCTCTCCCCGGATCCGATGGCCCGCAGGACTTCCCTGCTCATCGCCTGAGGAGGGAACTCCGCGGCCAGTGACCGCTCAGCGGAGACCAGCAGCGCCGAGATGGGGTTGTCCAGCGAGTCGCGGAGGAACTCCCAGACATCCGTTCCGGCCTGCCACTCGGCGCAGATCAGAGGCAGGCCCCCCGTGATCAGAGCAGCGTCGAACGCGGCCGCCGGAGACAGGTCGAGCATTTCGCCGATCTCGGCAGGGTTCAAAGGCCCCACGATCATTTCCCGGCCCCGCTGGTGAAAGGGGCGGTCGTAGCTGTTCAGCGCCTCCATCATCGACAGATCGGACCCGACCAGGAGGAGAAGCACCGGCTTGCGGCTGAGCAGCCGGTCCCATGCCCGCTGGAGCATGCCCTCGAAGGCGTCGATGCGGTCCATCAGATACGGGACCTCGTCGATGACGACGATGCTGGGAGTGTCGTCGGGCAGGATCTCTGCAAGCAGCCTGAGTGCCCCGTTCCACTGCTCCGGGGTCTCCTCCGAGAACAGTTCCCGCTCCGGCAGGGTGGATCTGGCGACGGCGTCGAGCAACTCCGTAAGTTCGTCCTCCGCCGCGCCGCCTGCTGCGGTGAAGAAGAGGTGCGGCGTCCCGGTCCGCCGGATGAACTCCTCGACGAGGCTGGACTTGCCGACCCGCCTCCGCCCGCGCATGAGGATGCACTGACCAGGTCTCGCCGACCCGGCGGCGTCGTGAACCGCCTGCAAGGTGTTGCCGAGCACGTTCAGCTCGTGTTCCCGCCCGATGAAACGACGCATGTAGACTCCCGATGGGGATGGTATCTTTAGCGATACTATCTCCATCGATACCATCTTCCTCCACTCAGGCATGGCGCATGGTGTGTGGATACGGGAGGGAGTGACAGTTGGTCGCCTACCGGCGACGATGGGTGACTTCCGTGCGTGGGCTTGACCAGCCGGTCTGCCAGCAGGTGGAGGCCGGCCGTCGGCGGACTCGTCCGCGGCGCGGGGGTGGCGGTGCTTCGGGCCGCGGCGCTGCCGAGCTTCCTTCGCGGGGGCGGGACGGGCGAGTCCGGCTTCGCGGTGGCTACGCCGGGTTCACGAAGGCGCCGACGGCCGAGGCGTCCAGCAGCCGGCCGTTGCACCAGTCGGCCAGCAGCAGATCGAACTCGCGCATCGCCTGCTCAAGGCCGGACGCCGACTCCGTCGCCGCATCGGGGGAGAGCGCGAGGCACAGCACCGTGACCCGGTCACCGTCTGCCTGGCCGTACACGGTGACCGGATCGGAGGCGAGCGCGAACGAGTCGACCACGCGGCCCGGCGCGTCACGGAAGCGGACGCCCGCGTACGGCCTGCCGCTGGCGGGCAGCAGTTCTGACAGCCGCCGCCGCGAAACCTCGGTGGAGACGGGGGCGGTCGGGGTCCGGCGGACGTGAATCCTGTCGAAGACGCGCACCGACGACGCACCGTCGCCGATCACCCGCGAGTGCTGCTGGAAGACCTCATGGATCGTGCGCATCTCGGCCTCGACCTGCCCCGCGAGCTGACGGGACACCATCTCGGCCTGCCGCCAGTCGTCCTCGTGGATCACGAAGTGCTCCCCAGGACCGGCCGAGTCCTCAGTCGGCGGCAGCGGGTCGCAGATCGTCGGCAGGGAGTACGACATGTCCTGCGGGGCCGTCGGCCGGATCCGTCTCAGGGTCAGTACGAGGCTGCCGCTCCGGAGGAACTGCGCGGCGGTCGGCGGATCGGCCCGGACCACGGCCCATGGCTCTCCTCCGAGGTCAAGACGCGTCTCATACTCGAACGAGACGGGTAGCTGCCCGGGAGCGAGTTCGGTCCGTGCGAACTCCTCCTCCGTCTCAGCGTCCACGAACACGACCTGCACCGACTCCGCCTGCGCCATGTCCTCACCCTCCCCCGCATCGAGCGGTCCTGTCTCGCCCTCCAGCCGTCGGCCCCCGCCGCGCCGGCCGCTGTCAGTCGGTCTTTCGTCCGACTCCCGCGCAGACCCACTGGCGTTCGGCGCCGGGCGGAACGGTCGGGTCCGGTTCGGTGGACCACGGCGAGACGGGTGCCGGGTCGGGGCGCCACAGGGACACGGTGGTCAGGCCCGGGTCGAGCAGGTCGAAGCCGTCGAACAGCCGCCTGATCTCCGCGTAGCTGCGCAGCGTGAGCGGAGATTGGGCCTTCTTGTAGACGTCGGCGGCCTTCTGAACCTGGCCGTCGGTGTCGAACTCGGAGGTCGAGTGCGAGATGACCAGGTGGCTGCCGGGTGCCATCGCTGCGCGCAGTCGCGCCACGATCCCGGGTGGGTCCGCCTCGTCGTCGATGAAGTGCAGCATCGCCAGCATGACCACGGCGACCGGCCGGTCGAGGTCGATGACCTCACGCAGCTCGGGATCGGCGAGGATGTCCTCGGGGTGCCGGGCGTCGCCCTGGGCGACGGCCACCAGGGGCGATCTGCCGAGTAACGCCCGTCCGTGGCTGACGACGACCGGGTCGATGTCGACGTATGCCACACGCGACTCCGGGGCGACGTGCTGGGCGATCTCGTGCAGGTTCTGGTGCCCGCCGCCCTCGACCGGCATACCCGCGCCGATGTCGATGAACTGCCGGATTCCGGACCTGGCCAGGTACCGTACCGCGCGCCGCAGGAACGAGCGGTTCTCCCGCGCCATGAGGGGTGCGTCGGGAACGTGCCGCCGGACTTCCTCCATGACCGCCCGGTCATGGGCGAAGTTGTCCTTGCCGCCGAGGAAGTAGTCGTAGATGCGTGGGACGGCCGGGGTCCGGAGCTGGAGGGGGTTCTCCTCCTCGCGTCCTCTCCCGTTCGACGAGGGTTTGTACATCGAGCTCTCCCGCCATGCCCTTCCGCGCGCAGAATCCGTGGAACCATGCGAGCGTAGCGACCGGCCGGCGAAGTCACCCCGGCTACGGCCGGTTTCGGCTGACAACGTTGCCGGGACGTGACCAGAGGAAGGAGTGCCATGCCGGACGACGGCATCGACAGGATCCCCGGCCCGCCCACGGGCGGTGACGGTGTCAAGGCGATCGTGGCAGCGGGAGGGCTGCACAACTATCAGCTCAAGCTGCACGCCGAGTTCGGTCCGGTAGTGCGCTTCCCCTTACCAGGTGCGGACATGGCGGTGTCGGTCGCCGATCCGGTGCTGCTGGAGGCCACCGCGGAGATCAACAAGCGGCCGGAGAAGCTGTTCGAGTTCCTGGAGCCCCTCCAGGAGTCGGGCAACGTGCAGACGCTCCCGGCGGACGAACACGTGCCGTGGCGGCGGGTGATGCTCTCCGTACTGGCTGGACGGCCCTCGCACGAAGCGCACTTCGCGCAGTTCACCGCGCTGACGACGTCGATGGCCGATCGGTGGGCGGAGAACGCCGCGCGGGGCCCCGTGGAGCTGCAGAAGGACCTCAGCGAGCTGTCGCTGCGGATGATCTGTGAATACGCGCTGGGCAACGGTCTGGAGTCCGAGGAGGCCGCCGGGCGGGTCGTGTCGGCGTTCGAGGACGTGCTCACCGACTATCTGGCGCGGCTGTACCAGGTGGACGTGGGCGGCACGGAGGAGGAGCGCCGCGTACGCTCCGAAGAGGCTCTGGCCTATCTGCGCGCGACCGTCGACGAGGTGCTCACCGCGCACCGCGAACGCGGTACCACCGAGCACGCCGACCGGAGCGACCTGGTCGCGGCTCTGGTCAAGGCGGGCGAGTCGCCGGCGCGGATACGCGACACGGTGCTGATGACCATGCTGGCCGCTCACCACACCACCGGTGTCGCCATCTCCTGGACGCTCTACCTGCTGGCCCGGCACCCGGAGGTGGCCGAGCGGGCCACCGAGGAGGTCGACCGGGTCCTCGGTGACCGCGGTGCACCCGACTACGGCGACCTCAGGCCGCTTTCGTACCTGGACATGGTGCTCCGGGAGGCCATGCGGCTGTACCCGCCGGGACCGTACGGCGCCCGGGAGGCCACCGCGGACCTCAAGCTCGGTGCGTACACCGTGCCCGCAGGCACGACCATCTTCTACCCCTTCTGGGCCGTGCACATGAACCCCGAGCACTGGCCAGACCCGGAGGTCTTCGACCCGGAACGCTTCACCCCGGAGGCGTCCGCCGAGCGGCACCGGTTCGCGTACATCCCGTTCGGGCTCGGGCCCCGCAGTTGTGAAGGCCACACTCTCGCGATGGTCGAGGCCAAACTGGTCCTGGCGATGCTGCTGAAGCGATTCCGGTTCCAGATGGCGCCGGGTCAGACGGTCACGCCTGTCGAACGCTTCGTCCTGTGGGCTGCCGAGGACATCCGCATGAACCTCACACCCCGGTAACACGCCCGCGGCCCCGAGGCCGGAGCACGACGAGGCCCCGCACCGGCGTGGTGCGGGGCCCCGTTTTCCTCGTTTTCCTCGTTTTGCCTGGTCAGGTGGGGTGCGGAAGATACGAGATGCGAACTCGTGAGGGTGTGAACCCCACCGCTTTCCCCTTCGCCGTAAGTGTGTCCGCACGCAGACACCGACGTCCTGACCTGAGGCGAAGGGGATTGGCTGACGGCCTTCGGACTGCGCCGGACGCGCGTGGATGCCGCCAAAGCCGCAACCAGAAGTCTCGCCCACATGGCCGCGTGATGCACGGGGCTCGCGTATGTGCTTGTTGGTGGGCCGAGGCGGGTATATGCAGGCGCCGCCGGACAGGGTCGCTCCTCCTGTGGTGGTACGTTCCGGCTCCCTTTGTGGGGGGACGTGCTGGCTGGGGTTGCTTCCTAGCGTGGAAGCGTGAAGTGGGTGGAGGTGCGGGTGGGCAGGTGGGCGCGGGTGGGGAGGCGTGTGCCGGGGTGGGTTGCCGACGTCGCGCTGGGGTTGCTGATGGGTGCCGGCGTGCTGGGCCGGGGGCTGGACGAGGCGTGGGGCCCGGTCGTGCCTGTCGCGGCGCTGCTTGCCGCCGTCGGCGTGGGGTTGTGGCGTCGGTTGCCGGGTGCCGCGCTGGCGCTGGCGTGCGGCGCCGGCGTGCTGGTGACGGCGCTCCGGATGGCGGAGCCGGGGCTGGTCGCGGTGGGGCTCACCGGCTACCGGGTCGGCGTCGTGAGCGGGCGGCGGACCGTGCTGCGGTC
>NZ_JCANSZ010000020.1:0-121243 GCF_059570535.1 Streptomyces sp. CNP082
AGACGCTCCCAGGTGCCGTCGGCCGACCAGCGCCGGTGCCGCTTGTACACCGTCTGCCACGGCCCGAAGCGATCCGGCAGGTCACGCCACTGAACTCCCGTCCGGACACGGAACAGGACGCCATCGATCACCTTGCGATGATCGCTCCAGCGGCCACCACGGTTCCCGCCACGAGGCAGGAGCGGCTCCAGCCGCTCCCACTCCGCGTTCGTCAAAGACCCTCGTCCAGCCACTCCCACAGCCTGGACCAGCCCACAAGGCCCTGTCAGCAGATCCGAGAAACAGAACCTAGGCCCCGGCTGGCACGTGGCGGGTGCGGAGCGGCCAGGACGGGGCTCAGGGCGAAGCGCAGGGGGGTTCCTCCGGGGGGAGCGGTCGGTCGGGATGCGCGTACCGTAGGCGCTCTCGCCGGGACCGGTCCCCTGTTCGCCCTCGGGTGCCCGTGCCGTCCTGGCCGAGGTGCAGTTGTGAAGACTCTGGGTACATCCTCCCGTACGGCCCGTAGCGCTCAGTACGCTTGACCGAGGCGCGCGCGGCTCCGGCCGTACAGGGACTGGACTCGACCGAGGGGAGATTCGTGCGTTCCGGGGACAGTTTCGCCGACCGCTACGTGCTCAAGGAGGTCCTCGGCACGGGGCGGGGCGGGGACGTGTGGCTGGCCGCCGACACGGTGCTGGGCCAGGACGTCGCGCTGAAGCCGGAGCGGGCGGGCGGGCCGGGCGGGACCGCGGTGCGGCAACTGCTGGGCGAACCGCGTGCCATGGCCAAGTTCCGTGACCACCCCCACGTCGTGACCCTGTTCGACGTCGTGCCCGCGGAGCCGGACGAGTCCGGGGCGCGGGCGTTCTGGTTCGTCATGGAGTACGTGCCGGGCGGCGGCCTCGACCGGAGGCCGCGGATCTCCCCCGAACAGGCGGCCCGTATCGGCGCGCAGCTCGCGGACGCGCTGTCGGCCTTGCACGAAGCGGGCATCGTCCACTGTGACGTCAAACCCGCCAACATCGGTCTCACCCGGCAGGGGGACGCGAAGTTACTGGACTTCGGGGCGGTCCACCGGACCGGTGGCACCGACACGATCACCGTCGAAGGGCCCGTCAGCTACACCCCGGACTACGCCGCCCCCGAGGTGGCCCGGGGCAGCCTCCCGCAGCCGGCCTCGGATGTGTTCTGCCTGGCCGGGACCCTCCACGCACTGGTCACCGGCGCGCCGCCGCGCGGGGGCACGACCCGTGCGGACCCCGCCTCCGCCGGGACGGTGGACGAGGCCGGCACGGAGGAGGCCGGAGAGCAGGGCGAGTGGCTGAGGCACTGGAAGGCGGAGCGGGGCGTCGTCGAGCTGGACCCCGCCGTGGGACCGCTGCGTCCCGTGCTCGCCGCCATGCTGCGACGCGACTTCCGGCAACGCCCCGACGCCGCTGAGGCCGGGCGGCTCCTGGCGGCGGTGGCCGCGCCCGGGCGGGGAACCTCCGGGGACGCGGCGACCCTTGAGGCCACCGCCCCTGAGGCCACGGCCCTTGAGCCCACGGCCCTTGAGCCCACGGCCCTTGAGCCCACGGCCGCGGGAGGCGGCGCCGCGGGAGGCACCGCCACCACCGGCACCGGTGCCCCGCGCCGACGGTGGCGGCTGCCGCTGGCCGCCGCTCTCGGCACCGCCGCGCTCCTGGCCCTGGCGTTCCTCGTCGTCCCCGACCGCGACGGCGCCGGGAGCACCCCGCGGCCCGGCAGCGGCGCGCCGCGGGGGGACGGCGCGAACGGCGCGTCGAACGCTCTGGTCGCTGATCCGCACACGGCCGACGTGTGCGCGATGGCCGACCCCGCCGCTTTCGGCCAGTTCGACGCGGAGGAGGTCCATGTGGACGTGGACTACGGGAACTTCGACCAGTGCGACGTCCTGCTGGACATCGACGAGGAAACCCGGATCGACGTGGAGCTCCGCCTGCGGCCGGGCACCCCGCCCGAGGGGGCCGAGCCCTCCCGCACCGTCGGGAGGATCGGCATACACCGGGAGCAGACGGAGAGCGACGAGTGCACGCTGCTGTTGTCGTCCGCCACCGCTGCCGAGGACATGCTGGTGGGGGTACGTGTCAATATGGGCCACGGCTCCGTCGTCGGCGGCACCGCAACGCTGTGCGCGGTCGCGGACAGCGCCGCCGAGAGCGCGGCCGAGGTCCTCGACCAGCGCCCGCTCCCGCGCCGCGAGCCGGCCTACCCGAGCACGTCCCTCGCCTGGGCGAACGCCTGCCGGCTGCTGGACGCCCGGACGCTGTCGGCCGTTACCGGCCTCAGGGACGACGTCCCGAGAACCGGCGTCGCGAACTGGAGCTGCAAGTGGTCGAGCGACGACGAGGGCGTGGACGCGAACATCGCCTTCTTCCGCGACGAGCCCAAGTCCGCGGAGGACGCCGTCGCCACCGTCCGGCTGAGCGGGTACCGCACCGTGGTGGAGCCGGACGACGACGGCGACACCTGCTCTGCCTTCGTCGAGTACCGCAGGTACAGCGGCCAGGGCGCCGAGACCTCCGCCGAGATGGTGCGGCTGGACGTCAGCGGTCGGCCGTCCACGGAGGAACTCTGCGAGATGGCCGAGGGCCTCGCGTCTGCCGCCGCGGCCGGGCTTCGCGCGCGCTGACGCCCGCGCCTCCGCGCCCTCGTCCGCGTTCCCGCCGGCCCGCGGGCCGGCGCTTCCCGTCCGGCCGGCCCCGGGACGCCCACCGGGCAGCGGATTACGGGACGTTGTCGAACGGTGCCGTCAGCTGCCGCAGCAGCCCCGCCAGCTCCCGGCGCCGTTCCGCGGGCAGCTCCGCCAGGATCGCCCGCTCCTGCGCCAGCAGCGCCGCCAGCGCCGCGTCTCCGCGTCTCAGGCCCTCCGGGGTGAGCCGTACGAGCACGCCGCGCCGGTCGCTGGGGTCCGGCAGCCGCTCGACGAGGTCCTTCTTCGCCAGCCGGTCGATGCGGTTGGTCATCGTCCCGGAGGTGACCAGGGTCTGGGTGAGGAGCTGGCCGGGGGAGAGCTGGTACGGCTCGCCGGCGCGGCGCAGCGCGGTCAGCACGTCGAACTCCCAGCCCTCCAGGGCGTGTTCTGCGAACGCCAGCCGCCGCGCCCGGTCCAGGTGGCGGGCCAGCCGGCTCACCCGGCTCAGCACCTCCAGCGGCTCCACGTCGAGGTCGGGGCGCTCCCGGCGCCACGCCGCGACCAGCCGGTCCACCTCGTCCCGCATGCGATCAGTGTAAACGGTCTGTCGACATGAAGTCTCTTGACATCGAGATACATCGGCGGAACGCTGAAAGCATGACCTCACCGTCCTGGGACCCGCAGCAGTACCTGCGCCACGAAGGGCCCCGCACCCGCCCCCTCGCCGACCTCCTCGCCCACGTCGGCGACCTGCCCCGCACCCCCGCGCGGATCGCCGACATCGGCTGCGGCACAGGCAACGGCACCGCCCTGCTGGCCGCCCGCTGGCCCACCGCCCGCATCACGGGGTACGACAACTCGCCGAGCATGCTCCGCGCCGCCGCCGCGCACGCCGGCCCCACGCCCGGCGGCGGGCGGATCGACTTCGCCCACGCCGACCTCGACGACTGGACGCCGGAGCCCGGCGCGTACGACCTGATCCTCGGCAACGCCGTGCTGCAGTGGGTGCCGGACCACTGGAAGCACTTCCCCCGCTGGCTCGCCGGTCTCGCCCCCGGCGGCACCTTCGCCTTCCAGGTCCCCGGCAACTTCGACGCCCCCAGCCACGCCCTGATGCGGCAGCTCGCCGGCGACCCGCGCTGGCGGGAGCGGCTGGCGGGCGTCCTGCCCGACCGGCCGGTGCTCCAGCCCGTCGCGTACCTGGAGCTGCTCTGCGACCTCGGCTGCGCCGCCGACGCCTGGGAGACCACGTACGCCCATCTCCTGCCCGGCACCGACCCCGTGCTGGACTGGGTGAAGGGCACCGGCCTGCGCCCCGTCCTCGACGCCCTCGGCGACGCCGACGCGTTCGTCACCGCCTACGCGGCCCTGCTGCGCACCGCCTACCCGCCGGGCCCGCACGGCACCCCGTTCCCGTTCCGCCGCATCTTCGCGCTGGGAGTAACCCCATGATCACCGGACTCGACCACGTCCAGCTCGCCGTCCCCGCCGGCAGCGAGGAGGTGCTGCGCGTCTTCTACGGCGACGTCCTCGGCATGACCGAGGTGCCCAAGCCCGCGGCGCTCGTCCCGCGCGGCGGCTGCTGGTTCACCTCCGGCGCCGTGACCCTCCACCTGGGCGTCGAGCAGGACTTCCGCCCCGCCCGCAAGGCGCACCCCGCGCTCGTCGTCACCGACCTCGACGCGCTGGCCCGCCGGCTGGCCGCCCGCGGGTACGACGTGACCTGGGCCGACGGCGAGATCCCGGGCGTACGGCGCTTCCACACCGCCGACCCGTTCGGCAACCGGCTGGAGTTCCAGGCGGCGTAAGGGCTCCGCCGGGCGGGGACCCGGTCATCCCATCGGGTGATGATCCGATGAGCCGCGGGCCGGCGGCGAAACCGCCGATAGCGTGACGTCGTCGCTTGTGCCACTGCGACGCCCACGCCCACACTGGAGAAGGAGGTGCTTCACGATGACCGCTCTCGCCCATGAGATCCCGCCCGCCGCTCCCGAGGAGGAGCCCGAGCCGGAGCCATCCCTCGACGAGGTCCTGTGGGACGCGTGGAAGGCCATGGAGCTTCCGGAGGGCTACCGGGCGGAGATCATCGAGGAGTCCATCGAGGTGTCACCCACAGGTCGCCGCCGTCACACGGTCGTCATCAACCGTCTGCGCCGTGCGCTGGAGGCGCACCTCGCCGACGGTGACTACGCCGCCTACCAGGATGGCAACGTCATCCACCGCCGGACGGTCCTCCTCCCCGACCTCTTCGTCGCCCCCGCCGACCTCGACGAGATCCCCGACGAGGACGACCTCGGCGTCGACGCCTCCGGTGTCGCCCTGGTCGTGGAGGTGACGTCCCCCGGCCGGCGGAACCTCGACCGGGACCGCGTGCGCAAGCGCCGCGCCTACGCCCAGGCCGGCGTTCCGGTCTACGTCATCGTCGACGACTTCGACGACGAGGGCACCGTGGCCGTGCTCAGCGCACCCAAGCCGGGCAAGGGCACCTACGCGGAGGAGCACCGGGTCCCGTACGGCACCGACGCCGTCGTCCCGGAAGGGCCGGCGAAGGGCCTCGTCATCGGCAAGGACATCACCCGGGTCTGAGCAGCCTTCCGCGCACCCCACCCGGCGCCCGCGCTACGCCCGCCGGTGGCCTATCAGCTTCGGCTTGGCCTCCAGGTCGCCCAGGCCGTGCCAGGCGAGGTTCACCAGATGCGCCGCGACCTCCGCCTTCTTCGGCTTGCGCACGTCCAGCCACCACTGCCCGGTCAGCGCCACCATCCCCACCAGCGCCTGCGCGTACAGCGGCGCCAGCTTCGGGTCGAAGCCGCGGGACTTGAACTCCATCCCCAGGATGTCCTCCACCTGGGTGGCGATGTCGCTGATCAGCGAGGCGAACGAGCCGTGCGACTGCGCCACGGGGGAGTCCCGGACCATGATGCGGAAGCCGTCGGTGTACTCGTCGATGTAGTCCAGCAGCGCGAACGCCGCCTGCTCCAGCAGCTCCCGCGGATGCCCCGCGGTCAGCGCGCTCGCCACCATGTCGAGGAGCTGCCGCATCTCCCGGTCGACAACGACCGCGTACAGCCCTTCCTTGCCCCCGAAGTGCTCATACACGACCGGTTTGGACACACCCGCCTTCGAGGCGATCTCCTCCACCGACGTCGCTTCGAAGCCGCGCGCCGCGAACAGCGTGCGACCCACGTCGACGAGCTGCTCGCGGCGCTCCTTGCCCGTCATCCGCCGCCGGGTGCGGCGCGGCGGCTTCCCCTCGCCGCCGTCGCCGCTGTTGCCCGTGCTGCTCTTACCGCCGGTAGCCACGGCTCCCATCATGCCGCGTCGGCGGCGGCCTCCTCACGGCGGGCCGCCGCGGCAGCCGCGCCCTTGCGCGCGCCCTTGGGGGCGTCGCCGTCCTTGTTGCGCTTCGCGTCGATACGGGACTGGGTCGGCCAGCGCACGTCGTAGGCCCAGCCGAGCTTCTCGAACCAGCGGATGACCCGGGCGCTGGAGTCGATCTGCCCCTTCATCACGCCGTGCCGGGCGCAGGTCGGGTCCGCGTGGTGCAGGTTGTGCCACGACTCGCCGCCGGACAGGACCGCCAGCCACCAGACGTTCCCCGAGCGGTCCCGGGACTTGAACGGGCGCTTGCCGACCGCGTGGCAGATCGAGTTGATCGACCACGTGACGTGGTGCAGCAGCGCGACACGTACCAGCGAGGCCCAGAAGAACGCGGACAGCGCGCCCTGCCACGACCAGGTGACCAGCCCGCCGACCAGCGGCGGGAACAGCAGCGAGACCGTCGTCCACAGCACGAACTGACGCGACACCCGGCGGATCGCCGAGTCCTTGATCAGGTCCGGCGCGTACTTGTCCTGCGGCGTCTGCTCCTCGTCGAACAGCCAGCCGACGTGCGCCCACCACAGGCCCTTCATCAGTGCCGGGATGGTCTCGCCGAACCGCCAGGGGGAGTGCGGGTCGCCCTCGGCGTCGGAGAACTTGTGGTGCCGGCGGTGGTCCGCGACCCAGCGGACGACCGGGCCCTCCACCGCCATCGACCCGGCGATCGCCAGCGCCACCCGAAGCGGCTTCTTCGCCTTGAACGAGCCGTGGGTGAAGTGCCGGTGGAACCCGATCGTCACCCCGTGCAGGCCGATGAAGTACATGGCCACCATCAGCCCGACGTCGAGCCAGCTCACCCCCCAGCCCCAGGCCAGCGGGATCGCCGCGGCCAGCGCGACGAACGGCACCACGATGAAGGCGAGCAGCGTGATCTGCTCGATCGATCTCTTGTGTTCGCCGCCGAGTGTCGCGGACTCGGCGGTGACCGTGGCCGAGCGGGGCTGCTCGTCGATCACTTCGGACGTGGACGGCATGGGCATCCCTCGGAGGCTGGGGAACATGGACTGGGGAACGTGGACTGGAGAATACGGGCCAGAGGCTACGGTCCCGTAACCTACGTTGGCGTAAGTATGGCATGCCTCAGTTCCGGGCTGAAAGAGGCACGGTCCCCCAGGCGTACCTGCGCGCCCGTGTGGAAGGAACACCTCTTGAGTGCCCGCGGACACCGGTTCCCATGCCGCAACTCCGCGGGCTTCGCCCACCCGGGCAGCGAGCAGGGCCGACTAGTCTGGGGGCGTCGGACAGCGCGGTCCGCACCCCTGCCCGCCGCGCGCCGCCGCGCACGGGCGGAAACACCAGCGCCGCACGCCAAGGAGCCGCACCAGTGACCAGTGCCGACATCCACGCGCACCGCCCCGCCGGAGCCGCAGGCCCCGACCCGGGCGCCGCGGCAGCCGGCAACGCCGACCTGCGCGCCGACATCCGGCGCCTCGGTGACCTGCTCGGCGAGACCCTCGTCCGCCAGGACGGGCCGGAACTGCTGGACCTCGTCGAGCGCGTACGGGCCCTGACCCGCACCGACGGCGAGGCCGCCGCCGAGCTGCTGCGCACCGTCGACCTGGAGACCGCCGCCCGCCTCGTGCGGGCGTTCTCCACCTACTTCCACCTCGCCAACGTCGCCGAGCAGGTCCACCGCGGCCGGGAGTTCCGCGCCCGCCGCGCCGCGGAGGGCGGCAGCCTCGCCCGTACCGCCGACATGCTCAAGGACGCCGACCCGGCCCACCTGCGCGAGACCATCGCCAGCCTCGGCGTACGGCCCGTCTTCACCGCCCACCCCACCGAGGCCGCCCGCCGCTCCGTGCTGACCAAGCTGCGCGACGTCGCCAGCCTGCTGGAAGCCGACGAGGGCAAGGCCGCCGCCGACCGCCGGCGCTGCGACCGCCGCCTCGCCGAGGCCATCGACCTCATCTGGCAGACCGACGAACTGCGCGTCGTCCGCCCCGAACCCGCCGACGAGGCCCGCAACGCCATCTACTACCTCGACGAGCTCAACCGCGGCGCCGTCGGCGACGTCCTCGAAGACCTCGCCGCGGAACTGGCGCGCGTCGGCGCCGGGCAGTCCACCGTCCTGCCGCCCGGCACCCGCCCGCTGACCTTCGGCACCTGGATCGGCGGCGACCGCGACGGCAACCCCAACGTCACCCCCCAGGTCACCTGGGACGTCCTCCTCCTCCAGCACGAGCACGGCATCAACGAGGCCATCGGCCACGTCGACGACCTGCGCTCCGCCCTGTCCAACTCCATCCGCAACGGCGGCGCCACCGAAGAACTCCTGCGGTCCGTCCAGGCCGACCTGGACGTGCTCCCCGAGATCAGCCCCCGCTACAAGCGGCTCAACGCCGAAGAGCCCTACCGGCTCAAGGCCACCTGCATCCGGCAGAAGCTCCTCAACACCCGCCGCCGCCTCGCCGAGGGCAGCGCCCACGTGCCCGGCCGCGACTACCTCGGCACCGCGCAGCTCATCGACGAACTCACCCTCGTGCAGACCTCGCTGCGCGCCCACCGCGGCTCCCTCGTCGCCGACGGCCGGCTGGAACGCACCATCCGCACCATCGCCGCCTTCGGCCTGCAGCTCGCCACCATGGACGTACGCGAGCACGCCGACGCCCACCACCACGCCCTCGGCCAGCTCTTCGACCGGCTCGGCGAGGAGTCCTGGCGCTACCTCGACATGCCCCGCGACTACCGCCGCGGCCTGCTCGCCAAGGAACTGCGCTCCCGCCGCCCGCTGGCGCCCACCCCCGCGCCGCTCGACGACGCCGGCGCCCGTACCCTCGCCGTCTTCGAGACCGTCAAGAAGGCCATCGACGCCTTCGGGCCCGAGGTCATCGAGTCGTACATCATCTCCATGTGCCAGGGCGCCGACGACGTGTTCGCCGCCGCCGTCCTCGCCCGCGAGGCCGGGCTCGTCGACCTGCACGCCGGCTGGGCGAAGATCGGCATCGTGCCGCTGCTGGAGACCACCGACGAGCTGAAGATCGCCGACGACCTGCTCGACGCCATGCTCTCCGACCCCTCCTACCGGCGCCTGGTCTCCCTGCGCGGCGACGTCCAGGAGGTCATGCTCGGCTACTCCGACTCCTCCAAGTTCGGCGGCATCACCACCTCCCAGTGGGAGATCCACCGCGCCCAGCGCCGGCTGCGCGACGTCGCCCACCGGCACGGCGTACGGCTGCGCCTCTTCCACGGCCGCGGCGGCACCGTCGGCCGCGGCGGCGGCCCCACCCACGACGCGATCCTCGCCCAGCCCTGGGGCACCCTCGAAGGCGAGATCAAGGTCACCGAGCAGGGCGAGGTCATCTCCGACAAGTACCTCGTGCCGTCCCTGGCCCGGGAGAACCTGGAGCTGACCGTCGCCGCCACCCTCCAGGCGTCCGCCCTGCACACCGCGCCCCGGCAGTCCGTCGAGGCGCTCACCCGCTGGGACGCCGCCATGGACGTCGTCTCCGACGCCGCCCACGCCGCGTACCGCCGCCTCGTCGAAGACCCCGACCTGCCGGCCTACTTCTTCGCCTCCACCCCCGTCGACCAGCTCGCCGAGCTGCACCTGGGCTCCCGGCCCTCCCGCCGCCCCGACACCGGCGCGGGCCTGGACGGGCTGCGCGCCATCCCCTGGGTGTTCGGCTGGACCCAGTCCCGGCAGATCGTGCCCGGCTGGTTCGGCGTCGGCTCCGGGCTGCGCGCCGCGCGGGAGGCCGGGCTCGACGCCGTCGTGGAGGAGGCGTACGAACACTGGCACTTCTTCCGCAACTTCCTCGCCAACGTCGAGATGACGCTCGCCAAGACCGACCTGCGGATCGCCCGGCACTACGTCGACACGCTCGTGCCCGACGAGCTGAAGCACATCTTCGCCGCCATCGAGGCCGAACACGAGCTGACCGTCAGCGAGGTGCTGCGCATCACCGGCGAGTCGGAGCTGCTGGAGGCCAACCCGGTGCTCCAGCAGACGTTCCGCATCCGCGACGCCTACCTCGACCCCATCTCGTACCTCCAGGTCACGCTCCTGGGCCGGCAGCGCGAAGCCGCAGAAAACGGCCAGGTCCCCGACCCGCTGCTGAGCCGGGCACTGCTGCTGACGGTCAACGGAGTGGCGGCGGGGCTGCGCAATACGGGGTGACCTCCGGTCCGGGCGGCGTCCTGACCTCCGGTCCGGGGCAGCGGGTGGTGTCGCCTGCCCGTCCGCGGGGCCGCCCGTCCGCGGGGCCGCGGTCGTGCTGCGCACGGCGCGGCGGGCGCGGACGGTGACTGCCGGCCCCGGCACCCGGTGCCGGGGCCGAATCCGTTGCCTGCTTCTCTGGCGCGTCTGGCGCCCCGTGTCCGGCGCCCCGTGTCCGGCGCCCTGCGTCCGGCGCCCGCAGACGGCGCACGGCCCTCACCCAGGGGTGAGGGCCGTGCGCCGTACTCGGTGACGCAGAGTTGATCAGTGCTGGCGGCCCAGGCCGCGGCGGCGCAGCACCAGGAAGCCGCCCGCGCCCAGGAGGACGGCCGCGGCGACCGAGATGCCCGTGACCGACGCGCCGGTCGCGGCCAGGCCGCCCTCGTCGTCGCCGCCACCCTGCGCGCCGGGCGCGTTGGACTCGGCGGGCTTCACGTCGTCGCCCGGCTCACCCGGCTCCTCGGCCGGCTCGGAGGAGTCGTCCGACGGGGTGTCGCTCGGGGTGTCCGACGGGTTCGGCGACTCGGAGCCGTCCTCGCACTCGGTCCAGAAGACCTTGTGCTTCGCGGCGCCGTTCTCGCCCTCCCAGTTCCAGAAGAGCTTGTAGTGGCCGTCAGGCAGGGTCATGTCCTCGGTACGGCCGTTGCCCTCGCCATCGAGAACGATCGTGCCTTCGTCCGCGACCGTCTTGTTGTCCCCGGTCGGCTTCCAGCCGATGATCTGCCAGGTCACCTGCTGGGCGCCGTCGAAGTCAAAGGCGTCGAGGTAGAACTCGCAGACCTTCGGCTCGTTCCGGGGATCCTCCTGGCCGGTGGCGGCGTCGTGGATCTTGACGGTTCCGTTGTCGCCGTTGGTCGCCAGCGCGGTCGGGGCGGCGAAGAGCAGGGATGCAGCAGCGGCGGCAGCCACGGCACTGACGGAAGCAATGGTGCGCATGGGATACCAACTTCGTAAGTGAAGGGTGTGCACAGGGAAGTCGGGGGGCGGTTCAGCTTCCGTCGGAGAGGACGTACGGGTCAAGGCGCATGCGCACCGCTCGTCCCGGTTTGGGCACTGGGTGCGGAAAACGCCCCGTCACAGTTTCGCAACAGGCCCCGTGATCAGCCGTTATAGCGGTTCTGCGCCTGCTCAAGACCCTCCGTGACCAGCGCCTCCACCGCGTCCGCCGCGCGGTCCACGAAGTAGTCGAGATCCTTGCGCTCGGCGGCGGAGAAGTCCTTCAGCACGTAGTCCGCCACCTCCATCCGCCCCGGCGGCCGGCCCACGCCGAACCGCACCCGCAGATACTCCCGGCCCAGCGAATTCGACAGCGACTTCAGCCCGTTGTGCCCGTTGTCGCCGCCGCCGAGCTTCAGCCGCAGCGTGCCGTACTCCAGGTCGATCTCGTCGTGGACGACGACCAGCCGGTCCAGCGGAACCTTGTAGAAGCCGGCGAGCGCCGAGACCGGGCCGCCGGACAGGTTCATGTACGACATCGGCTTCGCCAGCACGATCCGCCGGCTCGACGGCCCCGGCGCACCCAGCCGCACCTCCGCGACCTGCGCCCGCGACTTGTGCGTCTTGAACCGGCCGCCGGCGCGCTCCGCCAGCAGATCGGCGACCATGAACCCCGCGTTGTGCCGGTTGCCCGCGTACCCCGGGCCCGGATTGCCCAGGCCCACGACGAGCCACGGCTGCGCTGCGTCCGACATCTGCTGACTCTCCCGGGGTGCGTGTGCGGGCTCGTACGGAGACGGAGGGCGGGCCCGTACGGCGACGGGCACGCGGGCGTACGGGACGCCCAGGGCGTACAGGACGTGCGGCGCGTACGGGGGCGGGGCGGGCGGCGAAGCTCCCGGGCAGGAGCCGGCGGCGCGGCCGGGACGCACCCGGCCGGCCACCCGCCCCGGCCCGCCGGACTCACTCCTCCGAAGCGCCGGCCTCGGCCGCGGCCTCGCCCTCGGCGGCCTCGCCCTCCGCCGCCGGCTCCTCCGCCTGCGGCGCGACCACGTGCAGCACCGGGTCCTCGCCGTCGACCGCAAGGGTCACCCCGGCCGGCAGCTTCACGTCCTTCGCCGCCACCGTCGCACCCGCGTCCAGCCCCTCGACGCTGACCGTCACGGCCTCCGGGATGTTGGTCGCCTCGGCCTCCACCGGCAGCGCGTGCAGCGTGTGCTCCAGCAGGTTGCCGCCCGGCGCCAGGTCGCCCTCGACCTGGATCGGCACCTCGACGGTGACCTTCTCACCGCGCTTGACGACCAGCAGGTCCACGTGCTTGAGCACCCCGGTCCGCAGCGCGTCGCGCTGCACGTCCTTCGGGATGACCAGCTCGGCCTTGCCGTCGACCTCCAGGCTGATCAGCACGTTCGAGGTCTTCAGAGCCATCAGCAGGTCGTAGCTCGGCAGGGCCACGTGCCGCGGGTCGGAGCCGTGGCCGTAGATGACACCCGGAACCTTGTTCTCGCGGCGCAGCCGGCGGGCCGCGCCCTTGCCGGTCTCGGTCCGGGGCTCCGCGGCGATCTTGTACTCGGCCATGACTGCACTCCTCGCAGTAGGTGAAGCTGACGGGACGGTCACCCGGCCGCAATCGGCCTGCTACGAAGAGCGCGTCGATAACGGAGCGCCGGACCGGAACCGTACGGGACCGTACGAACCGGCAGCGGCCTCCCTCGCCGAGCAACTCCGCGAGTCTACCCGGCGGCGGGAGGCCGCCCCAAGTCGATCTTCTCCGGGAAAGCTACGCCAGCTCCTCGAAGAGGCTGGTCACCGACCCGTCCTCGAACACCTCGCGCACCGCCCGCGCGATCACCGGCGCCATCGACAGCACCGTGATCTTGTCCAGGTCCAGCTCGCTCGGCGTCGGCAGCGTGTTCGTGAAGATGAACTCGCTGACCCGCGACTGCTTCAGCCGGTCACCCGCCGGACCCGACAGCACGCCGTGCGTCGCCGCCACGATCACGTCCTCCGCGCCGTTCGCGAACAGCGCGTCCGCCGCCGCGCAGATCGTGCCGCCGGTGTCCACCATGTCGTCCACCAGCACGCACACCCGGCCCTCCACGTGCCCCACGACCTCGTGGACCGTCACCTGGTGCGCCACATCCGGATCCCGGCGCTTGTGCACGATCGCCAGCGGCGCCCCCAGCCGGTCACCCCACCGGTCCGCCACCCGCACCCGCCCCGCGTCCGGCGAGACCACCGTCAGCTTCGAGCGGTCCGTCTTCGACGCCACGTAGTCCGCCAGCACCGGCAGCGCGAACAGGTGGTCCACCGGGCCGTCGAAGAAACCCTGGATCTGGTCCGTGTGCAGATCCACCGTCAGGATCCGGTCCGCGCCCGCGGTCTTCAGCAGGTCCGCGATCAGCCGCGCCGAGATCGGCTCGCGGCCCCGGTGCTTCTTGTCCTGGCGGGCGTAGCCGTAGAACGGCACGATCGCGGTGATGCTCCGCGCGGAGGCACGCTTCAGCGCGTCCACCATGATCATCTGTTCCATGATCCACTGGTTGATGGGCGTCGTGTGACTCTGCATCACAAAACAGTCGGCACCACGCGCCGACTCCTGGAAACGGACGTAGATCTCACCGTTGGCGAAGTCGAACGCCTTCGTCGGCACGAGGCCCACACCCAACTGGTGCGCGACCTCCTCGGCAAGCTCGGGGTAGCCACGGCCGGTGAAAAGCATCAGCTTCTTCTGGCCGGTCGTCTTGATCCCGGTCACAGCACGTTCTCCTCGGTATCAGGGCAGGCGGCCGGGCGGGCGGCCGGTCGGATGTCCTCCTCACCGTACGCCCCGCACAGCCCCGCTTCCCACGCCCTCACCCCTGGTGACCGGCCCCCTCGTCCTCCTCCGCACCCCCGCGGCGCGCCTCCTCGGCCGCCCGCGCCGCCGCACTCCCCGGCCGCTTACGGGCCACCCAGCCCTCGATGTTGCGCTGCTGGCCCCGCGCCACGGCCAGCGAACCCGGCGGCACATCCCTCGTGATCACCGACCCCGCGGCGGTGTACGCGCCGTCCCCGATTGTGACCGGCGCAACAAGCATGTTGTCCGCACCCGTACGGCAATGACTCCCGATCGTCGTGTGGTGCTTCTCCACCCCGTCGTAGTTGACGAACACGCTTGCCGCACCGATGTTCGTGTGCTCCCCGATCGTCGCGTCCCCCACGTACGACAGATGCGGCACCTTCGTCCCCGCACCGACGTCCGCGTTCTTCATCTCCACGTACGCCCCCGCCTTCGCCCCCGCACCGAGCCGCGTCCCCGGCCGCAGATACGTGTACGGGCCCACCTTCGCCTCCGGCCCGATCTCCACCCCGTCCGCAACCGTGTGGAGCACCCGCGCCCCCGCGCCCACCACCGTGTCCGTCAACGTGCACCCCGGCCCCACCTCGGCACCCGCCCCCAGACGCGTCTCCCCCAGGAGCTGCGTCTGCGGCTGCACCACGGCATCCGGCTCGTACGACACCCCCACGTCGAACCACGTCGACGCCGGATCCACCACCGTCACCCCGGCCAGCATCGCGTCCCGCAGCAGCCGGTCGTTCAGCAGCCGCCGCGCCTCCGCCAACTGCACCCGGTTGTTGATGCCGAGGATCTCCCGGTGATCGGCGGCAAGCGACGCACCCACCCGGTGCCCCGCCGCCCGCAGAATCCCCAGCACGTCCGTCAGATACTCCTCGCCCTGACTGTTGTCCCGCCGCACCTGCGTCAACGCCGACGCCAGCAGCTTCGCGTCGAACGCGAAGACCCCCGAGTTGATCTCCCGGATCTCCCGCTGCGCCGCGGAGGCGTCCTTGTGCTCCACGATCCCCGTCACGGCTCGGGCGCCCTGGGTCCCGTCCTCCGTGCCGCCCTCCCGCACGATCCGCCCGTACCCGGTCGCGTCCGGCACCTCGGCGGTCAGCACGGTCACGGCGTTCCCGTCGGCGGCATGCACCCCGGCGAGCCGGCCCAGGGTCTCCCCGGCCAGCAACGGCGTATCCCCGCACACCACCACCACGGTCCCGTCCAGCTCCACCCCGCTCCCGGCCAGCTCCTCCAACGCGATCCGCACGGCATGCCCGGTGCCGTTCTGCTCGTGCTGCACGACGGCGCGGGCCTGCGGGGCGACCTCGCCGAGATGCGCGGTGACGGCCTCCCGGCCGTGCCCGACGACCACGACGAGGTGTTCGGGGTCCAGCTCTCCAGCGGCGGCGACGACGTGCCCGACGAGCGAGCGACCACAGATGCGGTGCAGGACCTTGGGGGTCGCGGACTTCATACGGGTGCCTTCGCCCGCGGCGAGTACGACGACGGCTGCGGGGCGGTTCGCGGTCACGTGTGGTGTCCTTACGCAGGCGGAATCGGGGGTACCGGCAGGATACCGAGGGGGTATGCGGGGGTAACGAAAACGGGCCCCGGCGGTGCCGGGGCCCAGGGTGAGTCATGGTCGAGGCTCCCGGGGAAGGAGTCGAACCCTCATTCAATGGACCAAAACCATTTGTCCTGCCATTAGACGACCCGGGATAGTTCACCACCTATGCCCGATTCGGTGATCGGGGTGAGGTGCGGCCACTACTATGCCGCACCACCACCCCTCCACGCGACGGTTGAGGTCAGCGCCTCGTCAGGGAGGCGGGCCGTGGAGGGCTGACCTGGCCGGGCTTCGAGGCCGGGGTGCGCATGTGCGGTCGATTCACCAGTTCGGGGCTTACCTGGCGGTTTCGGGTGCGTTCGAACGCGTTGCATGCTGTTGAACCCGAAGCCTGACTCCGCGGGATCGGCCCTTACGCTGGTTGGTATGACCACGTCGGGGGAAGCCGTGAGTGAGGTCTCCGGGGGGCGGAGGCCCGTGTGGTGGTGGGCGCGGCCCCGGTCGATGGTGCTCGATGTGGTGCTGGCGGTGCTGTCGGCCGCGGAGTGTGCGGCGCAGGGGGTGCCGTTTTCGCGGGATGCCGGGCTGCCCGTGGGGTTCGGGGTCGTGCTGGGGGTCGTCGCGGGGAGCGCGCTCGTGCTCCGGCGGCGGTGGCCGATCGTGCCGGTGCTGGTGGCCATGGCCGTCACGCCCGCGGAGATGGGCTTCCTGCTGAACATCGTCGGCCTCTACACGCTGGCCGCCTCCGACATCCCGCGGCGCATCACCGCGGCCCTCGCCGGGATGTCGGTCATCGCCGTGATCATCGTCACGTTCGTGCGGATGTACCAGACCTTCGAGGAGCACGACCGGGACTCCCCGTTCGTGCTGGCCGCGCTCGTCGCGCTGCTGATGTCGGTCGGCGTGACGCTGCCGCCGCTGCTGCTCGGGCTGTACGCGGGGGCGCGGCGCCGGCTCGTGGAGAGCCTGCGGGAGCGGGCCGACGGGCTGGAGCGGGAGTTGTCGCTGCTCGCGGAGCGGGCGGAGGAGCGTGCGGTGTGGGCGCGGCGTGAGGAGCGGACGCGGATCGCGCGGGACATGCACGACGTGGTGGCGCACCGGGTGAGTCTGATGGTGGTGCACGCGGCGGCGTTGGAGCGGGTGGCGCTGAAGGATCCGGAGAAGGCGGCGCGGAACGCGGCGCTGGTCGGGGACATGGGGCGGCAGGCGCTGACGGAGCTGCGGGAGATGCTGGGCGTGCTGCGGATGCCGGCGGGGTCGGTGGCGGCGCCGCCGGGGGGTTCGGCGCCGGGGGGTTCGGCGTCGGCTCCGGCCTCTGAGGGTTCGGCTTCGGAGGGTTCGGCTTCGGAGGGGGTTCCGGGGAGCGTTCCGGGCGGTGGCGGGGCCGCGGGCGGGGCTGTTGCGGGTGCGGTGGCGTCGGCTGGTGCGGGTGCCGGGGTGGCGGCGGCCGGGGGCGTCGGGACTGCCGCTTCGGGTGCCGGTGCCGGTGCCGGTGCTGCTGCCGGCGGCGGTGGTGGTGTGGGGGTTGCCGAGGCCGGGGCGGGTGCGGAGGGCGGGTCCTCCGGGCCCGTAGCCGCGGGTGCCGGCCCGCCGGCGCCCGGTGGCGGGTCGGGGCGCGTGGCGGAGGCAGGGGGCGCTTCGTACGGCGGGCCCGCCGGGGGCGGCGCCGCGCCCGGTGCCGGGCGCGGCCCGCAGGGCGCGTACCGCGGGGGAGCGGGTGACGACGAGGCCGGCGGCGGGCCGGGGCCGTGCCTGGACGACCTGGAGTCGCTGATCGGCGAGTCCCGGGCCGCCGGGATGGCCGTGGACTTCGCGGTGGAGGGCGACCCCGGCCCGTACGCCGCCGAGGTGGAGCAGACGGTCTACCGGGTCGTGCAGGAGGCGCTGACCAACGTCCACAAGCACGCGCCCGGCGCCAAGACCCGGGTGCTGCTCGTGCACCGGGTCGCCGAGGTGGCGGTGCTCGTGGTCAACGGCCCGTCCGACGCGGCGTCGCAGAGCGCCGGGCTGCCCAGCGGCGGCAACGGCCTGGTGGGCATGCGTGAGCGCGTGACGGGCCTGGGCGGCGGCTTCGTCTCGGGCGTGACGGAGGCGGGCGGCTTCCGCGTCTCGGCTGTGCTTCCCGGCGTGAAGTAGCCCCGGGGCGCCGGCCGGCGGACCGGCCGTCCGTCCCCGTACCGCCGTTGTCAGTCCCGCCCCTGTCCCGTCTCCGGTGCCAGGCGCTGCGGTTCGAGTCCCGTCACCAGCGTCACCAGTGCCTCGTCCACGCTTGTGCCGAGGAACCAGTCCCCGGTGTGGTCGAGCGCGTACGCCCTGCCGTCCGCGTCCACCGCGAGCACCGCCTGCGCGGTGCTGCCGTCCGGGGCGAGTTCCGCGCCCAGCGGGCACAGCTCGGTCTGGAGCGCGCGGCCGAGGTCCGCGAGGGTGCGGGTGAGGTGGAGGCCGTGCATCGGGTCCACGTGCAGGTCCGCCGGGCCCAACTGCCGTCCGGGGCCTTCGCCGACGACGCGCAGCCCGCCGAACTCCGCCCATGCCTCGACCGCCGCCGGGAACACGGCGTGCACGTGCCCGCCCGGCGCGACGTGCGCCCGGAGCGTGTCGGCCCAGGTCTCCGCCTGTCTTATGTCCCACCGGCCCGGCTCCCAGCCGGCCACGCGCAGCGCGCTGTCGACCTCGACCGGGAAACGCGTGTGCGCCGCTGCCAGGTCGCGCGGGTCCGTGGAGACCACGGCTCAGCCCTCGGCGTGCGCGTCGCCCACGGTGCGCACGCCGAAGTGGGTCAGGAGGGCGGCGCAGGAGCGGCACGGCGGCGCGTACCGTCCGTGCAGCGGGTCGCCGTCCTCGCGGATGTGCCGGGCGGTGATCTTCGCCTGCTTCAGCGCCCGCCGGGCTTCTCCCGCCGACAGGGGCTTGCGCGCGGCCCGTTTGCTGCGGCCGGCCTCGACGGCTGCCAGGTGCCGCGAGAGCAGCACGGCTTCGGGGCAGCGCCCGGTGAAGCGTTCGCGGCGACCGCTGGTGAGCGTGTCGAGGAAGTCCTGGACCAGTGGGTGGAGCAGGGGTCCCCGGTCGGCGCGGCCCGCCGTGCAGGTGAGGGTCTGGCCGCGGACCGAGAGGGCGGCGCCGACGGCCGGCAGGACGCCGTCACGCCGGCTGGCGAGGCGCGGTGCGCCGTCGCGGGGCGCCGTGTCGCGCCAGTCTGTGCGGGGGTCGGCCGGTGGGCCGGACCCCGTCTCGATGTCCGTTTCCATGTATCCGTACGGAGTGTCCGTCTCGCCGGACAAGCGTCCCATACCGCCGTATGGATCGCCGTCCGCGAGCGGATCTGCGGTGTCTGAGCGTGCGTGCATAGCGGTAAGAGCCTCCCCCGTGAAACTCCGCTGTCTCGCTTTGTTTAGCTTGCCACATACGTACGACAGGCCACCCGCGCTGCCTTCCGTGCCGGCGTGTGCACCCCTCGAGGCCGCGCCGGTGCTGGGCAAGTCCGTCATTGCGGAGCAGATCACGCCGCCTGCCGGGGCGCTGTCTGACCAGGGCACGACCGCCGGCCGCGGCAACCCATAGGCTGTGTTTTGACGGAGACCAATGGCAGGGGGCACACGCGATGACGTCAGGTCGGCGAGGAACGACCGTCGCACCGCCGAACGCGGCATACGCCGGGCAGGTCGTGAACTTCCCGGACCCGGTCCGGGCTGCCAGACACCCCCGGGGCGTCCGCGTGGACGCCGACGGCTACCCGGACTTCTCTCCGTACGCGCGCGCGGCGGCGGAGATCGCGGAGCCGCCGGAGGGCTTCGGCATCGACGAGCTGCGGCTGACGGACTACGTATCGGCGAACGCGGCGCTGCACGCGCAGGGCCACGAGCTGTGGTCGACGCTGCCGCTCGTGGCGACGCCGCACGGCTGGACGTGGCACCACGTGGCGGGCACCCGCCGCATGGAGCTGGTGCCGGCCGACGTGAAGGCGCTGCTGCGGCACCACGGCGGGCTGGCGACGGCGGCCGTGGACCAGGACAAGCGCGGTACGCGCCCGCTGCAGGAGACGCGGCCGGTGCACTTCACCCTGCCGCGTGACGGCGTGGCGGTCACCGAGGAGCAGGTGCTCGGCGTGGAGGAGGACCTGGGGTACGGGCTGCCGGGCGCGTACCGCGACTTCCTCAAGGCGGCGGGCGGCTGCGCGCCGGTCGGGGCGGCGCTGGATCCGGAGCTGGGGCTGCTGGTCGACCAGCCGTTCTTCACGGTGCGCGAAGAGGCGGCGGTCAACGATCTGGTCTACGTCAACAAGTGCCTGCGTGACCATCTGACGAAGGACTATCTGGGTGTCGCGTTCCTGCAGGGCGGGGTGCTGGCGCTGAAGACGAAGGGCCGCAGGCGCGGCAGCGTGTGGTTCTGCCCGTACGACGACGCCCGCGATCAGGGCGATGCGGGCTGGACGGTCGAGGAGCGGGTGGAGCGGCTGCTGCTGTTCTGCGGGGAGGACTTCGACGCCTTCCTGGACCGGCTGGTCGGCGGCCCGCCGGAGTTGGAGACCGTGGCGAATCTGATGGTGGACGGCGGCTTCGCGCGCGCCGTGCCGGTGGAGGGGTGAAGGCGTGATGGTCACCTTCGCACAGGCGCAGGAGCGCGCCGACTCGTGGATCAACGGCGGGGTGCCGCAGCAGCGGCGCCGCGAGGTCAAGGTGCGGGAGTTCGAGCTGGGCTTCGTGGCCTGGGCCGAGATCCCGGCGGGCGGTGAGGTGCCGGAGGGCTCGGGGGCGCGGCTGGTCATCGCGCGCGATTCGGGCGACACGACGCTGTGGCCGGCGCTGCCGGTCGGCGAGGTGATCCGGCGCTTCGAGGAGGAGTACGGCGGCGAGGAGGCCGGGCCGCAGCGGGGGGCGCAGCCGGGGGAGCGGGTGGACCTGGGGGCGACGTCGTTCCTGCTGACGCCGCCGGAGTGGCTGCAGGAGGCGGCGGACCAGATCGGCATTCCGCGCCGCGGCGGCTCGGGTTCTTCGGGTTCTTCGGGTTCTTCCGGTTCTGGCGGCAGGCACGCAGGTGCGGCGTCGGACTCCGGCCCGTCGGCACCGTCGCAGTCGTCGTCGGGTTCGAGTACGCCGTACGGGGCGGGGAGTTCCGGTACGTCGTCGCCGGGCGGTCCCGCGTCGCCGTACGCGGCGGGGGCCTCCGGGTCGGTCGGCCCGCGGGTGGACCCGACGGCGCCCGCGGCAGCGGCGGCACCGACACCGTGGAACGACACCAACTCCCGCGGCGGCGACGAGGCGGCCTCCGTACCGCTGCCGGAGACGGTCCTCTCGTCGAAGCTCCCCGACACGCCGCCGCCGAGCGGCCCGTACCCGCCCCCGCCCGGCTCCGGCAGCTACCCCGGCGCCCCCGGCGGCCCGGCGTCGGGCGCCGGCACCCCGGCGCCGCCCGGCCCGCCCGCGGCCCCCGGCACTCCGCCGCCCCCCGGCGGTGCGCCGCCCCCGCCCCCCGGCACCGCCCCCGCACCCGGCTCCGGCGGCTACCCCGGTGCGCCGGGCACCCCGCCCCCCGTACCCGGCGCCCCCGCCCCCGTACCGCCGGGTGCCCCGGGCACCGCGGGAGCCCCCGGATCCACGGGCACCCCCGGCACACCGGGAGCCCCGAGCGCCCCCGGCGCCCCGGGCACACCGCCCGCCGCCTCAGGCACTCCCGCACCCCCCGGAACCCCGGGAACACCAGGCACCCCCGGAGCACCAAGCGCCCCGGGAGCCCCAGGCATCACCGGAGCAGCAAGCGCCCCGGGAACACCAGGCATCCCCAGCGCACCCAACACCCCCAACACCCCCGGCACTCCGAGCACCCCACCCTCCAGCCCCAGCCCCAGCCCCGGTGCCGGCGGCGGGGCAGCCGACATCGCCGACCAGGCCACCAGCAAGGCCACCCCCCTCCCGCCCCCGCTCAAGGGCAAGCGGACCCCCGCCGGGCAGGGCGTACCGCCCCCGCCCGGCGCCCCCGGCACGCCCGGCGCCGGCCGCGGCTCCGGCTCCTCGGCGCCGCCACCGCCGTCCGCTCCCGGCACTCCGGGCAGCGGGAACGCGTACATTCCGACCCAACTCGTGTCGCAGGTCGACCCGAGCGCGTCCGCGGGCGGCCCGCCCGCGCCTCCCGGACCCCCCGGAGCCCCGGGCACACCAGCCGCACCTGGAGCCCCCGGAGCCCCCGGCACCCCACCCGCCCCAGGGGCGCCGTCAGCCCCAGCCGCCCCCGGCGCACCACCCGCCGCCCCCGCGCCCCTAACCCCGCCCCCCGCGCCCGGCCAGGCCGCCCCGCCCCCCGGCGGCGCTCCCTTCGCGCCCGGTGCCCCGGGCGCCCCCGGCGCGCCCCCCGGACCCGGCGGCGCCCCCTTCCCGCCGGGCGCCCCCGGAGCCGCCCCCGCCGGACCCCCCGGCGCCCCCGCCGGACCCCCCGGTGCCCCCGGCATGCCCCCCGGCGCCCAGCACCCCGCGCCCGGCCAGGCCACCCCCACCCCCGGCTACGGCTACCCGCCCCCCGGTGTCCCCACCGTCGGACCCGGCTACCTCGCCGTCCTGCGCTACCGCGCCCAGGACGGCTCCGAGCAGCAGGTCATGCGCCGCTCCGCGCCCGGTACCCCGCACCCCGAGTGGCAGATCCTGCACGAGCTGCGCGGCATGGGCGTACCCCCGCAGCAGGTCCTGGAGCTGCACACCGAGCTGGAACCCTGCGACCTGCCCGGCGGCTACTGCTCCCGCATGATCCGCGAGACTTGGCCGCAGGTGCGGCTGAGTCACACCGCCTCCTACGGCCGCGACCACGCCTCCCGGCAGCAGGGCATGCAGCACCTCATCGAGCACCAGGGCGAGCTGCACCAGGTCGCCGACGGCCCGGCCCATCCCCGGCCGCAGCGCGCGCCGCTGCCGGGGCCCGGCCAGGTCCCGGTGCTGCCGCCGCTGCCGCCCGAGGCGCTGGGGCACGAGCTGTACCAGGCGTTCGGGCCGCAGGGCGTGTTCCGCTACGACCAGCGGGCCGTGGCCCGCCAGGGCGTGCCGGACGTCGTGGCGCAGACGCTCGTGTGGGCGGGGCTGCCGATGGACTTCGGCCCGTTCTTCTGGGGCCAGGCGCAGCCGGGCCGGCCGGTGCCGACGCTGGCGGAGCTGGCGGCGGAGCGGGGCGTGCAGCCGGCGCCGGACGCCGGTTCGTACCTCGTCATGGGCAACGACTTCGGCCGCCAGATGTGCGTCCAGTACGGTACGGCGCACATCGTGGCCGTGCCGCTGGAGGCGGCGCCCGGCGGGGGCAGTGCGCCGCCGCAGTTCGTGAACACGGGGCTGCCGGAGTTCGTGCGCTGTCTGTCGATGCTCGGCCACATGTGGCGGCTGCGCTTCGGGCTCACGCCGGATCAGGCGGGGCGCTGGACGGTCGACTTCCAGTCCCAGCTGGTGGCGATCGACCCGGCGGCGCTGGAGGGCCCGGACCACTGGTGGTCGGTCGTCCTCGAACAGCTCTGGGACGGCCTGTTGTAGCCACCCGCACGGCACGCGAAAACGGCCTCACCGGTCCGCCGGTGGGGCCGTTTCGTATGTTTTTCAACCGATGACCACCTGAAAGGGTTAGGTGTCAAGGTATGGGTGATTCGCGGGAGTCCTGAAGGATGAGCGCCGACAGTCGGTCGGGGATGAGAGGAGCTCGGTCACATGGGCGCTGTGAAGACGTCGGCTCGGGGCTTCGACACCGTACGCGGTGGTCGTGGCTACCGCCCCGACCAAGTGGACGCCGCGGTGACCCGCGTGGGTGAGGAGCGCGACTCCGCCTGGGAGCGGGCCGCCCGCCTCACCGTCCTGGAGCGCGAGCTGAGCCAGGAGCTGGAGCGGCTCACCGGCGAGCTGGCGCACCTCAAGGAGCAGACCTACGCGGAACTGGGCGCCCGCGCGCAGGACATCCTGCGCCTCGCCCAGGACGAGGCCGCCGAACTGCGCGACACGGCGGCGGAGCAACTGCAGCGCGCGCAGGCCGAGACGCGCCAGTACGTCGAGGAGACCACCGCCGACGTCCGCCGCGCGGCCCAGGCCCTGCGCGAGGAGGCCGAGGCCAGGCTGCGCAGCGCGCTCGGCGCGGCCGAGCAGGAGGCCGCCGACCTGCTGTCGTCCGCCAAGGCCGCGGTCGAGGACACCGCGGGCGAGGCGGCGGCGGCGCTGGCGGAGATGCGGCACCGCTCGACGGCGATGCTCGACGAGGCACGCCTCGAACGCGAGGCCGCGGCCCTGCAGTTGGACGCGGAGGTACGGGAGCGCCGCCAGGCCCTCGACGCCGAACTCGCCACCCGTACCCAGAGCGCGGAGGCACACCTGGCCGAGCAGCAGGCGGCCCACGCCGAGGCCGAGGCGTACGCGGGCCGCTGCCGCGACGAGGCGGAGGCGCAGGGCACGGAGCTGGTGGCGGAGGCGGTGGCGGCTGCGGAGGAGATCGAACGTGACACGCAGCGCGTGCTGCGCGAGGCGGAGGTCCGCCGCGAGGAGCTGTCGGCGCACATGGAGAACGTACGGGCCACCCTCACGGCGATGACGGGCCGCGCCCCGGACTCCGACCCGGCCGCGGGCACGGTCCCGGGCCCTTCCCCCAACGCGGACGACTAGGGCGCGTGCCGGGGCGTGATCGTCTGTGGTTTCATGCGGACTTCCCAGGCCGGCCGTTGAAGCTGATCGTTGTACACGACGACTTCGGCGTGATCAGCCGGGCGGGCGGTGGCGAAGTAGAGCTGCTGGGCGGGGATGTAGCGGTCGCGCCAGGACCGTTCGACCTCGGCGGCGTCGGCGGATCCGGCGAGCGCCGCACCTCGGTCCCGGGCGCGAGCCACCGTCTGCTCGAACGGTACGGACACGAAGATGCGCAGGTCCCAGCGGTCGACGAGTTCCGGGCGCAGAAGGAAGACGCCGTCGAAGAGCAGCACGGCGTCTGCGGGGGCGGTCGTGGTCGGCGGGGACGACGGGGTGTCGCTCTCTCTGTCGTACACCGCGTGTTGAAACCTCCGGTCCCCGCCCGGCCCCAGCGGATCGAGCAGCACCCGGCACAGCGCGGCGCGGTCGTGGGCGTCGTAGTAGCAGCCTTCGGCCGAGTACCTGCCGCGCCGGTAGCGCTGTGCCGTGGGGAAGAGGAAGTCGTCGACGGTCGCGCGGATGACGCCGCCGCCCTGCGCGCGCAGGACGCCCCCGAGCTCGTCGGCCAGCGTGGTCTTGCCGGCGGCGGGCGGCCCGTCGACGGCGACCCGCAGCGGGTGCGCGGCCGAGCCGGACCTGACGGACCTGGCGGACGTGACGGACCTGACGGACCTGACGGACCTGACGGACCTGACGGACCTGATCGTCTCGGCCAGCCGGCTGATGAGCTGGCCGCGGGTGCCTTGTTCCATGGCCGCCTCTCCCACGGCGCCCGAGGGCGCCCTCGTCTGGTGCCGCCGTGCCCGCCGGTTCAGCAGCCATACCGCTGTGTGTACGTGTCAAGGCTCCGGCCCCGGTCGAGGAGGAACTGCAAGCGCGCGCACAGGTACTCGGCGTCGCAGCGGCTCAGCTCCAGGCTGCCGGTGTGGCCGGGCTCTCCCCGGAGGGGGACGACGAGCCGCGCGCCGTCGTCGGCGGCGAAGGGCGGAAGTCTGTCGTCGCGACGGAGGACGTGACCCAGGATGACGTCGGCGCGGACCTCGTCCTGGGGCCCGTAGCCCTCCGCGGAGTGCACGTCCCGCTTGTGGCGCTTGATGAGCACGCGCGCGTCTGTCTCCTTCGAACCGTCCCGCGTCGCACGGGCGTTGCGCAGATACACGGCGAGTCGAAGGCATTCCCTGCACTGGTGCTCCTCAGTCATGAATTCGCTCTTTCTGTCGAATCATCGCTTTCTGTGCATCAAGCGTGACGTGGTGCGACTACGGTGCACCAGAGTTGTTCGGCTGACGGTGCGTCATTCAAGTGGGAGGCGACGTGGAGACGTGTAAGACCCCGCGCCAGAAGTACGGCGAGGAGCTGCGGCTGCGGCGGTCAGCGAAGGGGATGACACAGGAGGCGCTGGCTGATGTGGTGGTGTGTTCGCCCACGCTGATCAGCCACTTCGAGGCGGGGCGGCGGCTGCCGAGGATGGAGGACGCGCAGCGGATCGACCAGGCGCTGGGGACGGACGGGTTCTTCGCGCGCTGGCTGGTGAACCTTGAGGGTCCGTACGCCGACCACTTCGCGGAAGCGGCGGAGCTGGAGCGACTGGCAACCGTCATCCGCGAGTTCGCTCTGTCGGCGGTGCCCGGACTGCTGCAGACGCCGGACTACGCGCGCGCGATCTTCGCGTCTGGTGAGCCCAACGACACGGGGGAAGAACTTGAAAGGCGGGTCGTCAACCGGCTTGAGCGTGCCCGGATCCTCGACAATCCGTTGTCACCGGCCGTGTGGAGCATCCTGGACGAGTCGGTCATCCGGCGACCGGTCGGGGGCCCTGAGGTCATGGCTGAACAACTGGAGCACATCGCGGCGTTGGCCGAGGCCAGGCGCATCCGGCTGCACGTGCTCCCCTTCTCAGTGGGGGCGTACGCGCTGATGGAGGGCATGGTGAGCCTTATGTCGTTCGACGACATGGCGCCGGTGGCATACGTTGAGGGCGTGACCACCGGGCAGTTGCTCGACGACCCGGCGCGGGTGGTCAGGTGCCACTCGTACTACAACCTGGCGCTGGGGGACGCACTGTCCCACCGTGCGTCGATCGCTCTCCTGAAGGCGGCAGCAGAGGAGTTCCGGAATGCGTGATCATGTCATCGCCGTGGCGTCGACACTGACGTCGTGGCGGAAGTCCAGCTACAGCGGTGCCAGCAACGGGAGCTGCGTCGAGGTCGCCGACGGCCACGCCGCCGTCCCCGTACGCGACTCCAAGGACCCCCACGGCCCCGCCCTCGTCTTCACCGGCGACGCCTGGCGGTCCTTCGTGGCGGCGGTCAAGGCGGACGAGTTCCCCACCGCCTGACCCGCTGCCCACCTCACCACCCGGCCCCGGAACCGTGCCCTCACACCACGGCCCGGGGCCGGACCATGCCGTACGCCAGCTCGCTGGCCGTCCTGGGCGCGGCCCTGCTGCTGCGCGGACCGGGGTCGGGGCGGGCGGGAGCGGTGCCGGGGTGGGCCGGGCTGGGGGCGCCCCGCGGGCCAGCCGGCGCCACATCCGCCCCGGGGGCACCCCGAATGCGTCTAGCCGTGACAAACTCTGGGTAACCCACCCGCGAAACCAGGGCAAATCGCCCGCCGGGGCCGACTTTCGCCTACCTACGCGCACTCGGCGGGCACGTTCACACTGGAAGGGCCACGGCCTCGGCGGAGATTTCCGCCGGGGCGCCCCCCGAGTGAGGCCAACCGGGTGAAGAACCGTGCCTTTTGTCCTCTTGTGGAGTTGGCCGGGGCGGGGCGCCTTCGGCGCCCCGCTCTGCGCTGGCGGAGCGTACGCCACACCCAAGGAGAGCAGCATCGTGTTTGCAGTGAAGAAGACCCTTGCCGTCACCGTCAGCGCCGGTGCCGTCGTGCTGGGCGGCGCCGGCCTCGCGGTCGCGGACTCCGGTGCCCAGGGCACCGCGGCCAACTCGCCCGGAATCGTCTCCGGCAACGTCGTCCAGTTCCCGTTGCACGTCCCGGTGAACCTGTGCGGCAACTCGATCAACATCATCGCTCTGGCCAACCCGCCCTTCGGCAACGTCTGCGTCAACGACTGACCCGGCCCCTCCCGCAGGGACACGGGCACAGCCCCTGCGACCGGCGAGCGTGACCACCGGACTTCCTCCCCGATGGTCACGCTCACCGGCGAGCGGGCCAGGTCCCCGGCCCCCCCGTACTGGAGCCCGCACGCGTACTGGAGCCCGCACGCGTACTGGAGCCCGCACGCGTACAGGGCCCGGCGATGCCCACCAGCTTCGCCGGGCCCCTCCACCGCGTACCGCCGCTACTCGGTCGCGATGGCGTTCAGCACGTTCATCCGGCCCGCCCGGAACGCCGGCACCAGCGCCGCGAACAGTCCGACGACGGCCGAGCCCGCGAACACCACCCCGATCGTCGGCCAGGGGATGTCGAGCACCTTCAGGCCCTCCAGCGCCAGCAGTTGCTGTGCCGCGGTGCCCCACGCCATGCCCAGGCCGAGGCCGAGCACCGCGCCGAACAGGGCGATCACCACCGACTCCAGGCGGATCATCCGGCGCAGTTGCCTGCGCGACAGGCCGATCGCGCGCACCAGCCCGATCTCCCGGGTCCGCTCGATCACCGACAGGGCCAGGGTGTTGACCACGCCGAGGACGGCCACGATGATCGCCAGCGCCAGCAGCCCGTTGACGAGGTTGAGCATCTGGCCCACCTGGTCCTTCAGGGTCTGCTTGAAGTCGGTCTGGTCGCGGACCTTGTACTGCGGGTACGGGTCCATCGCCTTCTTCAGCGCCGCGTACGCGGCCTCCTCCTGGCCGTCCTTCGCCTTGCCGAACATGATGTCGTCGCGCGGCAGGTCGGCCTGCTTGATGTAGTCCCTCGCCGTGTCCAGGTTCACATACGCCGCACCCGAGTCGATCGCGGTCTCGGAGGAGGTGATCGCGCGCAGCGTCAGCTCCGCCGCGCCGCCGTCCTCGAAGTCGACGGCGAGGGTGTCGCCGATCTTCAGCCCGTGGTCGTCGGCGAAGTCCTCCGGGACCGACATGCTGTTCTTGCCGTAGGCGTCGGCCAGTTCGCCCTTGACCGTCTCGGACCTGAGGTCCTGGGCGTACGTCTTGTCGGCGGCGGTCAGGGAGTACTCCTTGACGGTCTTGCCGTCCGGCAGGGTCACGTCCGCGTCGAGCGCCTTGTAGTGCGTGACGTGCTCCAGGTGCGGGGCGTCCTCGATGACCTTCGCCGCCTCCGGGACGATCGGCCGGCCCATGTCGGACTGGATGATGAAGTCCGCGCCCACCGACTTGTCCAGCTCCTCCGACGCCGAGGCGACCATGGAGGACCCGACCACCGACAGGCAGGCGACCAGCGCGAGGCCGATCATCAGCGCCGAGGCGGTGGCGCCGGTACGGCGCGGGTTGCGCAGGGCGTTGCGTTCGGCCATGCGGCCCACCGGGCCGAAGATCCGCAGCACGCCCGCCGCGAGGGCCCGTACGAGCAGCCCGGCAAGCACCGGCGCGAAGACGATGAGGCCCAGCAGGGACAGCAGCACGCCGCCCGCGAGGTACAGCCCGCCGTCGGCGGCCTCGTCGACGCGGGTGGTGAGGAAGAGCAGCCCGCCGCCGGCCACGGTGAGGACCAGGCCCAGCACGGTCCGTACGGCACCGGCCCTGCGGTCGCCCGGGGTGCCGGCCTCGCGCAGCGCGGCCATCGGCGAGACCTTGCCCGCGCGGCGGGCCGGCAGCCACGCCGCGAGCACGGTGACGACGATGCCGAGGACGATGCCGACGACCGGCGTGGCGGCCTTGATCGTGAGGTCGTCGGTGTTCAGCTCCATGCCGGCCGCGCCCATGAGCTTCATCAGCCCCACGGCGATGCCGATGCCCGCGCCGACGCCGAGGACCGAGCCGATGGCGCCGAGGAGCAGCGCTTCGAGGAGTACGGAGCGGTTGACCTGGCGGCGGCCGGCGCCGATGGCCCGGAGCAGGCCCAGCTCGCGGGTGCGCTGGGCGACGAGCATGGAGAAGGTGTTGACGATGAGGAAGATGCCGACGAGGACGGCGATGCCGGCGAAGCCGAGCATGGCGTACTTCAGGACGTCGAGGAGGCCGCCGAGGTCGTCTTTGTTCTCCTCGACGACCTCGTCCTTGGTCTGCACCTTGACGGGGTCGGTGAGGTCGCCCGCGGCCTTCTGGACGCTGGCCTTCAGCTCCTCGTTGCTCACGCCGGCGGCGGCGGTGAGGTTGAGGGAGGAGTAGACGCCTTCCTTGCCGAGGAGCCTCTTCTGCGCGGTGGCGTCGTCGAAGTAGACGATCGTCGCGCCGGGGTTGGTCATCTTGAAGGTGGCGATGCCGACGACCTCGGAGCTGAACGAGCCGGGGTCGGCGATCGTACGGATCCGGTCGCCGATCTCCACGCCGTGCTTGTCGGCGGCGTCGGCGTCGATGACGACCTCGGTGGGGCCGCGCGGCTCGTGGCCGGTGGTGATCTCGGCGGTCTGCAGCTCCCTGCGGTCCCAGTTGGTGCCGATGGTGGGGGCGCCGGTGTCGGAGCCGAGGTTGTTGTTGTCGGCGTCGGCGACGGTGATGGCGTCGTTGGACACCTCGCCGTCCGCGGACTCGACGCCGTCGATCTTCTCGACGCGCGCCAGGTCGGCGGCCGGCAGCGTCGGCTGCGGCTTGCGGCCCCATTCGTTGTCGTCGTTGTCCGCCGTCTTGGGGCTGACGCGGACGTCGGAGGCGGAGGCGTTGAAGAGCCGGTCGAAGGTGGTGGTCATGGTGTCGGAGAAGACGAGCGTGCCGCACACGAACGCCACCGACAGGACGACGGCGACGGCGGAGAGCGCCATGCGTCCCTTGTGCGAGAAGAAGTTGCGCATCGAGGTCTTGACGACGGTCATCTAGGACACCCGGCCCCGGGTGTCGAAGGCGGGGGTCCGGGGGTTTCCCCCGGAAAAGAGGCGCATGCGGTCGAGGACCTGCTCGGCGGTGGGGTTCCACATCTCGTCGACGATGCGGCCGTCGGCGAGGTAGAGGACGCGGTCGGCGTAGCCGGCCGCGACCGGGTCGTGGGTGACCATCACGATGGTCTGGCCCAGCTCGTCCACGGAGCGGCGCAGGAAGCCGAGGACCTCGGCGCCGGCCCGGGAGTCGAGGTTGCCGGTCGGCTCGTCGCCGAAGATGATCTCCGGCCGGGAGGCGAGCGCCCGCGCCACGGCGACGCGCTGCTGCTGGCCGCCGGAGAGCTGGCTCGGGCGGTGCTTGAGGCGGTCGGCCAGGCCCACGGTGTCCACCACGCGCTGCAGCCACTCGCGGTCGGGCTTGCGGCCGGCGATGTCCATGGGCAGCGTGATGTTCTCCAGGGCGTTGAGGGTGGGCAGGAGGTTGAACGCCTGGAAGATGAAGCCCACGCGGTCGCGCCGCAACTGGGTCAGCTTCTTGTCCTTCAGCCCGGTGATCTCGGTCTCGTCGATCCATATGCGGCCCGCCGTGACCGTGTCGAGGCCGGCGAGGCAGTGCATGAGTGTCGACTTGCCGGAGCCCGAGGGCCCCATGATGGCGGTGAACTGGCCCCGGGCGATGTCCACATCGACGTTGTCGAGAGCGAGGACCCGCGTCTCCCCCGTGCCGTACGCCTTGGTCACCTGTCGCGCTCGTGCGGCGACGGCCGTGCGCGCCGCTACAGCCGTGGTCACTGTCGTGTCTCCTTCGTCTGCGGAACCTGTCCGTCGTGCACTTGAGTCTCGTGGGCGGCGGCCGGGAAATCCCTGGTGCCTGGCGCCGTATCCGGCGTGGGGATATCCCCACCTCCGTACTGGGGACGGACCCCCCGGCCGGCTGGTGCTTTCCGCCGTCGACCCGCCTGACCAGGCTAGGAAGCGCGCGGGGGCGGTCCCGTCGGCCGGACGGAGGAGCCGCCCCCTGCTTTGTGCGGGGGGCGGGCCCTTAGGGGGTGCGGGGGCGGTACGGGGCCGGGGCCGGGGTTCCGCGGCGGCACCTGCGGCTTCGGGGTGGGGGCCGGCCGGGGGTACGGGCTGCGGGCGCTTCGCGGATCGGGCGGGGGCGTGTGGCTGCGGGGCCGGGCGCGGGCGGGGCGGCCGGGGGGCACGGGGACGGGGCGGGCCTGCCGGCGGGCGGCCAGGCGGCCGGTGCTTCCGGGTGCGCGCGCATGCCCGGGGCGGCGGGCGGCGCTGCGCGTGCGCCGTACCGCGGAGGTCGCCGCACCGTGCCGGGCCCATGCCTGTGGGGCCACCAGCAAAGCTGGTGGCCCGTCACGAAGGAGCGACGCCAGTCCGTGCTGGCCCGTGCTAGTCCGTCTGCTCGACGCGGACGTATTCGGCGGGCGCCATCTGCCAGGCGACCACCGTGTCGTACTCCTCGCGGATCCCGGCGACCGTCCGCACTTCCCGGTCCTTGCCTCCGGATGACACGAACCCCGGGATGACCTTGTAGTCGCGGTACGGGCCTGAGCCGTCGTCGTAACGCGACCTCACCGGGTCGAGTTCCTCGACATCCCGGCCGTACGGATCGTCCCAGCGGACCACGCCGCCCCTGCCGTCCGGCAGTCCCAGGAGGGGTGCGTTCATAGGTGTGCCATCGGCGGCGTCACCCTTGCGTTCGAGGTAGCGCAGCGCGTACGGCAGACCGCCGGGCTCGTCTCCGGGCGGCATGCCGACGCCCGCCCCGGCCGCCGCATCCGCGACCTGTGGCAGCACGTCCGGGAGATCCCCGTCGATGCCGAAGTAGAAAGTCGCCGTGCTCGTGCAGCGCGCGAGCCACGGCCCGCGCTCCCGGTACTCGCAGGAATCCTCGGTCGCGGACACGACGAGCCTCATCGGTCTGGCGGCAGACGCAAGGGCCTCGGCGGCTTCCCGTGCCCGGTGCTCGGCCGCCGAGCGATCACGCTCGGCGGCGTCCTCGCGGACGAGGTCGTAGGCTCGCGAGCCACCGGCCCGCTCTTCGGCGTTACCGCACGCAACAGCCCCCACCTGCGCGAGCGCACAACAGACGGCGACTACCGACCAGGTCCCCGGGTGAATGCGTCTCATCTTCGCCTCATCGTTGATGCCGTCGTCCCCTGTCCGAAGCCCCGACCGCGCACCGGTGCCCTACGTGCACGCGCCGGCTGCAGGTGCGTGGTCCGCCAGGTTCTGCTGAGGGCTGGCAGACCTCAGCCTGGACGCCAGCGCATCGCCACTCTGGCCGGCCATCTCCTCCTCCAGCGTGGCACCTTCACCCGCTTCCTGAAAGGCGGCCCTGGCCTGGTCCACCGACTGCTCTCGCCCCTCCAACTCGCCGTTGCCGATGACACCGTCGTCGTACGGGACGGTGGAGCCGCTGCCGAGCCCCACCCATCGTGCCGGCTCGGGATCATCGTCCGGGGAGCATTTCGCCGTCTCCCAGGTGAGAGCGATGATGTACTGATGGCCGAGTTCAATGCGCGGAGCCTCCGCCAACGCGAACTCCACCCGATTGTCCACGTCCCCGTCCTTGAACTGCCACCCGCTGGAGAACCTCGTCCAGGAACCGGGAGCTGGTCTGGTGGCGTCGTCTCGCGACCAAAGGACGCGGTCGACTCGCATCTCGACTGACCGGCCGATCAACCCTTCACCCCGGCTGACTTCCACTTCGTCCGGTGCGATCTCGGTCTCCGACAAGGGTGTGGCGACCACGACATGATCGGCGTACGTGACCCATTCGGAGGCGAAGCTGCTCGGATAGCGGTCTTCTCCGTGACCTACCAGGATCGCAGCCTGCTGACTCTGCTGCGCCCCCGTAGAGCCCGTGTTGTTCATTGCGATCGTGGTGCCTATGCTGGCCAGCGCGGCGACTCCAGTCGCCGCGCACGCGACAGTCATACGTCGTTTCATAATTCGCTGCGCCCGGTTTTCAGTACACTCCGTTGATGTTGTCGACTTGGTTGCTCCCCAGGTTGTTGTGCCCGGTGCTCGGTGTCACCATGCAGCCCAACTTGTCGTTCCTGAGGCCCAGCCGGGGGGATGCCCTGTTGCCGTGGAGGAGGCCGACGGCATGACCGGCCTCGTGACAGGAGCGGGCATACGTGATGTATCCGTTGCCTCGAATGCGCACATACTGTTGATCGCATGTGTAGGTGCCGGCTGAGCTGTTGTCGTTGCACCAGGTGGTACCGGCTGCATCGTCGTCGAGGCCGTCTGAGCCCTCCTGGTAGATGATGTCGGTCTCGGCCGACCCGGAAAAGCTCGGATTGCTGTCGTAGTGAATCGCGAGATCGGTCGGCGAATATTCACCCCGCAATGCGCGCGTGACCGTGTCCTTATCTCCTGCCTCCAGCCTGTACTTACCGTTGGAGTCCATGTAGTAATACACGGCACTGTTGTCGGTCTGGCAAACTGTTCCGTGGTTCATACCCTCCGCGCACGCGACCGCATAGTTTCCGGTTGGGACAAGGTTGTCCGTCACCGCGGCCCAGGAAATCCCTGAGGCCGCGAGCAGGCCGGTGGTCAGGGCGAGAGGTAGGACGACCCCTTTTCGGGATGGCCGCGGCAGTTTCGGCAACATTTCCCCCCATAACGGTTCGACGTCTATGGAGCCTCGACTTTGGTGGCGTGCGGCCCCAGCCGAGACCCGGGACCGCCCGGTGTGTCTTTGGTGCAAGCACGATAGGAGGGAAGGGGAATTGATCGCTATTGTCCTTAGAGGCAGTTGCAGGTCCCGCTTGCTGCGGGCGGCGCCTGCGCGTCGGCGCTTTCCGGATCTTCGGCGGGGCTCGCGGCCGGGCGGCCGGTGCTTTCGGCTGCGGGCGCGGGTGTCGGTGGGGCGTCGTACGCTGGAGACCCCCGGGGCGTTCGCCGCCTCGGGCTGTTCGCGTTGCCCACTCAGCCCAGCCCTCCGCCTGGCCCGCCCAGCATTGCCCGCTCAAGCCCTGCCCACCAGCTCTGCCCACCAGCCTCTGCCACCCACCCGGAGCGGATCTCCCATGAGCCTGCACGGCCTGCTCGACGCCGTCGTCCGCGACCCCGCGCTCGCCGAGGCGGTGACGGCCGCCGAAGGCGGCGGCCGGCCGCACGTCGACCTCGTCGGCCCGCCCGCCGCCCGCCCCCTCGCGCTTGCGGCGCTCGCCGCCCGGACCGGGCGCCCGGTGCTCGCGGTCACCGCCACCGGCCGCGAGGCCGAGGACCTGGCCGCCGCCCTGCGCTCGCTGATGCCGCCGGGGCGCGAGGACGCCGTCGTGGAGTACCCGGCGTGGGAGACCCTGCCGCACGAGCGGCTTTCGCCCCGCTCCGACACCGTCGGCCGCCGCCTCGCCGTGCTGCGCCGGCTCGCGCACCCGGACCCCGGTGACCCGGCCGCCGGCCCGGTCTCCGTCGTCGTCGCGCCCGTACGCTCCGTGCTCCAGCCGCAGGTCAAGGGGCTCGGCGACCTCAAGCCCGTGGCGCTGCGCAGCGGGATGTCCGCCGATCTCGAAGAGACGGTGCAGGCGCTGGGGGCCGCCGCGTACAGCCGGGTGGAGCTGGTGGAGAAGCGCGGCGAGTTCGCGGTGCGCGGCGGGATCCTCGACGTGTTCCCGCCCACCGAGGAGCATCCGCTGCGGGTGGAGTTCTGGGGCGACGACGTCGAGGAGATCCGCTATTTCAAGGTCGCCGACCAGCGCTCCCTGGAGGTCGCCGAGCACGGCCTGTGGGCGCCGCCGTGCCGCGAGCTGCTGCTGACCGCCTCCGTCCGGGCCCGGGCCGCCGATCTGGCCGTAGCGCACCCGCAGCTCGGCGAGATCCTGAGCAAGATCGCCGAGGGGATCGCGGTGGAGGGCATGGAGTCCCTGGCGCCGGTCCTCGTGGATGACATGGAACTGCTGCTCGACGTGCTGCCGGCCGGCAGCATGGCGGTGTCCTGCGACCCCGAGCGGGTGCGCACCCGCGCCGCGGACCTGGTCGCCACGTCGCAGGAGTTCCTCCAGGCGTCGTGGGCCGCGTCAGCCGGGGGAGGGCAGGCGCCGATCGACCTGGAGCTGCTGGGCCGGGCGTCGCTGTGGGGCATCGCCGACGTCCGCGACCACGCCCGCGAGCTGGGCATGATGTGGTGGTCGGTCAGCCCCTTCTCCGTCGGTACGGAGCTGGAGGACGACGCCCTGGAGCTGGGGCTGCACGCCCCGGAGGTCTACCGCGGGGACACCGCCCGCGCGCTCGCCGACACCAAGGGCTGGCTCGCCGACGGCTGGCGCGTGGTCTACCTCACCGAGGGCCACGGCCCCGCGCAGCGTACGGCCGAGGTGCTCGGCGGCGAGGGCATCGCCGCCCGCCTCGGCGCGGACCTCGGCCCCGACGCGCTCGCGCCGTCCGTCGTGCACGTCTCGTGCGGCGAGCTGGACCACGGGTTCGTCGCCCCGGAGCTGAAGCTCGCGGTGCTCACCGAGACCGACCTGTCCGGGCAGAGGACCGCCGCCCGGGACGGCGTGCGGATGCCCGCGCGGCGGCGCAAGCAGATCGACCCGCTGACGCTCCAGGCCGGCGACTACATCGTGCACGAGCAGCACGGCGTGGGCCGCTATCTGGAGATGGTGCAGCGTACGGTGCAGGGCGCCACCCGCGAGTACCTGCTCGTCGAGTACGCGCCCGCCAAGCGCGGCCAGCCGGGCGACCGGCTGTACATCCCCACCGACCAGCTCGACCAGGTCACCAAGTACGTCGGCGGCGAGGCCCCCACGCTGCACCGGCTCGGCGGCTCCGACTGGGCGAAGACCAAGTCCCGGGCGAAGAAGGCCGTCAAGGAGATCGCCGCCGACCTCATCAAGCTCTACTCGGCGCGCATGGCCGCCCCCGGCCACGCCTTCGGCGGGGACACGCCCTGGCAGCGCGAGCTGGAGGACGCGTTCCCGTACATCGAGACGCCGGACCAGCTGTCCACCATCACCGAGGTGAAGGAGGACATGGAGAAGCCCGTGCCCATGGACCGCCTCGTCTGCGGCGACGTCGGGTACGGCAAGACGGAGATCGCGGTGCGGGCGGCGTTCAAGGCCGTACAGGACGGCAAGCAGGCCGCCGTCCTCGTGCCGACGACGCTGCTGGTGCAGCAGCACATGGGCACGTTCTCCGAGCGGTACGCGCAGTTCCCCGTGGTGGTGCGGGCGCTGTCGCGGTTCCAGACGGACACCGAGGCCAGGGCCGTGCTCGACGGGCTGCGCGAGGGCTCGGTGGACGTCGTCATCGGCACGCACCGGCTGTTCTCGTCCGACACCCGGTTCAAGGACCTGGGTCTGGTCATCGTGGACGAGGAGCAGCGCTTCGGCGTGGAGCACAAGGAGCAGTTGAAGAAGCTCCGCGCCAACGTCGACGTGCTGACGATGTCCGCCACCCCCATCCCGCGCACGCTGGAGATGGCCGTGACCGGCATCCGCGAGATGTCGACGATCACCACCCCGCCGGAGGAGCGGCACCCGGTGCTGACCTTCGTCGGCCCGTACGAGGAGAAGCAGATCGGCGCCGCCGTGCGCCGCGAACTGCTCCGCGAGGGCCAGGTCTTCTACATCCACAACCGGGTGGAGTCCATCGACCGCGCCGCCTCCCGGCTGCGGGCGGCGGTGCCGGAGGCGCGGGTGGCCACGGCGCACGGGCAGATGTCGGAGTCGGCGCTGGAGCAGGTCGTCGTCGACTTCTGGGAGAAGAAGTTCGACGTGCTGGTCTCCACGACGATCGTCGAGAACGGCATCGACATCTCCAACGCCAACACCCTCATCGTCGAACGCGGCGACACCTTCGGCCTCTCGCAACTGCACCAGTTGCGCGGGCGCGTCGGCCGCGGCCGCGAGCGGGGCTACGCGTACTTCCTCTACCCGCCGGAGAAGCCGCTGACGGAGACCGCGCACGAACGGCTCGCCACCATCGCGCAGCACACCGAGATGGGCGCCGGCATGTACGTGGCGATGAAGGACCTGGAGATCCGCGGCGCGGGCAACCTGCTGGGCGGCGAGCAGTCCGGGCACATCGCGGGCGTCGGCTTCGACCTGTACGTCCGGATGGTCGGCGAGGCAGTCGCGGACTACCGGGCGACGATGGGGGGAGCCGACGGAAAAGCAGCGGAGGCGCCGCCGCCGGAGGTCAAGATCGAGCTGCCGGTCGACGCCCACGTCCCGCACGACTACGCCCCGGGCGAACGGCTGCGCCTCGCGGCGTACCGCGCGATCGCCTCCGTCACGACGGAAGACGACATCCGCGCGGTCCGCGAGGAGCTGACCGACCGCTACGGCCCGCTCCCGGAGCCGGTGGAGAACCTCCTGCTGGTCGCCGGCCTGCGCATGCTGGCCCGCGCCTGCGGCGTCGCGGATATCACGCTGCAGGGCACCCGCATCCGCTTCAGCCCGGTGTCGCTGCGGGAGTCGCAGGAGCTGCGGCTGAAGCGGCTGTACCCGGGCGCGGTGGTGAAGCCGGCGGTGAACCAGATCCTGGTGGACCGCCCGAAGCCGAAGCAGGTGGGCGCGCAGCCGCTGAAGGGCCGCGAACTGCTGGCGTGGGTGGGGGAGCTGCTGACGACGGTCCTGGACTCGTAGACCGGTCCCCTGACCGACGGGTCCGGGAGTACGGGCCCGGCGTGTGCGGGTCCGGGCCTCGTGGACAGCGGTGGCAGGGAAGCGGTGCCACCGCCGCTGCCACCCGCCATGCGTGCCTGCTCAGATCTGGTTCGTGCCTCCGTCGACGTAGAGGTTCGCGCCGACGACGTAGCTGCTCTGTTCCGAGGCCAGGAAGGCCACGACCGCGGCGGCCTCCTCGGGCTGACCCATGCGGCCCTTGGCCACGGTCGCGGCGACGTTCTCCTTGACGGCCCGCGCGGTCTCCTCGTCGCCGAAAGCGGCGGTGCCCCCGGGAGTCTCGATCCATGCCGGCGAGACCACGTTGACCCGGATGCCACGGCCCTTCAGCTCGTTGGACCACGTCCGCGCGAAGGACCGGACGGCCGCCTTCGACGCCGCGTACGCGCCGAACGCCTCCACTCCGCGGTCGCCGGCGGTCGAACCGGCCAGGACGACCGAGGCTCCGTCGTTGAGCAGCGGCAACGCCTTCTGCACGGTGAACAGCGTGCCTTTGACGTTGACCGCGAAGGTCTCGTCGAAGTGCTCCTCGGTGGTCTGCTCCAGCGTCACGAACGTGCCGATCGCCGCGTTCGCCACGAGCACGTCCAGCCCTCTGCCGCGGGCCCGGACCGCGTCGTAGAGCCGGTCCAGGTCGGCCATCGCGGAGATGTCGCCGCCCACCGCCGTGGCCCGGTCCGGTCCGATCGTCTTGACGGCAGCCTCCAACTCGGCCTCGCGCCGCCCGGTGACGAACACGTGCGCGCCCTCGTCCGCCAGCCGTACGGCGGTGGCCAGGCCGATGCCGCTGCTGCCTCCGGTGACCACCGCCGTCTTGCCTTCGAGCTGTCCCATGGGGGTGTCCCTCACTTCTCGACGTCGATCCGTTCGACACCGATAGTGCGGGAGCAACGGAGTAGCATCCATAATGCACAGTCCTGCATTCCTTACGTATCGTCCAGGAGGCGGCGTTGGCGCTCGGCTTTCGGGATCCAGTGGCTGACGCGATCGGCCTGCTCCGGCCCCGTACGGTGGTCGGGCCCAGCCTCCTGGCCGCGGGCGAGTGGGCGCTGCGCTTCGAGAGGTTCCTGCACGTGCGGATCGGCGGCCTCGTGCGCGGCACGTGCTGGCTGATCCTCGAAGGGCACGACCCGGTGCTCCTGCACGAGGGCGACACCTTCATGCTGGGCAACCCGCCGCCCTACGTGCTCGCCAGCACACCCGACGCAACCCCGCGCCCCGCGGCGCCGGTGCTCGCGGGTGCCGAAGACGGGTTCGTGCGGATCGGCCCGGAGTCCGAGGAGGACCTCTACCTCTGCGTCGGGCACATCGCGTTCGACGACAGGAACGCGGGCCTGCTGACCGATCTGCTGCCGTCGCTGGTGATCGTCCGCGTGGGCGATCCTCATGGCGCGCGGCTCGCGCAGCTCATCGATCTCCTGGCCACCGAGGTCGGGGTCACCGCCGCCGGCGGCCCGCTGGTGCAGAACCACCTCGCCCAGATCCTCCTCGTCCACATGCTGCGCGCGCACGCAGGTCAGACGGACCGGCCCACCGGCTGGCTCGGCGCCCTGAACGACGACGCCATCGGTGCCGCGCTGCGCGCCGTGCACGCGGACGTGGCCCACTCCTGGAGCCTCAAGGAGCTCGCGGAGATCAGCCACATGTCGCGTTCCGCGTTCGCCCAGGCGTTCAAGAGCCACGTCGGGGTCCCGCCGCTGGAGTATCTGATCCAGTGGCGCATGAGCCTGGCGCGCGACGCCCTGGCCCGCGACACTCTGTCGATCTCCGAGCTCGCACGGGCCACGGGCTACCTCTCCGAGAGCGCGTTCAGCACCGCGTTCCGCCGCGTGGTCGGCTCATCGCCCGCGCAGTTCCGGAACCAGGCACGGCAGCCGGCGGGCTCGGCCGCGAACGGAGGCTGACGGAAGCTGACGGAAGCTGACGGAAGCGGACGGAGGCTGACGGAAGCGGACGGAGGCTGACGGAGGCGTCCTGTGCTCGGTCGCACCGCGCACGCCGGGGGCTTACGGGCCTTCCCCAGCGAGCGGGTTGCGCACCCGGACCCCGGGGAACCGGCTGAAGTCGCGGTCGGCGGACCAGAGTTCCCGTACGCCGTGCATGCGGCACAGCGCGGCGACCCGCCCGTCGTGCACCATCGGCCCCGCCACCTTGCCCTGCTCCAGCGCCTCGCGGAGCACGGGCCAGTACCCGCTGCCTTACGGGTCCACGGATCCCGTACGTTCCGCCCTCCGCTGTGTGCCCCCGGTCAGCGGCCCGTCGCGCCGTCGATCTGTTCGCGGAGGATGTCCGCGTGCCCCGCGTGGCGGCCCGTCTCCTCGATCATGTGCGTCAGCGCCCACCGCACGCTCGGCCCCTTCCCGCCCCGCCCCGGCACCTGCGCGCCCAGGTCCCCGCACCCGTCGAGGACCCCGTTCGCGCCCTCGACCGCCGCGCGGTAGCCGGCGACGACCTCCGCCACGCTCGCCTCCGCCGGGGCCTCGAAGGTCGCCGGCCAGTCGGTGACCCGCTCGCTGAGGAACGTCGCGCGCTCCACGTACGTGAGGTGGTGCAGCAGGCCCAGCAGGTTCGTACCCGACGGGACTCCGGCCGTGCGCACCTGCGGTTCCGGGGCGTCCTCGACCTTCGCGGCGATCGACGTCCGCAGGTAGTCCAGGAACCCGCGCAGCGTCCCGGCCTCGGTGCCTCCGGTACGCGGCGGCGGGGTGTCCCTGCGGCGGGATGGGGCGGCCATGGGGTGCCTTTCGACAGGTGGCGTCCGGTACGCGGGCAGTGTCGCCCGCGCGGCCGGATCCCGCGAGAAACCTTGCCGTTCCGGCAACACCCCCCGAGCCCGTACCGGACCAGGCACCGCCCCGCCGCAGCCGACTCCCCGCACAGGTCCAGCCCGGTGCTGGACCGTATCGGTCACGACCCGTAACCGTAGGGGAGGGTGGCCTACGGCGGCGGCTGCGGCCCGGTGGTCGCGAAGCGGCTGCGGTACGCGGACGGCGTGGTGCCCAGGTGGCGGGCGAAGGCGCGGCGGAGCGTCTCGTCGCTGCCCAGGCCGCTGAGGTGCGCCGCCGAGGTGACGCTGTGCCCGGCTCGCCGACAGTACGGCCTCGACCTGGTCTCCGTACCCGACCACCCCTACCGGCCCGAACTCCTCGACGCCTGGACCGCCCTCGACGTCATACGGGCGCTGTGGACCCCCGGCGGCGGGCCGGTGGACCTCGACGGCCACCACTACGCGCTGCACGGCGCAGCCCCCGGCCCGCAGCCCGCGCACCCCGTCTCCCTCTGGCTCTGCGCGGTGGGACCGCGGATGCTGCGCCTCGCCGGGGCCGCGGCCGACGGGTGGCTGCCGAGTGTTCCCCACGTCCCGCCGCCCCGACTGGCCCGGGGGCAACTGCTGGTCGACGAGGCCGCGTGGGAGGCCGGTCGCAAACCGGAGCAGGTGCGACGGCTGTACAACGTGTCGCCGGGGCGGGGCGGCTGGCCGCAGGGCGCCCCGCCCGACTGGCCCGAGCAACTGGCCGAGCCGGCCGTAGAAGCGGGCACCAGCGGGTATCTGCTGCCTGTGGGGAGTCCGGAGCTTCTTCAGACGTTCGCCGCGGACGTCGCCCCGGCAACGAGGGAACTCGTCGCCGCCGCCCGTGCGGTCGGCGGGTAGCGCCCGGCGAGCCCCTCTGGCCGCTATTCTCGGGAGTCCGGCCATGGCTGGAGCCCACGCCGAGTGCAGCCCGGGGTACCCCGGTATCAGGTATGGACCGAGGAGCTGACATCCATGGCAGACAGCCTTCCGATTGACGAACTCCGAGCGCTGATCAGGCCGTACACGGGTGAGCTGGCGACACAGATCCGGCCTTCCCGGGAGGTCAGCTCGGACTTCGCGGCGCTGGTCGCGTGCGAAGAGGGCCCGTTCTTCATCAAGGCGATGCGCAACCGGCCCGGCGGGCGGCGGGACTCGATCCTTCGGGAGGGCCTGATCAACCCGTACGTCGTGCCGGTCTCCCCGGCCGTGCGCTGGTGTGCGGAAAGCAAGGAGTGGATCGTCATCTCCTTCGAGGCCGTGGAGGGGCGGCCGGCGGACTTCGCGCCGGGTTCACCGGACCTGCCCGCGGTCGTGGACGCCGTGGACGGTCTCAGTCAGTTGGGCCCCGTGCCGGAGGTCGCCCAGGACTGGGTGGAGACCTGCTGGGACCGGTTCACCGCCGATCAGGCCGAGGCAGAGCTGCTCCGGGGGGACGCGCTGCTGCACACCGGCATCAACCCCGGCAACCTGCATGTCGGCGCCGACCGGACCTGGCTGGTCGACTGGGCGTGGCCCACCCGTGGGGCGGCGTTCATCGACCCGGCCCTGCTGGTCGTGCAACTCGTATCAGCCGGCCACAGCGCTGAGTCGGCCGAATCCCTGGTCTCCCGCTGTGCGGCTTGGGCGAAGGCCGACCCGAAGGCCCTCGACGCCTACGCCGCCGCCAACGTGCGGATGAATCGTGCGCTCGCCGCTCGCAGACCCGAGGAGGACCGGCTGCGGGTGCTGACGGTGGCAGCGGAGGCGTGGGCCGCGCATCGCGGGGTGCGCGTGGCCTGAGCGCGTACGGGTCGTGGGAGGTGGCCGCTGATGGCCGGAGAGACCCCGTCCGCGTGACCCCCGTGGCGTACGGCGCGGTGTGAGCGGGAAGTTGCCCTGCAACTGGGACCGTGTACCGCACGTCTCATCCACGGGGGAATCATGCTTCACATCGAGTTCACGTCTGCCGATCTGAACCGGCTGCGGCTGGCGGGTGACGTCAGTCCCATGTGGGAAGTCGTCCTCAGCCTCCAGGCGTTGCAGACCGACCACGCCGCGCTGGCCCTCGACCCCTGGCGGCGCCGGGTACGGGCCGAGCTGGGCGCCGCCGGGCTCGGCGGCACCGTGGCGTCGTTGCAGCGGTTGTGTCCGGAGGCCGCGTACTTTCCGGACTTTCTCACGCCGGGCAGCGGCGGTGGCGGGACGTTGGACGCCGAGCTGGAGCAGGTGCTGCGGACCCCGAAGGCCCGGTTGCGCAAGGAGATCGGGCTGCTCTGCGCCAACGCCGTACCGCCGCGGGGGGCGCGGCGGTTGGCTGACGGGGATGCCGGGGCGCTGCGGCGGCTCGGGGAGGCGGTGCGGCGGTACAACGCGGTGGCTGTGGCGCCGTACCGGGAGGCGATCCGGTCCGCTGCCGCGGCGGATCGGCCCGTGCGTGCCGAGGCGGCGTTGCGGGAGGGGGCGGAGGGGCTGCTTTCCAGTTACGCGCCGGAGGTGACCTGGCGCGGGGACCGGCTGGAGTGTGCGTACCCGGTGAACAGGGGGTTTGCTCTCGACGGGCGGCCGTTGACGCTGATCCCGTCGTTCTTCTGCACCCGCAGGCCCGTTGCCCTCGCCGATCCTGAATTGCCGCCGGTGCTCGTACATCCGCTCGCCCCAGCGCCCGGCTGGCTGCCCGATCCGGCCACCTCCGCGACCGCCGCCCCGGGGCGCGTCGGTGACTCCCTCGTCCGGCTCATCGGTCTCACCCGTGCCCGGGTGCTGGAGTTGCTCGACCGGCCGATGTCGACGGGGCGGATCGCGGACGCCCTGTACGTCGCGCCCGCCAGCGCCAGCCGGCACGCGGCCGTCCTGCGTGAGGCGGGGCTCGTTCGCTCCGAGCGGCGCGGGCCCTGCGTGATGCACCGGCGTACGGACCTGGGGGAGGCCCTGCTCAACGGCGGGTGGGGCCTTCCGGGTTGACACTGCCCGTGCCGGGAGTAGCTTCGGTGGGTGCCAAATCCCGTACGTTGTCCGGTATGTCGAACCAGAATCAACGTCACGAAGGTGGCCACCCCCCATGAACACACGCCCGAGCAGAAGGCAGTTACTCGCGACGGCGACCGGCGGCGCAGCCGCCGTCGCGCTCGGCGGGTCCGGAGCGGCGGCGACGCCGACCGTCGCCGGGTCCGGACCGCGTCGGGCGGTGCCGGCCGCGGTCCGCGCCGCGGCGCCCTTCCCGCCGAGCGCCGTCTCCCTGCTCGACGGCCCCTTCCGGGCCAACCAGTCGCGTAACACCGCCTACCTGAGCTTCGTCGACATCGACCGCCTGCTGCACACCTTCCGCCGCAACGTCGGCCTGCCCACAACCGCCCAGCCCTGCGGCGGCTGGGAGTCGCCCGACACCGAGCTGCGCGGCCACAGCACCGGCCACCTGCTCTCCGGCCTCGCCCTCACCTACGCGCACACCGGCGACCAGGCCATGCGCGCCAAGGGTGACGAACTCGTCGCCGCGCTGGCCGAGTGCCAGGCCGCCTCGCCCGGTGCCGGCTACGGGCAGGGGTACCTGTCCGCGTACCCGGAGAGCTTCTTCGACCGGCTGGAGGCGGGAGGCGGCGTCTGGGCGCCGTACTACACCATCCACAAGATCATGGCCGGCCTCGTCGACCAGTACCGGCTCGCGGGCAGCCAGCAGGCGCTCGACGTCGTCCTCGCCCAGGCGGGGTGGCTCGACCGGCGCACGGCGGCGCTCAGCCACGACCACATGCAGCGGGTGCTGCAGACCGAGTACGGCGGCATGAACGACGTGCTCGCCGACCTGTACGCCGTCACCGGCGACGCCCGCTGGCTCGACGTCGCCGAGCGCTTCACCCACGACGTCGTCTTCGACCCCCTCGCGGCCAACCAGGACCGGCTCGACGGACTGCACGCCAACACCCAGATCCCCAAGATGGTGGGGGCGCAGCGGCTGTACGAGGAGGGCCGTGCCCCCCGGTACCACACCATCGCGGCGAACTTCTGGCGGATCGTCACCGACGACCACACCTACGTCATCGGCGGCAACAGCAACGGCGAGGTCTTCCACGAGCCCGGCGCCATCGCCTCGCAGCTCGGCAACGGCTGCTGCGAGAACTGCAACAGCTACAACATGCTCAAGCTCACCCGGCTGCTGCACTTCGGCGAGCCCGACCGCGTCGAGCTGCTCGACTACTACGAGCGCACGCTGTTCAACCAGATGCTCGGCGAGCAGGACCCCGACTCCGCGCACGGCTTCAACATCTACTACACCGGGCTGGCCCCCGGCGCGTACAAGCAGCAGCCCAGCTTCATGGGCAGCGACCCGGAGGCGTACTCCACGGACTACGACAACTTCTCCTGCGATCACGGCACCGGCATGGAGACCCACGCGAAGTTCGCCGACACCGTCTACACGCACAGCGCGGACGGCCTTTACGTCAATCTCTTCATCCCCTCCGAGGTGCACTGGCAGGAGCAGGGCATCACCTGGCGGCAGACCACCGGCTTTCCCGACCAGGCGGGGACCACCCTCACCGTCCAGGCCGGCGCCGCCGCGCACACGCTGCGGGTCCGGATCCCGGCCTGGGCCGAGGGTGCCGTCGTCGCCGTCAACGGCGAGGAGCTGCCGGACCGTCCGGCACCCGGCAGTTGGGCGGCCGTGGACAGGCAGTGGCAGACCGGCGACACCGTCGAGGTCTCGCTGCCGATGCGCGTCGTCCTGGAGCCCACCCCCGACGACCCGGCCGTGCAGGCGGTGCTCTACGGCCCGGTCGTGCTCGCCGGCCAGTACGGCGACCGCAGCGGCTTCCCCATGCCGCGGCTGGCGGCCGGCTCGGTCGAGCAGCAGGCCGCCGACCCCATGACCTTCACCGCGCGCGCCGATGGCGAGGACGTCACGCTGCTGCCCCTCGCCCGTACGCACCACACCCGCTATAACGTCTACTGGCGCACCTGAGGACAGCCCGGTACATCCGGGATTTCGAACGCAGTTCTCCGTTTCAGCATGATCGTAAACCGGGGCCAAGGAGGAGGCACCGTGATGACGTACCGGAGACCGTTCGTCCGGCTGGTCGCGGCAGTCGCGGCCATACTGCTCACCGCCGGAGTGGCCGCGGCGGAAACCCCGGCGGAAGCCCCCGCGGAAACCGCGGCCCGCACCGGCCCCGCGGCCAACCCCATCGTCACCGACATCTACACCGCCGACCCCGCCACGCTCGTCGTCGACGGCACCGCGTACGTCTTCACCGGGCGCGACGAAGCGGCGCCCGGCCAGCAGGAGTTCGTCATGCGCGAATGGCATGCCTTCTCCTCGCGGTCCCCCTCGAACGACCCGGCCGCCTGGCAGCACCACGGGGCGATCCTCTCGCTCGACACCTTCGCCTGGGCCGGCGCCAACGCCTGGGCCTCCGAGGTGGTGCAGGGGCCCGACGGCCGGTTCTACTGGTTCGTCTCGGTCGACGGCCGCACCGACGGCGGGTGGATGAACATCGGCGTCGCGGTGGCCGACGACCCCCTCGGCCCGTACCGGGACGCCATCGGCGGCCCGCTGATCTCGGACGCCACCCCCGGCTCCTCCTCGCTGAACATCGACCCGACGGTGTTCATCGACGACGACGGCGCGATCTACCTGTACTGGGGCTCGTACTGGGAGCCCCGAGCGGTGCGCCTCCAGGACTCCATGACCGCGCTCGACGGCGGGGTCTTCGAACCGGCGGGCCTGACGGGATTCTGGGAGGCGCCCTGGCTGTTCGAGCGCGGCGGGGTCTACTACCTGGCCTACGCCTCGAACTCCGGAGCCGACTGCGTCACCGACTCGGCCTACGCCTGCATCAGGTACGCGACCGCCGACAGCCCCGCGGGCCCCTGGACGCACCGGGGAGTCGTGCTGGGCCAGGTCAGCTCCACGACGAACCACCCGGCCATCATGGCGTTCGGCGACCGGTGGCACATGGTCTACCACACGGCCGGCGCTCCCGGCGGCGGCAACTTCCGCCGCTCCGTGGCCATCGACGATCTGTTCTTCGACCCTGACGGCACCATGCGGCAGGTCGTCCAGACCCCCTGAGCCGACGGCAGCCCCGCACCCGTCGGGCTGCCGCAACCCCCCACGACGGAAAAGGTGATCCCATGTCCCGAAGACGACACACGTCCGGCTTACGGGCCCTGTGGCGGCGCGGTCTCGCGCTCGCCGCCGCGTCGGCCGCGGCTCTCGTGCTCGCGGGCCCCTCGGGTCCGGCGGGTGCGGCCGGCCCAGCGGGTACGGCCGGCCCGGCAGGCGCGGCACCGGACGCGCAGGTGCAGGCGGTGAAGCAGACCCGGATCCCGCAGTTCATGATCGACGCGGGGGCCGCGACCGGATACGTAGCGGAGTCGGAGCACTTCGCCGTCCGCTGGGGCGACGCGGTCGACGCCGTCGCGTGGGGAAGGGCGAACCGCGGGCTCGACAACTACCCGCAGTGGGTCGCGGACCACATGGACGACATCTACGACTACTACGTGAACCAGGTCGGGTTCGTCGATCCCGCGGACCACCGGGTCGGCTCCCAGTACAAGATCAATCTCTATCTGTGCGGGACCTGGTCCGGCGACTTCCTGCCGCCGGCCAACTGGGCCGGCCCCGACGACATCGGGCTGGGGCACATGTGCCTGCCGTACGACAAGATCTGGGACGACTGGGTCGAGTCGCACGAGTTGACCCACGTCCTCCAGAACTACGCCGTCGACCTCAACATCGAGGCCGGTCACGGCGGCGGCTGGGGCGCCGGCAACCCGGTGTCCGGGCCGGTGTGGGAAGCCCACGCCAACTACATGGCCCGGATGAAGCGCCCCGAGGTGGTCGTCGGATCCGGCTACTACGTCGACCGCCAGCACCGCCGGTGGCTCTCCCAGGAGACGTACTACGGCGACTGGATGCTGTTCACCACCATCCGGGACCTCTACGGGCCGGAGGCGGTCGACCGGCTCTGGTACGAGGCCGAGCAGGGCGAGCACCCGATCGACACCATCAAGCGGGTCCTCGGCCTCGATCACCAGGAGTTCGCCGGGCTGATCGCCGAGTACACGTCCCGGCAGGTCGTCTACGACTTCGCCGACGGCGCCGCCATCCGCAGTGACTTCTGGCGCGGCGGCGAGAGCTACCGCCCGCTGCACACCGATCCCCTGCAGAGCCTGGGCGGCGGTGTCTACCGCATCGCCGACGGCGATGCCCCGCACCAGTACGGGCACAACGTCATCCAGCTGAACCCGGGCGGCGGCCAGGTGTCCGTCCAGCTCCAGGGCCGGTCCGGCCTCTCCGGTGCCGACTGGCGTTTCCGCCTGGCGGCGGTGAAACCCGACTTCTCCGTCAGGTACAGCAACGCCTTCGCACCCGGTCAGACGGCGGACTTCAGCCTCCAGAGCGGCGAGACGCACCTGATGCTGGTCGTCGCGGCCACCCCGTCGCAGCACCGCAACTACCCGATGTGGGAGGTCGGGGTGGGGGACCCGTTCCCGTACGAGCTGTCGATCCAGGGCGCGTCTCCGGCACGGGCGGCGGAGTAGCGCCGGAAAGGAAGGGCATGAGCGCGGCCCGCCGCCACGGAAGGCGGCGGGCCGTCCGGGCGCCCCCTGCCGCATTGGCGTACGGGCCCGGGGAGGTCCTGCTCAACGCCGGGCGCCGCCGCCGTCCGCCGGCGCCGCTTCCGCCGGTGCCGCGCCGTTCAGCACCGAGTCCAGCAGGCCCGGGAACCGCTCGTCCAGGTCGTCCCGGCGCAGCCGTACCAGCCGCGTCCGGCCCTGGACCGTCGTCCACGTCACGCCCGCCTCGCGCAGCACCCGGTAGTGGTGCGACATCGTCGTCTGGTGGACGTCGAGGTCGCCGCCGATGGCGTTGCAGCTCTCCTCGCCGGTCGCGGCGAGCCGTAGCACGACCTCCAGCCGCACCGGGTCGGAGAGCGCGCGCAGCACGTCCACCATCCGGATCGCCTCGGCCGCGGGCTGGGACACCTCGCGCATCGTCTTCCCTGCTCCTTCCGGCGTCTGCCCCCACCCTACCCACGCATGGATACATGGACAACCATCCATGTATTGCTTACAGTGCCGTTCCGTGACCAGAAAGCTCTTCCCCCTCGCCCTCGCGACCTTCGCCGTCGGCACCGACAGCTACGTCATCGCGGGACTTCTGCCCGTCATCGCCGCCGATCTCGGGGTGTCGACGGCCGCGGCCGGGCAGCTCGTCACGGTCTTCGCCCTGACGATGGCCGCGTCCGCGCCGGTCGTCGGCGCGCTCACCGGCGGGCTCGACCGGCGTACGACCCTGCTGATCGCGCTCGGCGTCTTCGCCGCCGGCAACGCCGCCACCGCCCTGGCCCCCGGCTACGGGACCGCCATGGCCGCCCGCGTCGCCACCGCCGTGGGCGCCGGTGTCATCAACTCCGCCGCCTCCAGCACCGCCGCCGCGATCGTCCCGCCCGAACGCCGCGGCCGGGCGCTGGCGTTCGTGCTCGGCGGGCTGACGCTGGCGACCGCGCTCGGGCTGCCGCTCGGCACGCTGATCGGCAGCGCCGACTGGCGGGTCACGCTCTGGGCCGTCGCCGGGACCGGGCTGGTGGCGGCGGCCGGCGTCGCCGTCGGGCTGCCCGCCGTACGGCTGCCGGCCGCGACGCTCCGCGACCGGCTGCGCCCGCTGGCGCAGGGCGGCCGGGTGCCGGCGCTGCTGACGGTGACGACGCTGGCGTTCCTGGGCGCGTACACGCTCTACACCTACGTCGCCCCCGCCCTGCACGACGCCACCGACGGCGACGAGCCGCTGCTGACCCTGGCCCTGCTGGCCTGGGGCGTCGGCGTGCTGGCCGGGAACACCGCCGCCGGGCGGCTGGTCGACCGCCGCGACCCCGCCCACGTCGTCACCGGGGCGCTCGCGCTCGCCGTCGTCGCGCTCGCGCTGACCCCCCTGGCGACCCGCGCCCTCATACCCGCGCTGGTCTGGGCGGTGGTCTGGGGCGTGGCCGTGGGCTTCGTCGTCGTGCCGCAGCAGCACCGGCTCGTCGCGCTCGGCCCGGCCGCCGCGCCTGTCCTGCTCGGGCTCAACTCCTCCGCGCTGTACGCGGGGATGGCGCTCGGCGGCGGGCTCGGCGGGCTGGCGCAGAAGTGGTCCGGGCTGAGCCCGGCGGGGCTGGGGCCGGTGGCAGCGGGGGTCACCGGGGTGGCGCTGCTGTGGCACCTGGGTACGTCCCGGGCGCCAAGGGCGCCCGCGCCGCGGCGGGTTGTACAACGTTGAAATCTCCGCTACAAACTTCGTGGCACCCTCCCGCGCACCACCCCCACAGGCATCGCACGGAAGGTTCGGACCGTGACCCACGCCGTACGCAGACTCCGCCGCCGGCGCTGGCCGGCCCTGGCCGCGACGCTGCTCGCCGTCGCCGTGGTGGCCGGACTCGGCCCCGCGGCGGCCGACGAGGGCCCCGCGGCCGACCGCGCCGCAGCAGCCCCGGACCCGGCCCCCGCCTCCACCAACCCGGCAGCCGACCGCCCCGCCGCCGCCGGCCAGTTCCGCAACCCCGTCAACACCGGCGCCGACCCCACCCTCGTCACACACCAGGGCAACTACTACGTCGCCACCACCCAGGGCGACGCCATCCGCATGTGGAAGTCCCCCTCCGTCGCCACCCTCCTCACCGCCGCTCCGCACGAGGTCTGGCGCGACAGCGACCCCTCCCGCAACAAGCAGATCTGGGCCCCCGGCCTCTTCCGGGACGGCGGGCGCTGGTACCTCTACTACACCGCCAGCGACGGCAACGACGCCACCCACCGCATGTACGTGCTGGAGTCCGAGGGCGCCGACCCGCTCGGCCCGTACCACTTCAAGGCCAAGGTCGCCGACTTCAACAACGACCGCTGGGCCATCGACGGCGAGCCCTTCCGCCACGACGGCAAGCTGTACTTCGCCTGGAGCGGCCAGCGCGACGACGGCGTCGGCAACCAGCTCTTCGTCGCCCCCATGGCCAACCCCTGGACGCTCTCCGGCGGCCGGGTCCACCTCCCCGCGGACGGCAACTGCCCCGAGGTGCGCGAGGGCCCCACCCCGCTGCACAACGCCGCCGGCCGGCTCTACCTCACCTACTCCGCCTGCGACACCGGCAAGCCCGACTACGCGATCTGGGCCAAGTCCCTCGCCCCCGGCGCGAACCCTCCCCCTACGCCCTGAGGGCGTGGGGGTACCCCCAGCCCCCGCCGCCTGGCGCCAGGAGCCGGGCCCGATGTTCGCGCGCAACGACGGCGCGGGCGTCTACGGCCCCGGGCACCACTTCTTCTTCAAGTCCCCCGACGGCAGCCAGGACTGGATCGCGTACCACGCCAAGAACACGACGACGTACACCTACAGTTGGCGCACCACCCGGGTGCAGAAGATCGGCTGGACCGCGGACGGCCGCCCCGACCTCGGCACGCCCGTGGCCGCAGGCGCCACCATCGATCTGCCCGCCGGCGACCCGGGCCCCGGCACGACGGCCCTCAACGACACCGACCCGCAGGTGACGTACACCGGCAACTGGAACTCCGGCAGCGGCTGCGCCGTGCAGTGCTTCTGGGGCAACGACCACTGGAGCCAGGAGGCCGGCGCGACCGCCACGTTCCGCTTCACCGGTACGCGGCTGGCGCTGCTGTCCGTCAAGGACACCGGCAACGGCATCGCCGCGATCTCCGTGGACGGCGGCGCGGAGCAGCACGTGGACTACTACGGCAGCCCCCGCGTCGGGGAGCAACTGCAGTGGGTGAGCCCGGTGCTGCCGCGCGGCGAGCACACGGTACGGATCCGGGTGACGGGGGACAAGAACCCCGACTCGGGCGCGGCGTTCGTGTCCGTCGACCGGGCGGAGGTCTATCCGTAGCCGGCCGTTAGCATGCGGAGCCGGGGCCCGGCCGGGGTCCCGGCTCGGACGGGGAGGGCGAGTGCCTTGATACGAATACGGCGAGTCCCTTGATACGCATACGCATACGCAGCCTGCTGCCGCTGCTCCTCGCCGCCTCGACGGCGACCGTGACGCTGACCGCCGGCTGTGACACCGCGGCCGACGGCCCCCCGGCGGACAAGCCCCCGAGCGGCAGCGCCCCCGCCACCCCCGGCCGCGCCGCCTCCCCTCTCGACAACCCCGACGGCACCGCCCCCGGCCTCGCCCCCCTGACCACCGCCGCCGACCGCGAGGCCGCCCGCGGCGTCATCGGCCGGCTCACCGCCAAGAACCCCGGATCCGCCGCCGGTTACGAGCGCGACGAGTTCGGCTACGCCTGGCTGGACACCGCGGACGGGATACCGCTGGCCGGCAACGGCTGCGACACCCGCAACGACCTCCTGCGCCGGGACGGACAGGACGTCCGGCTGCGGAGCGGCGACGACTGCACGGTGGAGACCATGGAGCTGGCGGATCCGTACGCCGGCCGGGTCATCGCCTTTGAGCGCGGCCCGTCCTCCTCGATGGAGGTGCAGATAGACCACGTGGTGCCGCTGTCGTACGCGTGGCAGATGGGCGCCGCGACGTGGGCGGAGGACAAGCGCCGGCAGTTGGCGAACGACCCGCTGAACCTCCTCGCGGTCGACGGCGGCACGAACTCCTCGAAGGGCGACTCGGGCCCGGCGGAGTGGCTGCCTCCGGAGGAGGGGATCCGCTGCGCGTACGGCGTACGGTTCGCGCAGGTCGCGCTCGCGTACGAGCTGCCCGTGACGGCGGCGGACAAGCAGACGATGCTTGCCCAGTGCGGCGGATAAGGTGAACCGGCCTGTGGCGCTGTCACGTCTGACGTTGCCCAGCCGGGGTGTCGTAGTCGTGCCGGGCCTGCTCGACCTTGTCCATGTTGCCGGCAGCCCATTCGGCGAGGTGCGCGAAGAGCGGGGCCAGACTGCGGCCCAGCTCGCTGATCTCGTACTCGACCCGAGGGGGGACCTCCGGATGGTACGTACGCACGACCATGCCGTCGCGTTCCAACTGACGCAGCCGCTGGGTCAGCACCTTCGGTGTGATCGTGCCGATCCGTCGTTCCAGCTCGACGAACCGTTGCCGGCCGTGCATGTGGAGAGTCCACAGGATCGGCGTGGTCCACCGGCTGAACACGATGTCCACGACCGCACTGGTCGGACAGGCGAGTTCCGGGTCGGTCGCAGCGGCTGCCGCCCGGTCGGCGTCACCGGCCATACACACCCCTCGGGATAGTCACTTTCCTATAGGTACCTACTATATCGGCGGTGTTAGCGTCCCCGTGTCGTCCGGAGAGCAGGTCTCCGCGGCGGCCCCGCCCGCGTCTCGGGCGGGGAAACCATGCCGAATTGACACGGGAGTTGTTCATGTTCGTAGTGACGGGTGCGACGGGTAACGTCGGCCGATCGCTCGTGCAGGCCCTCGCGGCAGCGGGTGCGCGCGTGACCGCGACATCCCGGGGGGTCTCGGACGGGGACGTGCCGGAGAGCGTCCCGTACGCGCGGGCGGATCTGGTCGATCCTGAGAGCCTTCGGCCCGTTCTCGACGGAGCCGACGCGCTGTTCCTGCAAAGCGGCGGCCCCAGCGCACACCTGCTGAGACCGCGGGACATCCTCGACGTCGCCAAGGCCGGCGGCGTCGGGCGGGTCGTCCTGCTGTCCTCCCAAGGAGTCGCGACCCGACCGCAATCGGCCTCTCACGGGGACGTGGGACGCTCCATCGAGGACGCCGTCCAGCAGTCGTCCATGGACTGGACGATCCTGCGGCCCGGAGGGTTCAACTCCAACACGTACGCCTGGGCCGAGTCGGTCCGCGCCCGCAGGACCGCCGTCGCGCCGTTCGCCGACATCGGCCTGCCGACCATCGACCCGGACGACATCGCCGAGGTCGCCGCCACAGCCCTGCGGGAGGACGGCCACGCCGGACAGATATACGAGCTGACCGGGCCCGCCCTCAGCACGCCCCGCCAGCGGGCCGAGGCGATTGCCGATGCACTCGGCGAACACGTCCGGTTCATCGAGCAGACCCGCGACGAGGCCCTCGCACAGATGCTGCGGTTCATGCCCGAGCCCGTGGCCGAGACCACGCTGACCATCCTGGGCGAACCCACCCCCGCCGAGCAGCGCATCAGCCCCGACGTCGAGCGGCTCCTCGGCCGCGCACCCCGCACCTTCGCCGACTGGGCCCGGCGCCACGTCGCCGCCTTCCGCTAGGCCCCGCGATCCCCGGGATCCGCGCCGAGCGCCCGAGCCGGGAGCTGTGGCCTTCGCCGTCGCCGGGCCGCCGACGGCAGGGGCGTGGGGCGGGGCCGGCTTGACCTTGACGCCGGGTCAACCCTCCATCCTTCCGTCAGGGACGGCCGCGCAGCCGCGTGGCGCAGCTCTGCGAAGGAGGCGGATGACCATGACGGCCGAGACGATCGCCGGTCCGGCGATGCTCGTGCGGGGGCTGGAGAAGTCGTACGGGGCACTCGACGTGCTGCGCGGCGTGGACTTCGACGTGGCGCGGGGCAGCATCTTCGCCCTGCTGGGCTCCAACGGGGCGGGCAAGACCACGACCGTGCGGATCCTCGCCACGCTCCTGAAGGCCGACGCGGGGACGGCGCGCGTCAACGGCTTCGACGTCGCCGCGCAGCCGGCTGACGTGCGGGAGTCCATCAGTCTCACCGGGCAGTTCGCGGCCGTCGACGAGATCCTCAGCGGCCGGGAGAACCTCGCCCTCGTCGCCAGGCTGCGCCACCTCGACGACCCGGGCGCGGTCGCGGACGACCTGCTCAGGCGCTTCTCGCTGAGCGGGGCGGGCGGGCGGCGCGTGGCCACGTACTCGGGCGGGATGCGCCGCCGGCTGGACATCGCGATGAGCCTCATCGGGGATTCGCCGGTGATCTTCCTGGACGAGCCGACGGCCGGGCTCGACCCCGAGGCGCGCATCGAGGTGTGGGATGCGGTCAGGGAACTGGCCGGCCAGGGGACGACGGTGCTGCTCACCACGCAGTATCTGGAGGAGGCCGAGGAACTGGCCGACCGGATCGCGATCCTCCACGCGGGCCGGATCATCGTGAACGGCACTCTCGCCGAGCTCAAGCAGCTCTTCCCGCCCGCCACGGTCGAGTACGTCGAGAAGCAGCCGACCCTGGAGGAGATCTTCCTCGCGGTCATCGGCAGCGGCAGAAGCAGCGACAAGACCAGCGACAAGACCAGCGACAGGAGCGACGCCGCCGGCGCGGCCACGGGGGGACAGGGATGACCGCGTACTTCTTCAGCGACACCGCCGCGCTCACGGGGCGGACCCTGCGGCACATCACACGCAGCATCGACACCATCATCACGACCGTCCTCATGCCGGTCGCCATGATGCTGATCTTCGTCTACGTGTTCGGCGGCGCCATCGAAACCGAGTCGGATTCGTACGTGAACTACATGCTGCCCGGCATTCTGCTCATGACCATCGCGTCGGGCGTCTCCTACACCGCGTACCGGCTGTTCACCGATGTGCAGAGCGGGATCTTCGAGCGGTTCCAGTCCATGCCGATCGCGCGCTCGGGTGTGCTGTGGGCCCATGTCGTCACGTCTCTGGTCGCCAACGTGATCGCACTCGTCCTCGTCGTGGGCGTCGCGGTGCTCATGGGCTTCCGCTCGGGGGCGGGAGTGGCGGCATGGCTCGCGGTCGCGGGCCTCCTGCTCTTGTTCACCCTGGCGCTGACCTGGCTCTCCGTGATCCCCGGGCTCACCGCGTCGTCGGTCGAGGGCGCGGGCGCGTTCGCCTACCCGCTTCTCTTCCTGCCGTTCGTCAGCTCGGCGTTCGTACCCCCGGAGACGATGCCCGGCCCGGTGCGCTGGTTCGCCGGGAATCAGCCGGTGACGTCGATCGTCAACACGATCCGTGCGCTGTTCACCGAGCAGTCGGCCGGCGGCGACGTCTGGACCGCGCTCGCGTGGTGCCTGGGCATCCTCGTCGTGGCGTACGCCTTCGCGATGAGCGCCCATCGCCGGAAGGCCGCCTGAGGAGGCAGGCTGAGTCCCATGCTCACCATCAGCCAGTTGGCGGCGTACGCCGGGGTGACGGTACGGGCGGTGCGCCACTACCACAAGATCGGGCTGCTGGCCGAGCCCGAGCGCGACCGGTCCGGGTACCGGACCTACGACGCCGCCGCGGTCGTGCGGCTGATCCGGATCCGCACCCTGGCCGATGCCGGCGTGCCGCTGGCCAGGGTGCAGGAACTCCTCGACGCCGGCCCGGAGGAGTTCGCCGGCGGCGTCCGGGAGATCGACAAGGATCTGCGTGCCGAGATCCGCCGGCTCCAGGACAGCCGCCGCCGGCTCGCCCGGCTCGCCGCCGGAGAGCACCTGGCGCTCCCGCAGAGCGTGGTGGACTTCCTCGACCGGCTGCGCGGTCTCGGCGTCGAGGAGTGGTACATCGAGATGGAGCGGGATGCCTGGATCATGATCGCCGCCCAGGTGCCGCACGTGATCGACGCCGTGATCGCCAAGAAGCACGAGGAACTGGACAACCCCGCCATGGTGCAGCTCTACAGCCTCCTCAGCGGGGCACTCGACTGGCCGGTCGACGAGGCGCGGGTGGTCGCGATCGCCGACATCCTGGAGCGCCTGATGACCGACGCCGAGGAGGCCGGCGAGACGGGCGTCGACGGCTTCGACGACCAGTTCGTCGACCTGCTGGACTCCACCGCGGCCAACTCCTCACCGGGCGCCAGGCGACTCCTGGCGATCCTGGAGGAGAGGGGCTGGAAGGGCTGGACCCGCATGGAGCGGGTGCCTGCCCGCAGGCACCGCGCTGCGCCGCCGTCATCGTGACGGGTGAACGCGCTTCATCAGGCGGTCGGATCCGGCCTCCGCGGCGGCCGGGTCCGCCGGCCGCGGCGGGGCCGGGCGCGGGGTGTTCATCAGGAAGGCGACGATCAGCGCGCCCGTCAGGAGGATCCCCGCCGCCCAGGTGGCGGACGTCGCGAATCCCTCCAGCATCGCCTCCTTCGCGAACGCCGGGCTCCCGCCCCGCGCGCCGGCGTGGTCGGCCGCGTAGTCCGCGGTCGCGCTGGCGGCGATGGTGTTGAGCAGCGCGGTGCCGACCGAACTGCTGACCTGCTGGGCGGTGTTGACGGTCGCCGAGGCGATGCCCGCGTCGCGCTGGTCGGCCCCGTGGGTGGCGTAGTTGAACGCCACCGGCATGATCAGGCCCACCCCGAAGCCGAGCAGGAGTCCCGCGACCAGCACGCCGCGGGCGTAGGCGGTGCCGGTCTCCATGGTGCGCAGCCACAGCATCCCGGAGGCGATCAGCAGCATGCCCGGCACGATCAGCACCCGCGGCGGGACCCTGGGCAGCAGCCGGGAGGCGATCCCGCCGGCCGAGACGAGGACCACCACGGTCATCGGGAGGAAGGCCACGCCCGTCCTGACCGGCGAGTATCCCTTGACGACCTGCAGGTAGTACGTCATGAACAGGAACGCCCCGAGCATGGCGACCGCGGCCAGGCCCACGCTCAGGCAGGCGCCGCCGCGGGTCCGGTCGGCGACCAGGCGCGGCGGCAGCATCGGCTGGGCCACCCGGCTCTCGACGACGGCGAACGCGGCGAGCAGCAGCGCGCCGCCGGCCAGCGGGCCGAGGACGGTCATCGAGCGCCAGCCGTCGGCCTCCGCCTGGCTCGTGCCGTACACGAGCGCGACCAGCCCGCCGGTCACCAGCAGCACGCCGGGGATGTCGAAGCGGGCCCGCTCCCCGCTCCGCGACTCGGTCAGCATCGCCCGCCCGCCGACGGCCGCGACCAGGGCGACCGGGACGCTGACGTACAGGCACCAGCGCCAGTCCAGATAGTCGGTCAGCGCGCCGCCGGCCAGCAGGCCGAGCGCGCCGCCCGCGGCGGTGATGGCGCCCCAGACCCCGAACGCCTTGGCGCGTTCCCCGGGTTCGGTGAAGGTGACGCTCACCAGCGACAGCGCGGCCGGGCCGAGCAGCGCGGCGAACCCGCCCTGCAGGGCGCGGGCGCTCAGCAGCACCGCGAAGCCGTCCGCCGCGCCGCCGAGCGCGGAGGCCGCGGCGAAGCCGAGGAGCCCGATGAGGAAGGCCCGCTTGCGGCCGGTGTAGTCGGCGATCCGGCCGCCGAGGAGCAGCAGGCTGCCGAAGGCCAGCGTGTACGCGGTGATGATCCACTGCCGGTCGCCGTCGGAGATCTCCAGATCCCGCTGGAGCGACGGCAGCGCGATGTTCATGACCGTCAGGTCCAGAACGATCAGAAGCTGCCCCAGTCCGATGAAGAACAGCGCGGCCCAGCGGCGCGTATCCGCCGCCGGGGCCTGCGCCTTCGTGCTTTCCATGAGTCCGTCCTCGCTCGCGGTGGTGTCCGCCGCGCCCGCTGAGGGCGCGGCGTCCTGACGGTCACCAGACGCCGGCGCCCCGGGTTCTGTCACAGCGCGCGGAGGGTGACGAGGGTCACCGCCCGCGGTGTGACAAAACGGCGGTGAGCGGCGTCTAGTGGGTGATGCGGAACCGGACAGACAGGGGTCGGGCATGAGCGGGCACGGCGGACGGACGACGGCCACGGACGAGCGCCCCGGCCGTGCCGAGGACCGGGCGACCGAGCTGTTCGTCACCCATCGCAACCTGCTGTTCACCGTCGCCTACGAGATGCTCGGGTCGGCCGCCGACGCGGAGGACGTCCTGCAGGAGAGCTGGCTGCGGTGGATCGGCGTCGATCTGGCGACCGTGCGGGACGAGCGCTCGTACCTCGTACGGATCGTCACCCGGCAGGCACTGGACCGCCTGCGCGCCCTCAGCCGGCGCAAGGAGTCCTACGTCGGGCCGTGGCTGCCCGAGCCGCTGCTGACCGCACCCGACGTCGCCGAGGACGTCGAACTGGCCGACAGCGTGTCGATGGCGATGCTGCTGGTGCTGGAGACGCTCGCGCCCGTCGAGCGGGCGGTGTTCGTCCTGCGCGAGGTCTTCGACCTGTCCTACGACGAGATCGCGGAAGCCGTCGGCAAGACCCCGGGCGCGGTGCGCCAGACCGCCTACCGGGCGCGGGCGCACGTCGCCGCGCGCCGGCCGCGCGGCACCGCCTCCCCGGCGGAGACCCGGGCCGCGCTCGACGCCTTCGCGCGGGCGGTGGAGACCGGCGACATCCAGCGCCTGCTCGACATCCTGGCCCCGGACGTCGTCGCCCTCAGCGACGGCGGGGGCGTCAGGCGCGCCCTGACCCGGCCGGTCGTGGGGTTCGCCAGCCTGGCCGCCCTGCTGAGCGCCGGGCTGTGGAAGCGCCTCGGACCCCGCTCGGTCGAGGTGACGCGGGTCAACGGCGGTGCGGGGCTGCTCCTGCGCGACGGCGGGGAGATCGACTGCGTGCTGTCGATGCGGGTCGAGGGCGGCTACGTCACCGGCGTGTACTTCGTGCGCAACCCCGAGAAGCTCTCGCGCATGGAGCGGGAGACCGCCGTGAGCCGCGGCGTGCCGCCGCAGCGGCGGCGCGGGGCGTGAGCGGGCCCCGTACCCGCCGGACGGCGTCCCCGTACGAAGCCGGAGGAACGGCACACGTTCGCAGGGCGGGCACCGAGTGTTCACCCGCTGGACTCTTCGGCGGCAACCGCGTGCACGGGCGCGCGTTTAGCCTTGCGAAGTGCCCAAACTGTCGGTCATCGTGCCCCTCCACAACGTGCAGGACTTCGCCCAGGACACCCTGCGCAGCCTGGCCCGCAACGCCCGTTCCGACCGGGAGTTCATCCTCGTCGACGACTGCTCGACGGACGCCACCGCGCAGATAGTCGACAGCGCCGCGCGGACGCTGCCCGGTGCGCGGGTGATCCGGCACGAGACCAACCAGGGCATCGCCCGCGCCCGCAACAGCGGCATCGACGCCGCCGAAGGCGACTATCTGACGTTCCTCGACGGCGACGACTGGTACGCGCCCGGCTACCTGGACGACCTCGTCGCCGCCATGGACCGGTACGGCACGGACTTCGTCCGCACCGACCACGTACAGTCCAACGGCCGCGACCGCGTCGTGCGCCGCGCCCCCGCCCGCCGCCGCGACACGATCCTCGCGGCCCGCGACGGCATCGGCCAGGCCCATCTCGAAACGATGGTCGACTACCCCTTCGTCTGGGCCGGGATATACCACCGCCGGCTGTTCCAGGACGGCGCCCGGCGCTTCGCCGCCGACCTGCGCACCGCCGAGGACCGGCTGTGGACCTGGACGCTGCACCTGACCGCCGAGACCTTCGCGGTCACCGGCCTGCTCGGCGTCTTCTACCGGCGCGGCGTCAAGACCTCCCTCACGCAGATCAGCGACGACCGCCAGCTCGACTTCATCCCCGCGCACGACGCGATGCTCGACGCCGTCCTCGCCGACCCCGAGGCAGACCGCTTCCTGCCCAAGGCGGTACGCACCTACTGCGCCCTCATCGCCTTCCACCGCGGCAACTCCGAGCGCCTGGAGCCCGGTCTGGCCAGACGGCTGGAGCGCGCCTCGGCCGAGGCGCTGCGCCGCATGCCGCAGGACGTGCTGGAGGAGACCCTGCGCGGCATGGACGACCAGCGCGCGCGCATGCTGCGCCAACTGCGCGCGTCGGGGCGGGGAAAGCCCGGGAAGCCGGGCGGTACGGAGAAGCAGGACAGGCAGGACAGGACGGGAAAGCCGGAAAGGGTCGCCTGAGCCGTGCACGAGCACCGCACCCAGATCTTCGAAGTCTCCACGCTGTACGGGGCGGCGACGCTCGCCGCGGCGCTGGATGCCGGGCGGTTCGGGCCGCGCGCCGCGGCCCGCCGCATCCTGCTCGTCGCCAACAACGCGCCCGTACCCGAGACCGCGACCCGGATCGCGGAGATGCACGGCTGGACGCAGGTCTCCGCCCGCTTCGACGAGGTGCTGGACTACAACCACGAGATCCGCCCGCACCACCCCGCCGCCTGGCACCCCAAGGGCGGCGACGCGCCGCTGCTGCAGCGGCTGCTGCGCCGCGCCTGGGACCTCGGCGACGGGCCGCTGGACCTGGTGGTCGAGTCGGTGACCGCGCCGCCCGCCAAGGCGCTTGTCGCGATCTTCGCCGACGCCGGCGTGCACGTGTACGCGGACGGGCTGATGAGCTACGGCCCGACCCGCGAGCGGCTGCCGCAGCACGTGGCCTGCCGGGTGCAGCGGCTGCTGCACCTGGACCTCGTGCCGGGCCTTGAACCGCTGCTGCTCACCGAGTACGGGGTGCCGGCGGAGGTGGTGCCGAACGGGGCGTTCCGCGCGGTGCTCGACGAAGTGACCGCCGCGACGCCCGCGTTGCCCGCGGACGGCGACGGCGCGCCCACCGCCGTACTCCTCGGCCAGTACCTCGCCGCGCTCAACATCCTCAGCCAGGCCGAGGAGGAGGCGCTGCACGAGCGGATGCTGCGCGGCGCCGCCGCGGCCGGCCACCGCGCGGTCCTCTTCAAGCCCCACCCCACGGCCCCCGCGCGCTACTCCACGGTGCTGCAGAAGGCCGCCGCGGACGCGGGCGTCACGCTGACGGTGCAGGAAGAGCCGATGCTCGCGGAGGCGCTGTACGGCACGCTGCGCCCGCGGCTGGTCGTCGGCTGCTTCTCCACGGCGATGCTCACCGCGGCGACCCTGTACGGCATCCCCGTCGCCCGGGTCGGCACGGACACGCTACTGGAGCGGCTGACCCCGTACCAGAACAGCAACCGGATCCCTGTCACCCTCGTGGACTCGATCGTGCCGGAGCTGGGCGGGCCGGACCGCCCGGCGCGGGACACCGCCCAACTCGCCGGGCTGCTCACGGCGGTGGGGTACTGCATGCAGGCCGACAACCACCCGCGGCTGCGCGCGCGTGCGCAGGAGTGGCTGGCGGTGCACCTGGACGCCGCCACGCGCCCGTACTTCAAGGGCAAGCGGCTGACGGCGCTGCGGCTGCCGGGCGGCAACCTCGGCCGGGTCCCGCAGGCCCGCAGGGCGCTGGGGAAGGTGCGCAGGGCGCTGACGAAGCCGTAGGGGCGGGTGCGTACGGGCAGGAGAAGGCCCGCACCGGCACGCGCCACCCGGCCCGCGCGCCGCCTCCCGCGAGCCCGCCCTACCCCAGCAGCCGCCGCAGGCCCAGCCGTTGCCACAGCAGCGCCGCGCCGAAGGACAGCACCACGCTCGCCGCCCAGATCCCCGCCGTCAGCGCCACCGCCTCCGCCCCGCCCAGGTCGGCCGACACCAGCGGCTCCGCCAGGGTCCTGATCACCATCAGGTGCACCAGGTACGCCCCGAACGCCGCCCCCGCGACGCGCTTCAGGTGCGGGCGCCACCGCTCGCGCACCCGCACCCGGGTCAGCGCCAGCAGCACCGCGCCTGTGAAGACCGCGACCAGCACATGGGCGTTGGGGATCACGTAGCTGACCTGCGTCTGGTAGACGAGGACGCCCAGCATCGCCGCCGTCGCTGCACCCAGCCACAGCGCGCGTACGCCCCGCCCGCTCCGCGGGCGCAGCGAGAACAGCAGGGCGCCCCCGGCCGCGTACACGAGCGAGTAGACGCCGAACCCCCAGCCGAATGACGGCGTGCCCCAGCCCGTGGCCCGGCCGGCGTCGGCCAGCAGGCCGGGGCCGAGCGCGAAGCCGAGGAGCACCGCGCCGAGCCACCACGGGCGCCGGCCGGCGCGCAGCAGGACGACGAAGCCGAGGAGGAGGACGACGGGGACGTAGGCGTACAGGTACCAGAGGTGGTACGCGGGGCGTACGGTCCCGAACGCCGCGTCCACGGCGAGGTCCCGCAGGGGGTCCTCATTTGTCTCCTGCCACCTGCCCCACAGCAGATAGAGGACCGTCCACACGGCCATGGGGACGACGATGCGCACCATGCGCTGCGCCAGGCGCCACCCGTCGCGCGGCGGGGCGCCGGCGAGGACGGCCCAGCCGGCGATCGCGAAGTACATGGGGACGGCGAACCGGCTGAGCGCGTCGGCCGTCATGCCCGCCCAGTACGCGGCGGCGCCGTTCGCCTCCCGGCGGCCGACGGCGTCGATGAACTCCGAGCCGGTGTGCCCCAGGATGACGCCGCAGGCGCACAGCAGCCGGATCACGTCCACGTCGTAACGGTGGCCGCCGCGCGGCCGGGAGGGCGGTGCGGCGGGCGGTGCGGCGGCGGTGTGCGGGGGCGGTGAGACGGAGGCGGCTGCCGGCTGCACCGGCACGTCGGATACGGTCACTGCCGAACCTTCTTGTGCCGCGGTGTACGGAACATGAATGACGGCCGAACAGACAAGTCATGCCTTAGCAGTGGTGGCGCCGGGCGCCCCTTGCATAAGATCGTGATCCGTATCACGAAGTGGCACGCCGCCGCAGGAAAGCCGCCCAGGAGGCAGCCATGCGCAGGATCGCGCTCGCCGTAACCACCGCCGCGCTCGTCGCGGCCGTGCCGCTGCTCAGCTCGTGCGGCACCGAACCCCGCGCGGGAGCCGCGGCCGTGCTCGGCGACGACGAGCGCATCACCGTCTCGCAGTTGCAGAACCGCGTCGAGGACGTACGGGACGTGCAGAACGACAGCGACCAGGCCGAGGAGATGATCGCCCAGTCGGCCAACCTCAGCGAGATCACGCTGAAGTCGATGCTCCGCGGGCGGATCACGGAGCGGGCCGCGGAGAACTACGGCGTGACGGTCGACCGCGGCGAGGTCCAGCAGGTGCGCCAGGCCGAGGTGGAGGCGGCGGGCGGCGAGAAGGAACTCGCAGCGTGGTACGTGCAGCGATACAACATCGGTCCCGACGGGCTCGACGAGTACTACGAGCAGCAGAACCTGCTGCAAGGGCTCGTCGAGGAGCTGGGTGTCGACCCGCAGACGCCGGAGGGCGCGGCGCGGCTCAGTGAAGTGATGGTCGAGGCGTCGGAGGACCTGGACATCGAGGTCAGCCCGCGGTACGGCAAGTGGGAGGACCAGCAGGGGGAGCTGCTGCAGGCCGACACCCCGTGGATCAAGCAGGCCGCCGCCCCCGCGGAGGGCGGCCTGCTCCCCCAGCAGTAGCCGGGTCGCGCGGCCGGGGGACGGCCGCCCGGCGGCGGCCGGTGCAGGGCGGCCGGTGCGGGGCGGCCGGTGCCGGGCTGTCGGTGGCGTCGGTTACGGTCGGGGACGTGACCGGCCGACTCGTCCTGCTGACCACCACCCACCGCATCGCCCCGGGGCTGCTGTCCTGGCCCGCGTGGGAGGCGCTGCGCGGCGCCGACCGCGTGCTGTGCGCCGACGCCGCGCATCCTCAGCTGCCGTACCTGCGCGAGGCGGGCGTCGAGGTGGAGACCGCCGAGCCCGACGCCTACGAACTCGTCGACGCCTGCGCCGCGGGCGCGACCGTCGTCGTGGTCGCCGGCGCGGACGGCGAGCCCCGGCTGACGGACGACCTGGCGCGGCTGGCGGGCTCGGGGCGGGTGGAGATGCCGTCGCTGGAGCTGCTGCCCGGGTCGTACGACGTGCCGGGGGCGCGGCTGATCGACGTGGTCCAGGTGATGGACCGGATCCGGCGCGAGTGCCCCTGGAGCAGCGGGCAGACGAGCGAAGGGCTGGTCAAGCACAGCCTGGAAGAGGTGTACGAGCTCGTCGAGGAGATCGAGGCGGGGGACAGGCAGGCGGTCCGCGAGGAGCTGGGGGACGTGCTGCTGCAGGTCGTCTTCCAGGCCAGGATCGCCGAGGACGACACCGAGGAGCCGTTCTCCGTCGACGACGTGGCGGGCACCCTGGTGGAGAAGCTGGTACGGCGCCATCCGCACGTCTTCGGCGACGCGGTGGCCGAGACCCCGGCGGACGTCAGGGAGCACTGGCTGCGCGAGAAGGCCATAGAAAAGCGCCGCACGTCGGTCACGGAGGGCGTCCCGCTGGCTCAGCCGGCGCTGTCGCTGGTCGCAAAGCTCGCGGGCCGCGCCCGCACGGCGGGCCTGCACGTGGCGGCGCCCGGGGCGGCGGAGCCCGGTGTGCGGGAGCACGGCGGGGGGCCGGACGAGGCCGGCGGTCCGCGGACCGGTCTGGGGTCCGGCGGTACGGCAGCGGGCGGGCCGGGCGGTGCCGAGGACGACGCCGGCGCCGCCGCGCCGGGCGACCGCGGCGCGGCGCCGCCGGCGGCGGGCGAGCCCGCGGCCCGTCTCGGCGCGGAACTGCTCGCGGTGGCCCTGCGGGCGGAGGCGCAGGGGGTCGACCCGGAGGCGGCGCTGCGGTCGGCGGCACGCGCGTACCGCGAGGCGATCCGCGCTGCCGAGAAGGCGACCGCCGAGGCATCAACCCCCGGCTCCCACGGCGCCGAACCGTCCGCATCCGGCGGTGACGCTGCCGCGCCGGGCGCCGCGAGGGGCACAGAGTCCGCTACGGGCGCCGCGGAGCCCCGCGCGGGCGGCGCCGACGGTCCGGCGGGCTCGGCGCCGCCGCCCGCCGCATACGGCGCGGAGCCGGGCTCGGATGCCGCGGGCGCCGCGGAGTCCCGCGGGGACGGGCCGACGGGTGCTGACGGTGCGGGCGGGCCGGCGGGATCCGTAGCACCGCCACCCGCTGCGAACGGCAGCGCCGGCAGTCCTGACGCCGCCGGGACGGCCGTCCGCGGCGACGCTGCTACGCCGGGCGCCGCGGGCGCCGTACGTGATCCGTACCGCCCCGCCGGAGGCGGAACCACCGGGGCCGACGGGACCAGCGGCGCTCCCGGCAGCCCGTCGGGCGGCGCCCCCGGGAGCGCTTCCCGCCGCCCCTCCGGTGGTCGCTGACGTGTCCGGTCCCGACGCGGGCAGCGGTCCGCGACCCGCCCTCTTCAGCGGGGACTTCGCCGCCGACCCCTATCCCGCGTACGCCTGGCTCCGTACCCACGCCCCCGTCCACCGCACCACCGTGCCCAGCGGCGTCGACGCCTGGCTCGTCACCCGCTACGCCGACGCCCGCCAGGCCCTCGCCGACCCCCGGCTGTCCAAGAACCCCGCGCACCACCACAGCGACAAGACCGGCATCCCCGGCGAGCGCAGCGCCGGCCTCATGACCCACCTGCTCAACATCGACCCGCCCGACCACACCCGGCTGCGCCGGCTGGTCTCCAAGGCGTTCACGCCCCGCCGCGTCGCCGCGTTCGCGCCGCGCGTGCAGGAGCTCACCGACCGCCTCATCGACGGCTTCGCGGACCGCGGCGAGGCCGACCTCATCCACGAGTTCGCCTTCCCGCTCCCCATCTACGCCATCTGCGACCTCCTCGGCGTCCCCGCCGAGGACCAGGACGACTTCCGCGACTGGGCAGGGGTGATGCTGCATCAGCCCGGGGGGCGCCCCCCGGACCCCCGGAACCAGGGCAAGAGCACCCGCGGCGGCGTCGCCCGCGCCGTGAAGAAGATGCGCGCGTACCTCGCCGAGCTGATCCACAGGAAGCGCGCGGCCCTCGGGCACGGCGACCGCGCCGACGACGACCTGATCTCCGGCCTCATCCGCGCCTCCGACGAGGGCGAGAAGCTGACGGAGAACGAGGCCGCCGCCATGGCGTTCATCCTGCTGTTCGCCGGCTTCGAGACCACCGTCAACCTGATCGGCAACGGCACGTACGCCCTGCTCACCCACCCCGCCGAGCGCGCCCGGCTGGCCGCCGAGCCCGCGCTGCTGCCCTCCGCGGTGGAGGAACTGCTGCGCTACGACGGCCCGGTGGAGATGGCGACGTGGCGGTTCGCCACCGAGCCGCTGGAGATCGGCGGGCAGCGCGTCGCCGTGGGCGACCCCGTGCTCGTCGTGCTGGCCGCCGCCGACCGCGACCCCGCCCGCTTCGCCGGCCCCGACACCCTGGACCTTTCCCGCCGTGACAATCAGCACGTCGGCTACGGCCACGGCATCCACTACTGCCTCGGCGCCCCCCTCGCCCGCCTGGAGGCGCAGACCGCCCTGGGTACCTTGCTGCGCCGCCTTCCCGACCTGCGGCTCGCCGTCGAGACGTCCGAATTGCGGTGGCGCGGCGGGCTCATCATGCGCGGTCTTCGGACCCTGCCGGTGCGCTTCGGCAGTTCACTGTGATCTGCGCGTAACTCTCAGGCGATCAACTTGTGATCGTGGGCGGTTCGGTATTAGGTTCGGCCACTGGTTCGAACACACCGGGAACGAAAGGCACTCGCATGCGCTCGGGTAACGGACGCCACCGACGTCCCCGCCAGGCCCCCGCGTTCGTCGTCGCGGCCGGTGCGACAGGGGCACTCGCCCTGCCGCTGCTGGGCGCGAGCGGCGCGAGCGCCGCCGACGCCGGCACGTGGGACCGGGTCGCCGAGTGCGAGAGCGGCGGCCTGTGGAGCGCCGACGAGGGCAACGGGTACTACGGCGGCCTGCAGTTGACGATGGACATGTGGCAGGAGTACGGGGGCGAGGAGTTCGCCGCGCAGCCCGACTTCGCCAGCCGGGCGCAGCAGATCACCGTCGCCGAACGCATCCTTGCCGGCATGGGCGCCGACAAGGCGTGGCCGGAGTGCGCCGACGACGCCGGGCTGCCCGGCGACGACGCGGTGCCGGAGGTCGACCCCGGCGCCGAGTTGCCGCTGCCGCCCTCCACGCCGCCCACCCTCGCCCCCGAGCCGGGCGCTTCGGACGGCTCCCAGCGCGAGGACAGGGACGAGGACGGGCGTACGGACCGCGAGGACAGCCGCGAGGACGGGGACGACCGCGACACCGGGCGGTCCGCCGAGGGCGGCGGCAAGCACCGCGGCACCCAGGACCCCGCCGAGCGCGACGGCGGCTCCGGCGAATGGACCGGCGGGGACTCCGAAGCCTCCGACGCCTCCGGCCGGCACCGCGCCCCGGACGCCTCCGCGTCCCCTTCCCCGTCCGACACCCCGCTCTCGCCCGGCATCCCCGAGGCCCCGCGCGAGGCCGTCGAGACCCCCGGCGCCACCCAGGGGCCCGACGCGACCGAGGTGCCCGACCCCGGCCGCGAGTGGATCGCCGAGATCCCCGGCGAGGTGGAAAAGCGCGACGGTGACCGGGAAAGCGGCGACACCGCGGCGGGCGACCGGAGTTATACCGTCCGACCGGGTGACACCCTCTCGGAAATTGCCAGTGAGCATGCACTGACAGGCGGATGGTCGGAATTGTACGACGGAAACAAGAACTCCCTCGGTGCGGATCCCGACAACATCAAGCCTGGTCAGGAACTCGAATTGAGCGGGAACTGAACAACTGGCGGGTGAAGTCGGCGCAGATTAGTCATATTTGACGTAATCGGCTGACCGGGCTACCTGAAGGACGGAAAACCGGGCGCGGCACTTTGCGAGGTCTTTGAATCGCACACGCCTATGTGCTTACCGTCACATCGCTCGCCAACGCGAGCCCCGGTGATCGCCTCACGCCGAATCCTGTCGGCGTTCACCCGGGCCACCTGTGCATTGAAGCACCGCTGACAGGAGCGGGGGACCCACGGTAAGCGCCGCTCCGGTCCAACGAGAAGGCGGACCGGGCGGCTTGGGGTCAAGCCGCACGCTCGACGTACGGCCGGGCACTCACAGCCCGCACCCGACAGCTCACCTCGCAGGCGTCGGTGAGAAAAGAGCATCATGCTGCTTCCTGACGGAACGGGTAAGCACCGCCGCCCCGCCGCACAGGCCCGCGTTGGCACGCACTCCCGCATGGCCGTTCTCGTGGGCGCCACCGGAACCGCGATCGGGCTGCCGGTGCTCGGCGCCCAAAACGCCACCGCGGCGCCGATCGATACCTGGGAACGGGTGGCCGCCTGCGAGTCCGGAAAGAACTGGGCGACGAATACCGGGAACGGCTATTTCGGCGGCGTCCAGTTCTCCCAGTCGAGCTGGGAAGCCGCCGGTGGCCTCGACTACGCCCCGCGCGCCGACCTGGCGACGAAGGAGCAGCAGATCGCCGCCGCCGAGCGGCTGCTGGCCATGCAGGGTCCGGGCGCGTGGCCCAACTGCGGCCCGCGCGCGGGCCTGACCGCCGACGGCGCGGCGGCGCCGCAGGAGAGCCGGCCGCAGACCCTGCCGCAGCCCCTGCCGGAGACCGGACCGCAGGCGCAGGAAGCGGCGCCGCAGGGCACGGAGGGCCGCGGCACCGGCGAGCAGACGCAGCCGGACTCCCGCACGGTCTTCCGCGGCTTCTACTACGAGGTCCGCGAGGGCGACACCCTGGACGACATCGCCCGGCGGCACGGTGCGGAGAGCTGGCAGCAGGTGTACGAGGACAACAGGTCGGTCGTCGGCGAGGACCCGGACCTGATCCAGCCGGGCCAGAAGCTGAAGCTGGACTAGCCCGGCGCGCGCGGGCGGGCCGCGCCGTACCCGGGGGCGGACGGCCCGTGGGCCCGCCCGCGCCCCGTTGGCGCGGCCCCCCGCCGCCCCGTACGCCGCCGCCCTGCGCCGCGGTCGTCCCGGCCCGTCCGGTGCGCGGGCCGGGGCGACCGCGCCGTACCGCAACCCGGCCGGCCGCCCCGCGCGGCTCCCGGGCCGTACGGCCTCGTACCGGCTCGTACCGGCTCGTACCGTCTCGTACCGCGGAATGCGGCCGGGTGCGCACCGGGGGTGTCACCCGGGGCGGCTAGGCTCAGGGCGGAACACGTAGCGAAAGCGAATCCCTCCGAAGGAGACACCGTGCCGTCCATCGACGTCGTCGTAGCCCGAGAGATTCTCGACTCCCGCGGCAACCCCACGGTCGAGGTCGAGGTCGGCCTCGACGACGGCAGCACCGGCCGTGCTGCCGTGCCGTCCGGCGCCTCCACCGGCGCCTTCGAGGCCCTGGAGCTCCGCGACGGGGACAAGGCCCGCTACGGCGGGAAGGGCGTGGAAAAGGCCGTGCTCGCCGTCATCGAGCAGATCGGCCCCGAGCTCGTCGGCTACGACGCCACCGAGCAGCGCCTCATCGACCAGGCGATGTTCGACCTCGACGCCACCCCCGACAAGTCGTCCCTCGGCGCCAACGCCATCCTCGGCGTCTCGCTCGCCGTCGCGCACGCCGCCTCCGAAGCCTCCGACCTGCCGCTGTTCCGCTACCTCGGCGGTCCCAACGCGCACGTCCTGCCGGTGCCGATGATGAACATCCTCAACGGCGGCAGCCACGCGGACTCCAACGTCGACATCCAGGAGTTCATGATCGCGCCGATCGGCGCCGAGTCGTTCTCCGAGGCCGTACGGTGCGGCGCGGAGATCTACCACCAGCTCAAGGCCGTCCTCAAGGAGCGCGGCCTGTCCACCGGCCTCGGCGACGAGGGCGGCTTCGCGCCGAACCTCGACTCCAACCGGGCCGCGCTGGACCTCATCGTCGAGGCGATCCAGAAGGCCGGCTACACCGCCGGCCAGGACGTCGCCCTCGCGCTCGACGTCGCCGCCTCGGAGTTCTACAAGGACGGCGTCTACGTCTTCGAGGGCAAGGACCGCTCCGCCGCCGAGATGACCGAGTACTACGAGCAGCTCGTCACCGACTACCCGCTGGTGTCCATCGAGGACCCGCTGTTCGAGGACGACTGGGCCGGCTGGCACGTGCTGACCGGGCGGCTCGGCGACAAGGTCCAGATCGTCGGCGACGACCTCTTCGTCACCAACCCCGAGCGGCTGCAGCGCGGCATCGACGAGAACGCGGCGAACGCGCTGCTGGTCAAGGTCAACCAGATCGGCTCGCTCACCGAGACCCTGGACGCCGTCGAGCTGGCCCAGCGCAACAGCTTCACCTGCATGATGTCCCACCGCTCCGGCGAGACCGAGGACGTCACCATCGCCGACCTGGCCGTCGCCACGAACTGCGGCCAGATCAAGACCGGCGCCCCGGCCCGCTCCGAGCGGGTCGCCAAGTACAACCAGTTGCTGCGCATCGAGGAGATCCTCGACGACGCCGCCGAGTACGCGGGCCGCAGCGCCTTCCCCCGCTTCAAGAACGGCTGACCCGCCCCGTACGGCGTACGACAGCCCGCCCGTACGGCATCGGCGTCGGACCCGCCCGGCCCCGGCCGCACCGCGTAGGGTGCGACCGGGGCCGACCACCGCACGCCGCCCGGGGAGCCGGGGAGGAGGACGCGAACGCACATGGCCAGGGAGCGCTTCTCCACCACCACCCGGCTCAAGCTGCTCGGCGAGCAGGCCGTCAGCCGGGTCTCCGAGCGCGTCTACCGCGCGCGTCCGCCGCGGCGCAGCCGGCTGACGGGGCGGGCGGCGCTGCTCGCGCTCGTCGTCTGCTCGCTGGTGGTGGCGCTCGCGTACCCGCTGCGCCAGTACGTCGCCCAGCGCGCCGAGATCGACGAGCTGGAGCGGGAGAAGGCGCAGGCCGAGCGGCGGGTGGCGGAGCTGCGGGACGAGAAGGCGCGCTGGCAGGACCCGGAGTACGTGCGCCGGCAGGCCCGCGAGCACCTGCACTACGTGCTGCCCGGCGAGACCGGCTACCTGATGCGCGACGGCACCGGCTCCGCCCGCTCCGGCGACGCGGGGGAGGCGGCGGACAGGCCGTGGTACGAGAACCTGTGGGACGGCCTGGACGCCGCGGACGGCCGGCGCTGAGGCGCGTACGTACGCGACCGCCGACCGCTGACCGCTGACCGCCGCCTGCCGTCGAATACCGGCCGCCGGCTGAAGAGGAGAGATGGACAAGCCCCCGCCGCCCACCGGGCACACCCCCGCCACCGAGGCGGACGCCGCCGTCGTGGCCGCGGAGTTGGGCCGCGCCCCGCGCGGCCTGCGCGCCGTGGCCCACCGCTGCCCGTGCGGCAACCCGGACGTCGTGGAGACGTCCCCGCGGCTGCCCGACGGCACGCCGTTCCCGACGCTGTACTACCTGACGTGCCCGCGCGCGAACTCCGCGATCGGCACGCTGGAGGCGGACGGCGTGATGAAGGAGATGACGGCCCGGCTGGCGGCGGAACCCGAGCTGGCGGCGGCGTACCGCGCGGCGCATGAGGACTACGTCGCCCGCCGCGACGCGATCGCCGAGCTGCCCGGCTTCCCGAGCGCGGGCGGGATGCCGGACCGGGTGAAGTGCCTGCACGTGCTCGTCGCGCACGCGCTGGCGGCGGGGCCGGGGGTGAACCCGCTGGGGGACGAGGCGCTGGCGATGCTGCCGGAGTGGTGGGCGAAGGGCCCGTGCGTGAGCAGGCCAGGAGAGTCAGAGGAGTCAGAGGAGTCAGAGGAGTCAGGGGAGGACGGCGCATGACCCGGGTGGCAGCCGTGGACTGCGGCACGAACTCGATTCGCCTGCTGGTCGCGGACGTCGACGCGGCCTCCGGCGAACTGAAGGACCTGGACCGCCGGATGGAGATCGTCCGGCTGGGCCAGGGCGTGGACCGTACGGGCCGGCTGGCGCCGGAAGCGCTGGAGCGCACCTTCGCGGCATGCCGCCGGTACGCGGAGATCATCGAGCGCCTGGGCGCGGTGCGTACCCGGTTCGTCGCCACGTCGGCCTCCCGCGACGCCGAGAACCGCGCGGACTTCGTCCGCGGCGTGGAGGAGCTGCTCGGGGTCCGCCCGGAGGTCATCACCGGCGACGAGGAGGCCGAGCTGTCCTTCGCGGGCGCCACGAAGGAACTGTCCGGCCGGGTGCCGGGCCCGTACCTGGTGGTCGACATCGGCGGCGGCTCGACGGAGTTCGTCGCCGGCGCCGACCACGTCGAGGCGGCCCGCTCGGTGGACATCGGCTGCGTCCGCCTGACCGAACGCCACCACTTCGCGGACCCCCCGACGCCGCAGCAGATCGCGGCGGCGAAGGCCGACATCACCGCGGCCCTGGACACGGCGGAAGCGGCGGTTCCGCTCCGCGAGACCGCCACCCTGGTGGGCCTCGCCGGCTCGGTCACCACGGTCGCGGGCATCGCCCTGAACCTCCCCGCGTACGACACGGCGGCCCTGCACCACGCCCGCATCCCGGTGGCCAGGATCCGCGAGATCACGAGCACCCTGCTCCAGGCGACCCACGCGGAACGGGCCGCCATCCCGGTCATGCACCCGGGCCGCATCGACGTGATCGCCGCGGGGGCGCTGGTCCTGCTGTCGGTGCTGGAGCGCACGGGCGCCCCAGAGGTGATCGTCAGCGAACACGACATCCTCGACGGCATCGCCTTCGCCTCCGCCGCGCAGCCGGCTCTGTGATCGTTCCCGGGCTTCGCGCGAGGCACTAGCTGTTGCGGCAGACGTCTCACCGGTCGCCCACCCTGACGACGAGGATCACGAGTTCGCCGTCGTGGATCTGGTACGCGACCCGGCGGTTGCCGACCCTGAGCGCGAGCGGTCCCCGAGGGATCGCGTTCGCCGGCCTTCCGCACCGGGTCCCGGTGCGGAAGGCCGGCGGTGGGCGCGCCGGGGCGGGGACTCAGCCCGCGAGCTGCTCGGCGAGCTTGACCATCTCGGGTACGTCCGCCTGCAGCCGGCCCGCCCAGCCGACCTGCTCCAGCGGGTAGCCGTTGAGGAACACCATGATGTTCTCGGTGTCGGCGAGCCCGGCGTACGCCTCGGCCAGCGCCGCGTTGATGTGCGCGACCAGGGTGCGCCTGGCATCGGTGCTCGACAGCTCGGGGACCTCCAGGGTGGCGACGGGGCGGATCCGGGCGCCGAGGTCGCCGTCCTGGGCGTAGCAGTCGGCCGCGGTTTCGCGCAGCCAGATCCGGACGTCGGGGACGTGGTACGCCTCGTCGGCCGCCCGGGTCACCTCCCGGACCAGCTTCTGCTTGGCGCTCTGCGGCAGTCCTGCCGGGCCGTCGATGGAGATGATCGGCATGGTGTGCCTCCTGCTGTCGGTCGAATCGGACGTCGTGCTGCCACACTACCCCTAGATGGTTGAAAAAATAAACCTCAGCAAGTGTTGGTAAGCAACTGACTATGCTTGAACCGTGAAGTCTTACGGGCAGTACTGCGCGCTGGCGCGAGGGCTCGACGTCATCGGCGACCGCTGGCTGCTCCTGATCGTCCGGGAACTCCTGGCCGGCCCGCGCCGCTTCGGCGAACTGCGCCACGGACTCCCGGGCATCGCCAGCAACCTGCTCTCCGAACGGCTGCGCACCATGCAGGGCAACGGGCTGGTGGCCAAGACCGGCGACCGCTACCGGCTCACCGAGCGGGGCGAGGGCCTGCGCGAGGTGGTGTCCGCCATCGGCGGGTGGGCCGCGCCCCTGATGGACCGCATGGCGGAGGGCGACGCGTTCCGCGGCCACTGGCTGGCCCTACCCGTCGCCGACCTCTTCCCGGGCCACGACCCGGCCCGCCCGGAGCTGACCGTCGAGGTGCGGTGCGACGACGAGCCCATGACGCTCCGTTCGGCCGCGGGCCGCGTCACCCTGGAACCGGGCCGGGCCGCCGCGCCCGACCTCGTCCTCACCGGCCCGCCCGACGCGGCCTTCGGGCTGCTCGCCCACCGCATCGACCCGACCGAGGCCCGCGCCCGCGGCCTGGCCGTCACCGGCGACGCAGCCCTCCTGGCCCAACTCCGCCCGGCCCCACCGGTCCCCGACTCGGCGGAGGCGGAGGGCGGGAACAGGTGATCTCAGTGCAGGCATGGGCCGACGCTCAACGGCTCTGGGACTTCCAGCAGATGGGCCACGAGCCGCGCCCGTGCTCGGTGGCGATCGGACTGGGCAGCCATGACCTGGGAGTCGCGGACACAACCGCTGATCTGTATCGCCGCGGCATGGTGCCGTTGATCGTCTTCAGCGGCGCGACCAGCCGCACCACACGCGACCGCATGCCGCGCGGGGAGGCTGAGCACTACCGCGAGCGGGCGAGGGAACTGGGGGTGCCGGCCGGTGCGATCCTCGTCGAGCCGCGAGCCCGGAACACGGGGGAGAACATCCGCTTCTCCCGCGCGCTGCTCGAAGAGCAGCACGTCCCCGTGTCGTCCGCTCTGCTGATCAGCAAGCCGTACGAGGAACGGCGGGCCTACGCGACCGCACGCAAGCAGTGGCCCGAAGTCGAGTGGGTCAGCGCGTCCGCGCCCATGAGCCTGACCGGGTACGCCGACTCCATCGGTGACGCGCGACTGGTGCTCGACATGCTGGCCGGCGCACATCAGCGGCTCATGATCTACCCGCCCAGGGGATTCATGATCGAACAACGCATCCCGGACGAAGTGACCGCAGCCTACGAGCGCCTGCGCGATGCCGGCTTCACGGGCCGGCTCGTGCCGGACACCACGGAACGAACTTCGTGAAGATATTCACATGCTTCGGGGGTGGATTTGGCCGCCGTGCTCGAATCCTGGACTCCCGGGCCTCGCGTGGGGTGTGACGGGTGCTTTGCGTCAGAGTGACATCTGCGCGCCCCGCCCTCGAAATCGCAGCTCAGCGCCTTGGCGACAGAAACCGCCCCGGGCACCCCGTCGAGCGCGAAAGATGCGGCGGCGCAGTGTAGCACCACCGGGGGTGGAGCTTGTGAACCCCCTCACGAGCATGGGTCCGGTACCGGGGGGATACTCGGAAACATGAGCACTACGGAGCGTCCCAGGATCCTCGTAGTAGGCGGCGGTTACGTCGGCCTTTACGCGGCGCGCCGCATCCTGAAGAAGATGCGGTACGGGGAGGCGTCGGTCACCGTCGTCGACCCGCGCCCGTACATGACGTACCAGCCCTTCCTCCCCGAGGCGGCCGCCGGCAGCATCTCCCCCCGGCACGTCGTGGTGCCGCTGCGCCAGGTCCTCCCCGGCGCCGAGGTGCTCACCGGCCGGGTCACCTCCATCGACCAGGACCGCAAGGTGGCGGTCGTCGCTCCCATCGTCGGCGGGCCGTACGAGGTGCCGTTCGACTACCTGATCATCGCGCTCGGCGCCGTCTCGCGTACCTTCCCGATACCCGGCCTCGCCGAGAACGGCATCGGCATGAAGGGCGTCGAAGAGGCGATCGGCCTGCGCAACCACGTGCTGGAGCAGCTCGACAAGGCCGAGTCCACCAACGACGCCGACACCCGGGAGAAGGCCCTCACCTTCGTCTTCGTCGGCGGCGGGTTCGCCGGCGCCGAGACCATCGGCGAGATCGAGGACCTGGCACGTGACGCCGCCAAGTACTACCCCTCGATCAAGCGCGAGGACATGCGCTTCATCCTCCTCGACGCCGCCGACAAGATCCTTCCGGAGGTCGGCCCGGCGCTCGGCAAGTGGGGTCTGAAGCACCTGCAGCAGCGCGGCATCGAGGTCTACCTCAACACCTCCCTGGAGTCGTGCGTCGACGGCCACGTCGTGCTGAAGAACGGCCTGGAGGTCGACTCGAACACCGTCGTGTGGACCGCCGGCGTCAAGCCGCACCCGGTGCTGAAGGAGTACGGCCTGCCGCTCGGCCCCCGGGGGCACGTCGACACCGCCGCCACCCTCCAGGTCCAGGGCACGGACTACATCTGGGCCGCCGGCGACAACGCTCAGATCCCCGACCTCGCCGCCCGCGACGCCGGCGTCGAGAACGCCTGGTGCCCGCCGAGCGCCCAGCACGCCCTGCGGCAGGCCAAGCTCCTCGGCGACAACGTCGTGGCGGAGCTGCGCGGCTTCCCGCTGCGCGAGTACCGGCACAAGAACAAGGGCGCCGTCGCCGGGCTCGGCCTGCACAAGGGCGTCGCGATGGTCAGCGTGTTCGGCCGGACCCTGAAGTTCAAGGGCCGCCTCGCCTGGTACATGCACCGCGCGTACCACGGCGCGGCCGTGCCGACCTTCAACCGCAAGATCCGGGTCCTCGCGGACTGGACTCTCGGCGTCTTCCTCAAGCGCGAGGTGGTCTCGCTGGGCGCCATGGAGTCGCCGCGCGACGAATTCTACGAGGCCGCCGCGCCGGTCACCGCCGCCGCACGGGCGGAGCACGACCGGACCGTACGGGAACGGGAGGCGACGCGCGAGCAGGAGCAGGCCCGCGGCGCCGCCGGCCTGCCCCCCGCCGAGGACACCCGCGACGAGCGCAACAGCGACGAGCGCAACCGCGAGGCCGCCCGCGCCTCCTGACCCGCCGCGCACCCCGCCGCGCACCCCGCCGCGCACCCCGCCGCGCGCCCGGCCGGCCCCGGCCGACCGCGCTCAGGCGCCCTCCCGGTCCGCCGGGCAGGGCGCCTGACTGCTCTTTTCGGTTGGTACCGGAGCGCAACGGGACTTCTCGGGGTGGGCTTTGGTGTTTACGTGGAGTCCAGCAACTGCGGACACACGTCGACCACCTGCCCATCTCACGGAGGTGCGCCATGCCCCACGACGCCGCTCCCCGGCTCGCCGCCCTCGCAGAAGACCTGCTGGGAGGCCCGCTGCCGATCCGTATCCGCGCCTGGGACGGCTCCGAAGCCGGCCCCGAGGGGACCCCCGTCCTCGTCGTACGCCACCGCAGGGCACTGCGCCGCATCCTGTGGCGGCCCGGCGAACTCGGCCTCGCCCGCGCCTGGGTCGCCGGCGAACTCGACGTCGAGGGCGACCTGTACACCGCCCTCGACCGCCTCGCCGAACTGCTCTGGGAACGCGGCCCCGACACCCCCCGCCCCCGCCCGGCCCGCCTCGCCGCCGCCGCCCGCGACGCGCTCGCCCTCGCCCGGCCGCTGCCCCCGCCCCCGCCGCCGCCCGAGGAGGTGCGCCGGCACAAGACCCGCGGCCCGCTGCACACCCTGCGCCGCGACAAGGCCGCCGTCAGCCACCACTACGACGTCGGCAACGACTTCTACTCCCTCGTCCTCGGCCCGTCCATGATCTACTCCTGCGGCTACTGGGACGCCGGCGGCACCCTGGAGGCCGCCCAGGCCGCCAAGCTCGACCTCGTCTGCCGCAAGCTCGGCCTCAAAGAAGGCGACCGGCTGCTCGACGTCGGCTGCGGCTGGGGCTCGATGGTGCTGCACGCGGCGCGCGAGTACGGCGTACGCGCCGTCGGCATCACCCTCTCCGGCGAGCAGGCCGCGTACGCCCGCAAGCGGGTGGCCGACGCCGGGCTCGGCGACCGCATCGAGATCCGGGTACAGGACTACCGCGAGACGGCCGACGGCCCGTACGACGCGATCTCCTCCATCGGCATGGCAGAACACGTCGGCTCCCAGCGCTACGGCGATTACGCCCGCGCACTCCACCGTCTCCTGCGCCCCGGCGGCCGGCTGCTCAACCACCAGATCGCCCGCCGCCCGCTGGCCGACGAAGAGGACTACGCCATCGACGAGTTCATCGACGCCTACGTCTTCCCCGACGGGGAGCTGTCGCCGCTGAGCACGACCGTGGACCAGTTGGAGCGGGCAGGCTTCGAGGTGCGCGACGCCCAAGCGCTGCGCGAGCACTACGCGCTGACGCTGCGCCGCTGGGTGGCGAACCTGGAGACCCGCTGGGCGAAGGCGGTGGCGCTGACCTCGCCGGGGCGGGCGCGGGTGTGGCGGCTGTACATGGCGGCCTCGGCGCTGTCCTTCGAACGCAACCGGATCGGCGTGAACCAGGTGCTGGCGGTACGGACCCCGGGATCGGGGGACTCCGGGGTGCCGCTGAGGCAGCCGCAGTGGCGCTGACCGGGGCGGTTGCCGGGGTGGCTGCCGGGGCCGTGTGATGCCGCAAACGGTACGAGAGCGTCACGCCCGCGCAGCACGGGGTTAACACGGCTCCGCCACAGTAGAGAACGTCGGCAAGGACCTCCGGAGCGGCTCCCGGACCTCCTGGTCGCCGGACGCGGGCCTGGGCCCGCGTCCCCCGCGGGGACCGCCGCCGTCCCGCCCCGGTTAGCGCACCGGGGGTACGGCGGTCCCCGCCCCTACACCTCTGCCTGCACGCGCCCCAGCGGGGTACGGGGACGATTCCCCGTACGCGTTCTCAGCGTCGCAGCCAGGACGGAACTCAGCCTGCCCATACGACTGAGCGGTATATCGGCGCGCGGACCGGGATCTTACGCAACTGGTACGGCCCAACGGGGGCCCGCGTCGGGGCTCGCCCCGGTTGGGCGGGTGCCCCCGCACGGTGGAACCGGCGGTCGGCTGAGGGCAGTCGTCGCCGCGTTCATCGGAGACCGCGGCTCGTCCGGCCGAGTTGGCGGGACGTCAGGCGTCCTTCGGGGGTTCGTGGTGGGTGGGGCCGGTGAGCGTGGCCGCGGTCTGGGTGAGGTGTCGGGCCAGGACCTCGGCCGCGGTGTCGGCGTCGCGGGCGAGTGCCGCCTCCTCAAGCCGGCGGTGCTCAGCGACGCCGTCGCGGTCGGGGGCGCGGCGCGCGGCGAAGCGGCGGGCCAACTCGCTCGCGGTCCACATCCGGTCGAAGGTCTCCAGCAGGACGGGGTTGCCGCATCCGTCCAGCAGGGTGCGGTGGAAGGCGCGGTGGGCTTCGGACCACGCGCCGGTGTAGTGCGTGCCCTCCTCAGGCGCGTACGCCGGGGTGCGGGCCAGGCGGTGGTGGGTGGCGCGTACGCGGGCTTCCCAGTCGACGTCGCCGCGTTCGATGGACATGCGCAGCATGACGGGCTCGATGGTGCGGCGGGCCTCGGCGATCTGCTGCCAGCGGCGGTCGGAGAAGGCCGGGACGGCGAAGCCACGGTTGGGCAGCCGGTCGGCGAGCCCTTCGCCGACGAGCCGCACGAGCGCCTCGCGTACGACGGCCAGGCTCACGCCCCGTTCCCTGGCGAGGTCCTGCGGTTTGAGGGCGTCGCCGGGGGCGTGGTCCCCACGCATGATCGCGTCCCGCAAGTGCGCGTGGACCTGCTCGGAGAGCATCCGCTTGCCCGGTGAGGCCGGGGTGTGAGCCGTCTCGGTCATGGCCCGAAGCATAGACGATGGGAGCAATAATCGATTATCTTGCCTACAGTCGATTCTGCGGCGGCCGACTGCGGCCGACCGCCGCACCGCAGCACGATGACGCCCGGAAGGACCGGCACACCGACATGACCAGCGGCAACGACCCCTTCGCCCGCCTCCCCGAGGCGGCCTCCTTCACCGTGACCAGCACCACCGTCGCCGACGGCGCCGCCTGGCCGCCCGAGCAGCACGCCTCCGCAATCCCCGGCGGGAAGGACCTCTCCCCGCAGTTGTCCTGGAACGGAGCCCCGGAAGGCACCCGCAGCTACGCCGTCACCGTCTACGACCCCGACGCCCCCACCGGCTCCGGCTTCTGGCACTGGGCGGTCGCCGACATCCCCGCCACCGTCACCGAGCTGCCCGAGGGCGCCGGCGACGACACCGGCTCGGGCCTGCCCCAGGGCGCCTTCCAACTGCCCAACGACGCCCGCGCGGCCCGCTTCACCGGCGCCGCCCCGCCACCCGGCCACGGCCCGCACCGCTACGTCGTCGTGGTGCACGCCCTCGACGTCGCGTCCATCGGCGTCCCGGCCGACTCCACCCCGGCCCTCCTCGGCTTCACCACGGCCGGCCACATCCTCGGCCGCGCGGTCCTGACCGCCACCGCGGAAACCCCGGCCTGACGACCAGCATGTCCCACCTCATCGACACCACCCAGATGTATCTCCGCACCATCCTTGAACTCGAGGAGGAAGGCACGGCCCCCCCTGCGCGCCCGCATCGCCGAGCGCCTGAACCAGAGCGGCCCCACCGTCAGCCAGACCGCCGCCCGCATGGAGCGCGACGGCCTGCTGTACGTCGCCGACGACCGGCACCTGGAGCTGACCGAGGAGGGCCGGCGGATCGCCGTCCGCGTGATGCGCAAGCACCGGCTCGCCGAATGCCTGCTCAGCGACGTGATCGGGCTGAAGTGGGAACATGTCCACGCCGAAGCCTGCCGCTGGGAACATGTGATGAGCGAGGCCGTCGAACGCCGCATCCTCACGCTGCTGCGGCACCCGACACAGTCGCCCTACGGCAACCCCATCCCGGGCCTGGAGGAGCTGGGAGAGAAGCCCACCGCGAGTCCGTTCCCCGACGAGAGCGTGGTCGGTCTCAACTCCCTGGAGCCGGGGCCTCACGGCGCAAGCGCCATCGTGCGGCGCATCGGCGAGCCGGTCCAGACCGACCCCGAGCTGATGCACAACCTGCGGCACGCCGGAGTGCGGCCCGGCGCCTTCGTGAGCGTGACGTCGGCACCCGGCGGCGTGCTGGTCGGCAGCGGCCACCGGGCCGCCCACCTTCCCACGCGGACCGCAGCGCACGTCCTGGTGGCCAAGCGCTGAGCCCAGCCGCCTACCGGCCACGGACCGTTGCCGTGGCCCGTGCGCACGAGGACGGCCCTCGACTACTACGGGGCCGTCCTCGTCTGTGCGGTGAGCTCGGCGCGTGACCCCGATGCACCTGCACCGGGGCTCGCCCCGGTCGGCGGGTGACCCGGCAAGGCGGACCGGCGCGGTGTCGGGGCGGGCGTTGTGGGTGTGGGGCTGCGGTGACGGTGGTTGTGAGCATTGGCCCCCGGGGCCGCACCGATCGGCTCTCCAGGAGTGCCGCACTCCCGCTGCGCCGGCGATGTCGCGGAGCAGGCGGCGATCCGCCCGGGGGCGCCCCGTATGCGCCTAGCCGTGACAAACTCGCGGTAACCCGCCCACGAAACCAGGGCAAATCACCCATCGGGGCCGACTGTCGCCTACCTACACGCACTCGACGGGCTCCCGAGCGCACCGGGACTGCGCGTGGGTCCGCGGTCCGGGCGGGATACGAGGGCCGATCGCCGCCTGCTCCGTGCCATCGCCGGCGAAGGCGGTAGGCGGCACCCCTCCGTCCCCGGGCCGCGTCGGCACCACCCCGACGCCCCACCCCGGTCCCGGCGCCCACACCTCACGGCTGTGCCTCTGCCAGCGGGTTGTCGAAGCTGACGTGCTCGGCGATGTCCCGCAGCATCGCGCGGTAGTGCGCGCGGCGAGCCAGCGCGGCGGTGGTGAGGCTGAGCACGACGAGCCGGCAGCCGTCGGGGTGGGGCAGGTAGGCGTGGAGCTGGAGCAGCCGGTCGACGGGCAGCCCCAGATCCGGCGCGACGGTCTTGGCCTCCTCCCCGAGCGCCACCGGCCCGCAGGGCAGGTCGAGCACCTCGATCCGCTCGTGCCCGGCGGCGACGGCGCGAGCGGCGGTGAGGTGCCGCGGCGCGCGGCTGATCTCCTGCCACCGGAAGGTGAAGAACGAGGTGAGCACCTGCCCGTCGCCGTCGTCGTCGCGGTGGAGGCCCAGCGAACAGTGCACGGTGCCCTCCTCGCGGAGGGCGAGCAGCATGCGCTGAGCGGTGGCTAAGTGGCCGATCATCTGCTGCCGAACGACCCCGTCGGGAACCCCGACGAGGATCCCGTCGACCGCCTCCCGCAGCCGCGAGGCGTCGGGGCTGTCAGGCGGGGAGGTGAAGGCGTCGAGCGGCAGGGTGGTAAACCCGGCCGGCAGAGCGAACCAGGCTTCGCGATCGGGAGCGGTGGCGGAGTCGCTGAGGATGTACGTGGTTTGGTCCTCAGTCACGGGGGCCCCGCCAGCCAACAGCCTGCCGAGCACGGTCAAGGTCCTCGGGAGTGGCCTGCCACGGATTGACGTCAATCGGTGCCTCACTCTTACTTGCGCCGATCTGGACGAGCAGGTGCAGGCGCCTGGGGGCGGGGCTGGTCTTATCACCTCCGGGTCTGGTCGTGGCGATGACACCGAAGAAGCGCGGGTCACCGGCGAACCAGATCGGCGACAACTGGGCCTTCAGCGCGGGCTTGGCACGCGGTGCCATTCGCCTGTCCCAAAATCCGGTGCGGTAATGCAGGTGAAGGAACATCGGTATGCGTTCCCCCATCCGTCCGGGATGAGGAAACTCGAACCAGGGCTTCGTGAACGATGATTCTGGATGTGGGGAGAGGCTGTATGGAGGGTCGTCGAGGTGCCAGGGGTAGGCCCGAAGGAGAGTTCGGATACGGAAGTCGAACGTGATGACGAGGGGCTGGATGCAGGCTCGGTAGGCGCCGTAACCCATCGGTAGTACGAAGACGAAGGCGAACGCCTTGGAAAGGAAGACGACAAGGACGAACAAGAGACACCATGGGCTGAGGAACCACCCGATGAAGGCAAGGATGCTGATCGTTGTCTGCTTGGCCCAGGCGCGCCGGGTCGGCGGGTGCTCCCAGGCGGTGGCGTAGTCGGACGGGTACACGCGAGAGACCTCATTCGAGAATGCTGTTGGGGCTGCTGTCAGGGGAAAACGCGGGGTATGAGGGCGATCAGCTCTCCACTGCCGATCCCCGCGATCTCCAGACCACCCATGGCAGTGCCTGAAATGCCGACGCCCTCGTTGTCAGTGAGCAGGCCGGCTCCCCCGGAGAGCACACCGCTGGAAGTTGCGGCGATCTGAATCACATCTTTCGCTGAATCAGGCAGCCGCACGCCATGGACAATGCGAGTCAGCACGGGGTTGTCCAGCGCGGCGATTCCTTGTGCTTCCGTCATGACGCGGCTGCCCACGGCGCCAAACTTCTGGCCCAGTGTCAGAGCCTCGGCGCCTGTTCGAATAAATCTCGTGCCGAATCTGATTCCCTGCCCTGCCGCAGCCAGACCGGGAACCATGCCCAGGAAGTCGGCACCCACACTCACCAAGTTGGAGAAGAAGTCCGCGTCGAACTGGCCCTTCGTGAAGCCGTTCACCAGGGACGACCACACCTCCGAGTCGGTCACCCGGAGCACCAGCGCCCCCGCGCTCAGCGCCGACGCCACCAGCAGCAGCGCCGCCGTCGCCGTGCCGCCCGTGACGATGGTCAAGGCCGCCAGCGCCACCACGCCCGCCGCGATGCTCAGGATGTCGGGCAGGTTCTCCTTGACCCAAGCCGCTGCCTTCTCGAAGAAGCCCGGTTCCTGCGGGGCCAGTTTGTCCGTGGCGTCGCGGATCCTTGCCGCGCGGTCGCCGGCCTTGTTCTCGTGTTCCCAGGCGAGGTTCTGGGCGCTCGACAGGATGCGTTCGAGGTCCGCCTGGGCATGGGCCACCGCCGCGTTGAGGCGGCGCATCGTCGCCTTCGCCTCGTCCTCGTCGTCGGACTTCCCGCCGCCGTCGCCGGCGTCCCGCTTGGCCGCGTTGGCGTTGGACTCCGCGTCGCCGAGGATCTCCCGCGCTTCGCGGGCCTTGTCGTTGAGGCGGTTGGCGCGGTCCTGGAACTCGCCGAGGTCGGATTCCCAGCGGTCGAGTTGCCTCGCGGCCTTCCTGATGGAGTGCGCGGCGTTCTTGAGGTTCAGCGGGAGCGGGCCGTCTTCAAGCTGGTCCCGGAAGGCGGTGGCCGCGTCGCCCTTCCAGTAGCTGCCGTCCATCAGCTTGGTGATCATGTCGCGGGTCTCTTCGAGCACCTCCGCGCACTTGATGAGCTTGGCGCGGAGGGCGTGGACGGTGTCCGTGCTGCCCGGCGCGGGGTTGAAGCCCAGGTGCGGATACCTGTCCGGGACCGTGCCCGGCTGGAGTCCCTGGGGCTGGGTCATGGGTAAGTCGGCGAACATGCCGCGCGGTCGCCGGGCGCCGTCTAAGCCGGGAATATCGCCGTTCGTCATGCGCCGCCTCCCTGGGCCGCCTTCGTCAGGTTCTCCTCCAGGGCCTTGTCGACCTCGGCGTAGCTCTCCTTGCTGTCCCCGACGATCCCCGCCAGCTCCGCCACCTGCTCGCCGATCTGCCCGGTGCCGTACTTCCAGTCGTCCTGGAAGTCCTGGCACGCGTCATCGAGGTCGTCGGTGCCGAGTCCGGTGATGGTGGAGTCGCGCAGGGCTTTGTGCACCCCTTCGAGCGACTGCACCGAGCGCTTGAGCAGCCGCATGAAGCGGTCGAGTTCGTCGCCGTCGACGGCGAGTCGTTCCGACAAGGTTCCCCTCCCGCACGTGTCGTTCCCCCTGGATACCCGTGCATCGTAGCGATGCGTGGTGACACGTGTGCGAAGGGTGTGGATAACTTGGCGGCTTCAGGCCACCTCAGGCAACGCCGGTGCCCTTCGCCAGGTACGCCAGCAGGTCCGTGCGCGACACCACGCCCGTCGGCTTGCCCTCCACCAGCACCACCGCCGCGTCCGCGCCCTCCAGCACCGCGACCAGGTCCGCCACCGGCTCGCCGGAGCCGACCTGCGGCAGGGGCGGGCACATGTGCTGCTCCAGCGGGTGGTCCAGCTCCGCCTTGCGGGTGAACAGCGCGTCCAGCAGCTCCCGTTCGACGATCGAGCCGATGACCTCCGCCGCCATCACGTCGGGGTGCCCCGCCCCGGGCTTGACGACCGGCATCTGCGAGACCCCGTACTCGCGCAGCACCTCGATCGCCTGGCCCACCGTCTCCTCCGGGTGCATGTGCACCAGCGACGGCATGCTGCCCTCCTTGTCCCGCAGCACGTCCGCGACGCTCGCGGTGCCGGTCTCCTCCAGGAAGCCGTAGTCCGCCATCCAGTCGTCGTTGAAGATCTTCGACAGGTAGCCGCGCCCGCTGTCCGGCAGCAGGACGACGACCACGCCGTTCTCGTCCAGCCGCGCCGCCACCCGCAGCGCGGCGACGACCGCCATCCCGCAGGAGCCGCCGACGAGCAGGCCCTCCTCGCGGGCGAGGCGGCGGGTCATGCGGAAGGAGTCCTTGTCGGAGACGCCGACGATCTCGTCCGCCACCCCGCGGTCGTACGCGTCCGGCCAGAAGTCCTCGCCGACGCCCTCGACCAGGTACGGGCGGCCCGAGCCGCCGGAGTACACCGAGCCCTCCGGGTCGGCGCCGACGATCTGCACGGCGCCGTCGGAGACCTCCTTCAGGTACCGGCCGGTGCCGGAGATCGTGCCGCCGGTGCCGATGCCCGCGACGAAGTGTGTGATGCGGCCGTCGGTCTGCGTCCACAGCTCGGGGCCCGTGGAGTGGTAGTGGGACGCGGGGTTGTCCGGGTTGCTGTACTGGTCGGGCTTCCAGGCGCCGGGGGTCTCGCGGACCAGGCGGTCGGAGACGTTGTAGTACGAGTCGGGGTGCTCGGGGTCGACGGCGGTCGGGCAGACGACGACCTCCGCGCCGTACGCCCGCAGCACGTTGATCTTGTCGGTGGACACCTTGTCAGGGCAGACGAAGATGCACTGGTAGCCCTTCTGCTGGGCCACCATCGCCAGCCCCACGCCGGTGTTGCCCGACGTCGGCTCGACGATCGTGCCGCCCGGCCGCAGTGCGCCCGAGCGCTCGGCGGCCTCGATCATGCGCAGCGCGATGCGGTCCTTCACCGAGCCGCCGGGGTTGAAGTACTCCACCTTCGCCAGCACGGTCGCCCGGATGCCCTGGGTTACGCGGCCCAGCCTGACCAGGGGCGTGTTGCCCACCAGGTCGGTGATCGACTCGTGATACTGCACCGCTCACTCCAGGGTCCGTGGCTCTCGGGGCGAGCCCAGCGTAAGGCTTCCCCGCGGGTGATTGAGCCGGGCACAAGGCCGGGCAACAAAGTGTTAGCACGCGCGTAGACCGCGGTGGGAGGCGGGTGCCCGCGCGCCGCCGCGGACGGGAGCGGGAGACGGCGTAGGACAGAGAAGGGGCGGGGGCGGACGGCGGACGCCAAGCAGGGCGGCAAGCAGGGCGGCGGGCAGGACAGCAGGCAGGCACGGTGGCAGGCGGGCAGGGCGGCAGGCAGGCACGGCGGCAGGCGGGCAGGGCGGCAGGCGGGCACGGCGGCGGTACGGACACGGTGGTACGGGCACGGCTTCACGGACACCGCGTGACGGAACCACCGGCAGCGGTACGTACGGACAGGGCGCGGCACGGCACATCAGGCCGGCGCGGAACGGAGAAGCGATGTCGATGATCAGGGCGAGGGCGGCACGCCGGATCGCCGCGGCGGCGGCGTACGGCGGCGGGGGCATCGGCCTCATCGGCGGCGCCGCGGTGGGTGTGCTGGTCGCGGAGGTGCACCTGGCGCGGCGCCGGGTGGGCAGCAGCGACGAGGAGCCGCCGCGCGCCGACGGGCGGTACGGGGCGGGGTTCGGCGGCAGGCGCGGGGCGCAGCCGGTGCTGCTGGCGTTCCTCGGCGACTCCACCGCCGCGGGCCAGGGCGTCTACCGGCCCCGCCAGACGCCGGGGGCGCTGCTCGCCTCCGGGCTCTCAGCCCTCGCCGAGCGGCCGGTGGACCTGCGCAACGTGGCGCAGTCCGGGGCGCAGTCCGACGACCTCGACCGGCAGGTGACGCTGCTGCTGGACGAGGAGGAGCTGCGGCCCGACGTCGCGGTCATCATGGTCGGCGCCAACGACGTCACCCACCGGGTGCCGCCGCCGGTGTCGGTGCGCTTCCTGTCGGACGCCGTCGCGCGGCTGCGCGACGCCGGCACGGAGGTCGTCGTCGGTACGTGCCCGGACCTGGGCACGATCGAGCCGGTGCAGCAGCCGCTGCGCTGGCTGGCCCGCCGGCTGAGCCGGCAGCTCGCCGCGGCGCAGACCATCGCCGTACTCGACCGCGGCGGGCGCACGGTGTCGCTGGGCACGCTGCTCGGGCCGGAGTTCGCGGCCAACCCGCGCGAGCTGTTCGGACCGGACAACTACCACCCCTCGGCGGAGGGCTACGCCACCGCCGCGATGGCCCTGCTGCCCACGCTCGCCGCGGCGCTGGGCATGTGGCCGGCGGAGGAGGAGCGCCCGGACGTCCGCCGCGACGAGGGCTACCTGCCGGTGGCCAAGGCCGCGGCGCGGGCCGCGGGCGAGAGCGGTACGGAGGTCGCCCCGGCCGGTGCGACGGGCGGTCGCGGGCCGTGGGCGCTGCTGAAGCACCGGCGCAGGCGGCGGGTGGCGGAGTCGGAGACGGACGCGGAGCAGGCGGCGGTGGGGGAGCGGGGGTAGGGCGCGGCGGTGGGCGGGCGCGCCGGGCGGTGCGTCGGCTGGCCGGACTCGTGCGACGGTCGTCCGCGCGATGCCCGGCGGCGTGCAGGCCGCGTGGCGCGCGGGTCGCGGTTCGTACGGCAGAGGGCGTGGCGCTCGTACGCGGCGAGCCCGCCGCCGGTGCGCCGCGGCCCACGGCCTCGTACGACGTTCACCGCCCGCGGATCGCCCTCTGCCGGCACCGCATTGTCACAGGAGCGGCATACCCTGGGGCGGGTGTGCGGGCGACATGAGGCGGCCATGGTGACGCATGCAGCCCCCGTACGACGTGCGCCGCTCGCCCCGCGCCTCAGTCCAGGAACAGCCCCCGCTCGGCCGCCCGCGCGTCGAACTCCTCCAGCCGCGCCTGGGCGTCCGGCAGCGCGTCGCACATCGCCTCCAGCAGCACCCGCCCCAGCAGCATCGGCCCGCACGCCGTGTCGAACGACAGCCCCGTGCCCACCGCCGCCGGCAGCAGGACGTCGCTGTCCTGCGCGACCGGCGTGAACGAGCTGTCCGCCACCGTGACCACCGTCAGCCCCGTCGCCCGCGCCGTGCGCAGCGCGTCCGCCAGCTCCCGCGGGTGGCGCGGCAGTGCGAAGCACAGCAGTGCCGTGGCGCCGGCGCGGGCGGCGGCGTCGATGCGGTCGTCGAGCATCGAGCCGGCCTCGTCGAGGATCCGGACGTCGGGGTGAACCTTCGCGGCGAAGTAGGCGAAGCCGCGGGCCTGTCCTGCGGCGGCGCGCAGCCCGAGGACGGGCAGCGGCCGGGAGGCGGCCAGCCGCCGGCCGGCGTCCTCGACGGGGGCGGGGTCGGCGAGGAGGGCGGAGAGGTTGCGCAGGTTCTCGATCTCGGCCTGTACGGCCTGCTGGTACTCGTTGCGCGCGACCCGCCCCGCCGGCTCGCCGAGCCCCGCCTCGCGCAGCGCGCGGCGCAGCGCCGGGTAGCCGTCGAAGCCGAGGGCGACGGCGAAGCGGGTGACGGAGGGCTGGCTCACCCCGGCCAGCTCGGCGAGTTCCACGCTGGACAGGAACGGCGCGTCGGCGGCCCTGCGCACCATGCAGTGCGCGATACGGCGCTGGGTGGGCGTCAGCCGGCGCCCCTCGAAGAGCTTCTGCAGCCGGGCGCCCGCGTCGGCGGAGACCATCCCACCTCCGGATCCGATGTGCTATTCACTGCACGACGACTCTGCATGACCGTATGCACCACGGCAAGGGCGCACCGGAACCAATTGGGGGGTTAGCACTACTGCACCCGTGCGCGCCGACTCCGTACCGTACGGGTTATGAGTGCGCGGGACCCGGAGATCAAGAATGAACTCGACGCCACCCTGCAGACCCGCAGGGACCTCGGCCCCGAGTACGAGGACGAGCTGATCGAAGGCTTCCTCGACAAGGTGCAGCAGCGCATGGACGGGACGTTCGACACCCGGCTGCGCCGCCAGCTCGCCGAGCAGCAGATGCAGGTCGCGCGGGGCACGCAGCCGGCCGCCGGCTCGCCGGACGGCACGTACGGCCAGCGGTTCGGCTTCGCGGCCGTCTCGATGATTCTGGCGATCCCGCTGTCGGCGATCGGCGTGGTCAACGAGGGGCTGGCCGGGCTGCTGGTGACCTGGGGCGGCATCTTCGCCGTGAACGCGGTGCACGCCACCGGGGTGTTCCGCCGCCGGCGGGCGGAGAAGAGCAAGTCCGACTGGGACTGACGCGGGCCCGCGGGGCGAACGGGCCGGGGAGCCGCCGGGACTGCGGCGGGCCCGGCCGCGGATCCGCCGGCGGGCCGCCGTCCCGACCGGTGCGCGGGGTGCCTGACGGGCACGCGCGTGCGCCGGGGTTTTTGGCATGAACCTGCTTGGGATGCGGCGTTGACCGCGGTGGCGGTGGACCGTACCGTACGGTACGGTCAGAAATTTTCGGCACAGTTATCGAAATATTTCGCCGTCTCGCTCCGGGAGCCGCAGATGCCCCAGTCCGCGTACTCACCTCCCCGTGACCGCCGCTCCGCCGTGTATCCCGCACTCGCCGCCGCGCTCGTCATGGCCCTCGTCGCGGCCGTCGCGGTGGCCGCTCATGCGCTGCGGGGCCTCGCACCCGCCGCCGCCCCCGCAAAGCCTTCCGCCGCAGCCGCCGAACGCGGCGGAGCGGCGCAGTGGGTGGCGGCGTGGACCTCGATGCCGCAGCTCACCGAGCCGGCGAACATGCCGCCCCCGCCGTTCACCCAGGACGACCGCGTGCTGCACGACGCCACCCTGCGCCAGACCGTGCGCCTCACGGTCCCCGGCGACGAGCTCCGGTTCCGCTTCTCCAACGCCTTCAGCGGCGCCGAACTGCCCCTCACCAGCGCCGCCGTCGCCCTGCCCGCCGGGGGCGCGGCCGGGGTCGACGGGATCGTGCCCGGCAGCTCGCGCCCGCTGACGTTCAGCGGCCGGCCGGCCACGACGGTCCCCGTCGGCGCCCAGGTCGTCTCCGACCCCGTACGCCTCGACGCCGCCCCCGGCGCCAACCTGACCGTGACCCTGTACCTCGCCGACGGCCAGGCGTCCACCGACGTCACCTCGCACCCGGGCTCGCGCACCACCTCGTACCTGCTGGCCGGCGACCACACCGACGCCGGCGCGCTGCCCGGCGCGACGACCACCGACCACTGGTACTTCCTCAGCGGTGTCGAGGCCAAGGCCCCCGCCCGCACCCGCGCCGCCGTTGTCCTCGGCGACTCCCTGAGCGACGGCCGCGGCTCCACCACCAACGGCAACGACCGCTGGCCCGACCTGCTCAACGACCGCCTGCGCGGATCCGGCGCCGCACCCGTCGCCGTCGTCAACCAGGCCGCCGGCGGCAACCGCATCCTCGACGACGGCCTCGGCCCCAACGGGCTCGCCCGGCTCGACCGCGATGTGCTGGCCGTGAGCGGGGCGCGCTGGCTGCTGGTCTTCGAGGGGATCAACGACATCGGCACCGCGCCGGCCACCGAGGCGGCGCAGCGGCAGGTCGGCGACGAACTGACGGCCGCGTACGACCAGATCGTCACGCGCGCGCACGCGCAGGGCATCAGTGTCTACGGGGCCACGCTCACGCCGTTCGGCGGCAACGAGCAGTACGACGACCCGGAGGGGCTGCGCGAGGCGACCCGGCAGCGCGTCAACGACTGGATCCGCACCAGCGGGCGCTTCGACGCCGTCGTCGACTTCGACGCGGCCACCCGCGACCCGGCCGATCCCCGCGCGCTGCTGCCCGCCGTCGACACCGGCGACCACCTCCACCTCAACCCTGAGGGCTACGCACTCCTCGCCCGCACGGTTCCGCTCCGCCTCTTCCGTTGACGTCTTTCTACGCGTTCACGGCGATATGGGCGCTGAAACGGATTGACGCCCCGGTTAGCCGCACCTACGCGGGTAATGCGGAACGCGCTTTTTCACTTATCGCCGTTAATTCCTGCGCCGCTGAATTCGGTGTGCGCGGTGCCGCGTCGGTGGCGATAGCCGGGATTTTCCGGTACGCGAATACCACCCGCGCCCCGGACCCCGTATCCCCGGCCCGCGCACCGCGCACCCGGCGCCGCGCACCCCGCACCGGCCGCCGCCAGAGGCCCGCCGCCAGAGGCCCGCCGTCAGACGCCCGCCGTCAGACGCCCGCCGTCAGACAGAGGCCGGCGAGCCCCGGCGCACGCGCCCGCCCGGCAGCGCGTCGCCCGCGGCGATGCCCGTACGGACATACGCCGTGCCCGAACCGCCCGTTCCGGCGCCCCTGCGGGTCACCGCGTCGACCGGCAGCCACAGCAGTGCCTCCTGCTCCCGCTCCCAGCGGCCGAGCCACGCGGCCTTCGCCCACACCCCCGCACCGGCCGCGGCCAGCGCCAACCCGCCGGCGATCGGCACCGCCGCCGCCGAGCCGGCTGCGACGGCGACAGCCGCCGCCAGCGGCCACCGCCGCGCCCGCCGCCAGGCCCGTACGGTCACGGCCCGGTCCTGCAACACCGCGCCGCGGCCCGCCCGTTGGGCCTTTTCCGCCTGTGCCAGGCAGCGCCCGCGGCGTGCCGCGTACACCGCGGGAGCGACGATCAGGAACAGCGCCGCGCCCGCGTAGAGCCCGATCCACTGACCGGTCAGCCCGTCCTGCCAGGCACCTGCCGCCGCGGCGGCGATACCCAGCCACCACAGGGGTGCCGCGCCCGCGCGCACCACGACCGCCGCCCGTGCCAGCGCCACCGTCCCGCGCGCCACGTCCACTCCTCCCGTCGGGGGTCTTCGACCGCGTGCGCGGGAGGCTACCTGCGGATTCTGAGGGCGGGATGAGAAAGGGCCGGAGGCTGCGGCCGGGGGCGAGGGCGCCGCGGCGGCCCGTCCGCGGGCGGCGGTGTCCGGGTGAACGTTTCCGCACAGTGGCCGGTTCCAGACTGCCGGGGTGAGGCCGAACCGGGCGTCAGCGGTGCCCCGGAGGGGCGGGGTCACCGTGCTGACCAGTCGTCTTCGCAGGTCGACGACCTCTTGCCGGGAGGTGCCCGGAGCCGGACTTGAACCGGCACGGCCCGAAGGCCAGCGACTTTTAAGGTCGCCGTGTCTGCTTTCCACCATCCGGGCAGGACTCCCGGCCCGCACACGCTGCGTACGGACCACCGCATGGCGCGTAACCAGAGTAGCGGTGCGGATGGGCCGAACTAGCCATCTACGGACTGATGTTGGCTTGAATTAGGCCCGAGTTGTCGAAGAAGTCCTCGGATGAAATTCCACTCCCCATATAGGGTCTCTGGGTGCCCTCGCCCGATGCCTTCGTCAGGGTGCGGGTCATACCCCAGGAGGACCCGGCGGGGGGCCGGAGTACGTCCTCGGTCTCGCCCGGAACCGGAGCGCGGGCTGATCCGATCGCCCGGATCCGCCGCGAGGATGGACGGGACAGGCTGCACCCCACCGTCCCGACAGGAGCCCACCGCCGTGACCACCACCATCCCAGGCGCCCCCGGCCGCGGCGCCGCCTACGCCCGCGTGGCGGCGGCCGGCGCCACCGAGCTGACGAAGGTCTACGGCGAGGGCGAGACGAAGGTCGTCGCCCTCGACCGGGTATCCGTCGAATTCCTGCAGGGCGAGTTCACCGCGATCATGGGCCCTTCCGGCTCCGGCAAGTCGACCCTCATGCACTGCATGGCCGGCCTCGACACGATCTCCGGCGGCTCCGCGCGCATCGGTGAGACCGAGCTGACCGGGCTGAAGGACAAGAAGCTGACCCAACTGCGCCGCGACAAGGTCGGGTTCGTCTTCCAGGCGTTCAACCTGCTGCCGACGCTGAACGCGCTGGAGAACATCACGCTGCCCATGGACATCGCCGGCCGCAAGCCCGACGAGCAGTGGCTGCAGCAGGTGGTGGAGACCGTGGGCCTGTCCGGCCGGCTCAAGCACCGCCCGAGCCAGCTCTCCGGCGGCCAGCAGCAGCGCGTCGCCGTCGCCCGGGCGCTGGCCGCCCGGCCCGAGATCATCTTCGCCGACGAGCCCACCGGCAACCTCGACTCCCGCTCCGGCGCCGAGGTGCTGGGCTTCCTGCGCAACTCCGTGCGCGAGCTGGGCCAGACGGTCGTCATGGTCACGCACGACCCGGTGGCCGCCGGATACGCGGACCGCGTCGTCTTCCTCGCCGACGGCCGCATCGTCGACGAACTGCGCGACCCGGACCCCGAGCAGGTGCTCGACCGGATGCGGCACCTTCCGGGGGGCGCAGCCCCCCAGACCCCCCAGGCTTCGACGCAGAGCCGGGTGAGCTGAGCCCCGCTCGCCGCCCCGCAGGCCGCCCGCTACCGGCTTCCCACCCCAACAGGACTGACCCCATATGCTTCGCACCGCCTTGCGCAACGTTTTCGCGCACAAGGCCCGGTTGCTGATGACCGTGCTCGCCGTCATGCTCGGCGTGGCCTTCGTCTCCGGCACCCTGGTCTTCACCTCCACCATCTCCGACGCCTACACCAAGAGCTCGGAGCAGGGTTTCGACCACCTCGACGTACGCATCCAGCCCGACGACGACGCCGACGAGGGCCGCCCCGGCGCCTCGCCCCCGCTCACCCAGGACCTGCTGGACAAGGCCGCCGCCCTGCCCGGCGTGAAGTCCGCCACGGGCAACGTCGCAGGTTTCGCCGCGCTCGCCGACAAGGACGGCGACCTCGTCGGCGGCGGCTGGTCCACCAGGGGTGCCAACTACTACCCCGGCGGGGAGAACGGCACCGGCGGCACCGGCGGCAAGGCAGCCGACCCCCGCTACCCGATGCGCGACGGCCGCGGACCCGAGAACGCCGGCGAGATCGCCATCGACGCCAAGACCGCCGAGCGCACCGGCTACGAAGTCGGCGACACCCCGCGGATGTCGGTCGACGGCCCCGTGCTCGAACCGGTGATCACCGGCATCTTCACCACCGACGACGGCAACGTCGCCGCCGGCGGCAGCCTCGTCCTCTTCGACACGAAGACCGCGCAGGACCTCTACACCGAGCCCGGCGAGTACACCGAGATCGACCTCGCCGCCGCCCCCGGCACCTCCGAGAAGCAACTGCGGGCCGAGGCGCAGCAGATCCTGCCCGCCGAGGCCGAGGCCGAGGCGCTCACCGCCACCAAGCTCGCCGACGACGAGGCCCGGGAGATCAAGCAGGGCATGGACGGGCTGCGTACCGGCATGCTCGCCTTCGCCGGCATCGCGCTCTTCGTCGGCATCTTCCTGATCGCCAACACCTTCACCATGCTCATCGCCCAGCGCACCAGGGAACTGGCGCTGCTGAGGGCCGTCGGCGCCAGCCGCCGCCAGGTCACGCGCTCGGTGCTCTTCGAGGCCACCGCCGTCGGCACGGTCGCGGCCCTCGCCGGCCTCGCCGCGGGCGCCGGCATCGGCGCCGGGCTGCGCTCCCTGATGGGCGCCAGCGGCCAGACCGTGCCCGACGGGCCGCTGATCGTCTCGCCCTCGACGGTGGTCATCTCGCTCGCCGTCGGCGTCGTCGTCACCGTGCTCGCCGCCTGGCTGCCCGCCCGCCGGGCCGCGAAGATCCCGCCGGTCGCCGCGATGAGCAGCCTGCACGCCCAGGCGTCCGTCCGCAGCCTCGTCGTACGCAACGTCATCGGCGCGGTCATCGCCGGCATCGGCGCCCTCATGGTCGTCGCCGGCACCACCGCCGACGACGGCAAGGCGCTCATGGGCGGCGGCGCCGCGGTGCTGCTGATCGGCGTCTTCGTCCTCACGCCGCTGCTGTCCCGGCCGCTGATCGGGCTCGCCGCGCCGGTGCTGCGGATATTCGGGGTCTCCGGCAAGCTCGCCCGCCAGAACGCGGTACGCAACCCGCGGCGCACCGCCGCCACCGCCTCCGCGCTGATGGTCGGGCTCACCCTCATCACGGGGCTGACGGTGATCGGCGGCGGCCTCGCCAACGCCATCGACAAGATGGCCACCGACGCCATGAAGGCCGACTACTCGGTCTCCATGTCGAACTTCACCCCGCTCAGCCCGGAGGTGGAGGAGAAGCTCTCCGGCCTCGACGAGGTCACCGCCTCCTCCCCGCTGCGCAACGTGCCCGTGGACATCGGAGGCGACGAGGAGAACCTCACGGCCGTCAAGGGCGAGAGCGTCGGGCAGTTGGTGGACCTGGACTTCGAGCAGAGCTCGTTCGACGTCCTCGCCGAGGGCGCCCCGGCCGGCGGCGCCGCCGCCAAGGTGATCGTCGACGACGACACGGCAGAGGACGAGGGCTGGCAGACGGGCGACACCATCGCGGTGACGTACCAGGACGGCGCCAAGGGCGCGCTGGCCGTCTCCGGGATCTACCACGGCAACGAGATGATCAACGGCATCATCCTCGACACCTCGGTCGTCGACTCGCACGTGGACAAGATCACCGACTTCGAGGTCTGGCTGAAGGTCCGGGGCGGCGAGAGCGACGCGACGAAGGACAAGCTGGAGGCGGCACTCGGCGACAGCCCGGCCATCGAGGTGAGGAACGAGGAGGACGTCTCCGAGGCCATCGCCGGGTTCATCAGCATGATGCTGAACGTCCTCTACGCCATGCTCGGCATGGCCGTCCTGGTCGCGGTCCTCGGCGTGATCAACACGCTGGCCATGTCGGTCTTCGAGCGCTCGCAGGAGATCGGCATGCTGCGGGCCATCGGCCTGGACCGGCGCGCGGTCAAGCGGATGGTGCGGCTGGAGTCGCTGGTGATCTCGCTCTTCGGCGGGGTGCTCGGCATCGGCCTCGGGGTCTTCTTCGGCTGGGCGGCCGGTGAGCTGATCGCCAGCTCGCTCGACACGTACTCGCTGGTGCTGCCGTGGGAGCGGATGGCCTGGTTCCTCGCGGGCGCGGCGCTGGTGGGCATGCTGGCGGCGCTGTGGCCGGCGCGGCGCGCGTCGCGGCTGAACATGCTCGCGGCCATCAAGAGCGAGTAGGCGCGTACGGGGAACGTACGGGGGAACGGGGTGACGGGCGGCCGTGCCCGTCGGAAGGGCCCGCGGAGGCAGGCGGTTTTCAGGAATCAGCCTCCCGCGGGCCCTTCATTCGCCGTGTCGTGGTGCTCAGTGCTGTGCCAGGGGTGTGCTCGTCCCCTCCTAGAGCAGTTTGCGCGCGGCCCGCCTCAGGTCGTACTCGTGGATGATCGCTTTGGCGTGGCCGTACGCCAGGTTGTGCTCGCCACGGAGCCAGCTCACTTTCTCCTCGAAACGGAGGAGGCAGGGACCGTCTTCGACGGTCTGCAGCCAGTCGGAGACTTCACGGCCGGTGCAGTGGGGGATACGGGAGAGCAGGTTCCGGTGGGTTTCTGCGGAGAAGACTTGGGACATCGGCGCCTCCGGTATGCAGTCCTTCTCAGCACCGTGCCTGAGGGGGCGCCGCTTGACAACCATCTGGAGGGGGACGGCTCGAACCTCCGATGCCTACCGGCGGGTTAGGGCTGATCCAGCAAGATCCAAACGACAGGCCCTAGGCTCGGCTCGTGCTCGACGTGCTCGATTTCGTGACCGCCGTTGACCGGATCGCCGACCGTCTGCGGTCGCTGCCGCAGAGCCGGCTGCGCGCCGGCGCAGCCGCCACGGGGCTCGCGCTGGCGCGCGAGCTGTCCGCGCGGGCGCAGCGGCTGGAGGCGCCGGGGCGGGTGCCGTACGAGATGCCGGCGGCGGGGGAGTTCGCGGTGGGGGACCAGGTGGCCGTCGCGGGGCGGGATCTGGCGGAGGCGCTGCGGGCGGCGGAGGATGCGGAGGGGCTCGCGGAGGCGCTGGCGGTGGTACGGGACGTACGCCTGTGAGCGCACCGCCGCCGGGCGTCCGGCGGTCCTCCCGTACGGTCCGGACCGTACGCCTCAGAGGGAGGCGATGACGCGGTCCGCGAGGATGTACACGCTCTCGCCGGCGCAGTCGAAGGTCAGCGCGAACGCCCCGCTGATCGCGGAACCGCCCAGCAGCACCGGCGCCGCGCCGCCGTCCAGCGCGTCGGCGAGCCGTTCCGCGGTGTCGCGGTGGCCGGGGGAGAGGCAGAGCGTGGTGCCGTCGGCGAAGACGTAGACGTCGAGCGTGCCGAGCGGGCCGAGGCGCACGTCGGTCAGCGGCGTACGGCCCGCGGCCAGGTCCTCCAGCCGGTTCACGGTGCGCTCGTGGTCGGCGACGGCCGGCTGCGGGCGGAAGTCCGGGTGCGAGGGGTGGCGCCGGCGGGCGGCGGCCAGTTCGGCGGACTCGCCCTCGGCGGGCGGCGCGTCCGCGGCGGCGGCCATGTCGTCCGGCTCGGCGGGCTCCCTGCGCTCCGGCCGGTCCGCGCGGTCTGCGCGGTCTGCGCGGTCCGTACGGTCGATGCGGTCCATGCTGTCCAGCCGGTCGATCGGGTCGAGCAGCGGCTCGAAGCCGGGGAACTCGGTGAAACCGGCCTGGCGCGGTATGAACACCTCGCCGCCGAAGTCGACGGGGTCGCCGGGGAAGGGGGTCGCGTCGATGCTGTCGCGCGCCTCCTGCTCGGCCCAGAACGCCCGGGCCTCGGCGAGTTCGCGCTCCCGCTCGTCAGCGAGGGCCTGGGCGACGGCGATACGTATCTCCGCGGCCGGTACGGGCCGGGCGGCCGGCACCGCGCCGTCGTCCGCGGTGTCGTCCGGAGTGGGCCGCCCGCCGTCGGCGTCCGCCTGCGCCGCCGTCTCAGGGGCGGCCTGCGCCCGCTCCCCGGCGCCCTGCGCCGCGGCCTGCTGCGCGGTCAGCTCGGCGCGGAGCACGACGACCTCGCGGCGCAGCCCGCTCACCGCGTGCAGCACGGCGGCGCCGAGCAGCGCGGCGGGGGTGGCGGCCAGCAGGACGGCGAAGGTGGTGGCGCTCACTGTCGGACTCCCGATTGCTGTAGGACCCCCATGTTCTACCTCAGCCTGCCGGAGGGCAGAACCCCTCCCCTAGCGGAAAATGGCATGAATAGGGCGGGTCTTTGGTCCCACCGCCGGGTGACGGTGCCGCGGGACGCCCCGCAACCGCCGTCACCAACCGCCGTCACCAACCGCCGTCACCAACCGCCGTCACCCGGCCGGTCCGTGTCAGCTCAGCCGCTCCAGCACCATCGCCATCCCCTGGCCGCCGCCGACGCACATCGTCTCCAGCCCGAACTGCTTGTCGTGCCACTGCAGGGAGTTGATGAGCGTCGTGGTGATCCGCGCGCCCGTCATGCCGAAGGGGTGGCCGACGGCGATGGCGCCGCCGTTGACGTTCAGCCGGTCCGGGTCGATGCCCAGGTCCCGGTACGAGGGGATGACCTGCGCGGCGAACGCCTCGTTGATCTCCACGAGGTCGATGTCGCCGATCGCCATCCCGGCCCGCGCCAGGGCCTGCTTGCTCGCCTCCACCGGGCCCAGGCCCATGATCTCCGGCGACAGGGCCGACAGACCGGTCGAGACGATCCGCGCCAGCGGCGTGAGGCCCAGCTCCCGCGCCTTGGTGTCGGACATCACGACGAGAGCCGCGGCGCCGTCGTTCAGCGGGCAGCAGTTGCCCGCGGTGACCAGCCCGTCGGGGCGGAAGACGGGCTTCAGCCCGGCGACGCCCGCCAGGGTCACGCCGGGCCGGGGGCCGTCGTCCTTGGCGACGACCGTGCCGTCCGGGGTGGTGACGGGCGTGATCTCGCGCTCCCAGAAGCCCTCGGCGATGGCCTTCTCCGCGAGGTTCTGCGACCGCACGCCGAACTCGTCCATGTCCTGGCGCGTGACGCCCTTGGCCCGCGCCAGGTTCTCGGCGGTCTGCCCCATGGCGATGTACACGTCCGGCACGAGGCCGTCTTCGCGGGGGTCGTGCCAGCTCCCTCCGTCGAAGGCCGAGCCCTTCTCCTGGCGTTCTGCGGTACGGGCCTCGGCCTCGGCGAAGAGCGGGTTGTGGGTGCCGGGCATGCCGTCGGAGGAGCCGCCCGCGAACCGCGAGACCGTCTCCACGCCGGCCGAGATGAAGACGTCGCCCTCGCCGGCCTTGATGGCGTGGAACGCCATCCGCGTGGTCTGCAGCGAGGAGGAGCAGTAGCGGGTGATGGTGCAGCCGGGGAGGTGGTCCATGCCGAGCTGTACGGCGACCACGCGGCCCAGGTTGTGCCCCTGCTCGCCGCCGGGCAGGCCGCAGCCGAGCATGAGGTCGTCGATGTCCTCGGGGTCCAGGCCCGGCACCTTGTCGAGGGCCGCCTGGACGATGCCCGTGGCCAGGTCGTCGGGGCGGACGTCCTTGAGCGACCCCTTCCCGGCCCGGCCGATGGGGGAGCGGGCGGCAGAGACGATCACGGCTTCGGGCATCGGGGCTCCCAGGGGACGTGGAGTGGCAGGGTCCTGGGCTGAAATTACCTGTACGTAGTGAAGGGGTCACGGTTCTCGGACTGTGACGCGGACCTCAGTTTCTGAGCGCTTGCTTACCTGCCGCCGGGAAAGACTTGGGAAAGCCTCGCGAAAGATCCTCCTGAGGTCTGGCGCGATGTCTTTGCCTACCTATTACTCTTGTCTCAAGGCCGCGCAGTGCGGCCATGGAGGAGTGAGATGAGGAGCAGCAACCCGGTCTTCACGCGACGGGGGTTCAGCCGCGAGGGCGGTTCGGCAGGCTTCAACGCGCCGTCGCAGGCCGGGGGCCCCGCTGTCGCTCAGGGCAACAACCCGTACGCCCAGCCCGGCACCAACCCGTATGCGCAGCAGCCGGGTGGCGCCCCCACTAACCCGTACGCCCGGCCCGCGGACCAGCAGCAGGGCGAATGGGCGCCGTATGCGGCGCCCGCCGGCGGCCGGATGACCATGGACGACGTCGTGTCCCGTACGGGCATGACGCTCGGCCTGGTGATCCTCGCCGCCGCCGCCTCCTGGATCGCCTTCGACGGCGAGAAGTCGCTCGGCCTCGGCCTGGTCGCCGCGCTCGGCGCCTTCGTGCTGGCGATGGTCCAGGCGTTCAAGCGCCGGCCCGTCCCCGCGCTGATCCTGTCGTACGCGGTCCTCGAGGGCGTCTTCCTCGGCATCGTCAGCGAGTACTTCAACACCTACGTCGACGGCGCGGTCATGCAGGCCGTGCTCGGCACGATGGCGGTGTTCTTCGGTGTGCTCGTGGCGTACAAACTGCGGATCATCCGGGTCACGGCCCGGTTCCAGCGGTTCGTCGTCGGCGCGGCCATCGGCTTCGTGCTGCTGATGGCGGTCAACCTGTTCGCCGCGCTCATCGGCGGCGGTGACGGCCTGGGTCTGCGCAGCGGGGGCCTCGGCATCCTGTTCGGCGTCATCGGCGTCGTGCTCGGCGCGTGCTTCCTGGCCATGGACTTCAAGCAGGTCGAGGACGGCATCGCCTACGGCGCCCCGAAGAACGAGGCGTGGCTCGCCGCCTTCGGGCTGACCCTGACCCTGGTCTGGATCTACCTGGAGATGCTGCGCCTGGTCGCCATCCTGCAGGGCAGCGACTGACACGAGTGAGCGGGTGGCCCGGCCGGCGGACGGACGTCCTCCGGCCGGGCCATCGGCATGAAAGGGGAGGGCACATGAGCGACCTGAGGCGGCTGCTGCGCGGAATCGAGGTCTTCGAGGGCGACTTGCCGTCGTTCGACCCGCGGGACACTCCGGACGAGCCGGTCGCGCTCTTCACGAGCTGGCTGCTGGCGGCCGTACGGGCGGGGGTGCGGGAGCCGCACGCGATGACCCTGTCGACGGCGGACGCGGGCGGCGACCCGTCGGCGCGGGTGCTGATCCTCAAGGACGTCGGCCCCGACGGCTGGCAGTTCGCCTCGGACGCGGGCAGCGCGAAGGGCCGGGACCTGGCCAAGCGGCCGTACGCGGCGCTGACCTTCTACTGGCCGCCGCTGGCCCGCCAGGTGCGGGTACGGGGCCCGGTCGGCACCGCGGCCCCGGAGCTGGCCGCCGCCGACTTCCTCGCCCGCGGCGCCGGGGCCCGCGCGGAGGCGCTGCTCGGCCGCCAGTCCAGCCCGCTGGCGGACCCGGCGGAGCGGGACGCGGCGGTCCGCGAGTCGCTGGTCCGGGTGGAGTCGGACCCCGGTCTTGTGGCCCCTGGCTGGACGCTGTACGCGGTGCGGCCGGAGACGGTCGAGTTCTGGCAGGGCGACAAGGCGCGCCGGCACACCCGGCTCGTCTACGAGTCCGGGCCGCCCGGTTGGACGAAGCGCATGCTGTGGCCGTGAGCGGTTACAGGGTTCCTCCGACGCCCCGGACTTCGTGCCGAGGGGATCCGGGCTTCTGCGGGCAGGGCAGGGAGAGCCGAATCGGCGTCAGCGCGATTCGCCGTCCGCTGCGGCAGTGGTGCGCTGGGTCTCCAGGCGATAGACGATCTCGGAGTTGAGGGACCTCCGGGCGGACTTGGCCTGAGCGGCCAGCCACACGTGGAGGTCGGGTGCGTTGGGGGTCTGCATGCCCCTGCCAATTCCCGCTCGACGCCCGCGTCAAGCGGGACCGCCTCGATACGGCATGTGCCCGCCGGGTGGTCGCGCCCGTACGGGCCGGGGGTCAGGCCAGGGTGGTCAGGGACGTGCCGTGGGCGCCGCCGGATTCGGCGACGATCTCCGCCAGGGTCTGGGCCGTTCTGACCGTGGCGAAGCGGACCGTGCCCGTGCCGGTCGTGCTGTCCGCCGTGAAGCCGTGGACGGCGGGGCGGGGGAGGCTGTTGTAGGAGAAGGGGTTGGAGAAGTAGTACGCGCCCGTGTCCAGGAGGGCCACGTGGTCGCCCGCCGCCAGCGGGGGGAGTTCGCGGGCGCGGGCCACCAGGTCGCCGGCGAAGCAGCACGGGCCCGCCACGTCCTGGACGACCGGCGGGCCCGACTTGGGGTGTCCCTCGGCGTCGTACGCGGCCACGCGCAGGGGCCAGGAGTCCGGGACGAAGACGGTGCGCACGGCCACCTGGACGCCCGCGTGGGTCACCGCGATGGGCCGGCCGCCCGCGGACTTGGCGTACTCCACCCGCGCCAGCACCAGGCCGTTCTTCGCCAGCAGCGACCGGCCGAACTCCGTGATCAGCCCGTAGCGGCCGTCGAAGAGCCCCGGGACCCCGTCGCGCAGCACCCGCGCGTAGTCGCGGAACGTCGGCGCGACCTCGTCGGAGCCGAAGTTGACCGGCAGCCCGCCGCCGATGTCCAGCGTGGTGACCTGCCGGCGGCCGGCGGCGGCGTTGATCTCCTCCGCCAGTTCGTACGCCGCGCGCACCCCCGCGGCCATCAGCGGCAGCGGCACCCCCTGCGAGCCCGTGTGGGTGTGCAGGGCGGTCAGCCACGGGCGGTCGAGGTAGGCGCGGACGAGCCAGTCGCGGGCGCCCTCGTCCTGGAGCGTCACGCCGAACTTCGACGTGGCCGTCGCCGTGCTCATCGCGCCGATGCTGCCGCCGCCGACCTGCGGGTTGATCCGTACGCCGATCGTCGAGCGGGTCGGCGCCGAGCGGACCAGGCCGTCGATGCGGGCCAGCTCCTCGGGGTTGTCGGCGTTGACCGCGATGCCCAGGGCCAGCGCGCCGCGCAGCTCCGCGGCGGTCTTGGCGGGGGAGTCGAGCACGGTGCGCTCCGGAGGGACGTCCGCGGCGCGGGCCAGCTCCAGCTCTCCGGGGCTGGCCACCTCGGCGCCCAGGCCCTCGTCGGCGAGCAGCCGCAGCACCGGCACCAGGGCGGCGGCCTTGACCGCGAAGGAGTGCAGCACCGGCGTCCCCGGCGTGACCACCTCGTCGAACGCGGCCCGCAGCGCACCCGCCGACTCCCGGATGCCCGCGACGTCCAGCAGGCCCGCGACCGGCTCGGCCTCGGACACCAGCCCCTCGGCCAGCGCCGCGCGCACCGCCAGGTCGCGGCGGGCGGCGAGCGGGAGGTTCTGCGGTGCGGGCACGGACTCGTCGTAAGACACGACCGCAGTCAATCATCTGTCCGCAAATACTGTCGTACGGCGTCCAACTGTCGGACGCGAGGCGGCCTTGACTAGCCTAATTCAGCGGCGTCAGGATGTGTTTTGATTCATTCAGCGCCGTCATTCAGCACGGCGAGTCTGGAGGCAGGCATGGCAGGACCCCGGCCCGTGCGGGCCCCGCGCGGCACCCGGCCCAGCGCCCGCGGGTGGCAGCAGGAAGCCGCCCTGCGGATGCTGCAGAACAACCTCGACCCCGAGGTCGCCGAGCACCCCGACAAGCTCGTCGTCTACGGCGGCACCGGCAAGGCCGCCCGCGACTGGGACTCCTTCGACGCCATGGTGCGTACGCTCACGACCCTCGGCCCGGACGAGACGATGCTCGTCCAGTCCGGCCGCCCCGTCGGCGTCATGCAGACCCACGAGTGGGCTCCCCGCGTCCTCATCGCCAACAGCAACCTCGTCGGCGACTGGGCCACCTGGGAGGAGTTCCGCCGGCTGGAGGCGCTGGGCCTGACCATGTACGGCCAGATGACGGCCGGTTCGTGGATCTACATCGGCACGCAGGGCATCCTCCAGGGCACGTACGAGACCTTCGCCGCCGTCGCCGCCAAACTCAGTCGTGAAAACAAGCACAGCGGCGGCACCCTCGCCGGGACGATCACCCTCACCGCGGGACTCGGCGGCATGGGCGGCGCCCAGCCGCTCGCCGTCACCATGAACGGCGGCGTCGCCCTGTGCATCGAGTGCGACCCCTCCCGCATCGAGCGCCGCCTGGCGCACGGCTACCTCGACGCCAAGGCCGACAGCCTCGACGACGCCCTGCGCCTGGCCACCGAGGCCCGCGACGCCCGCCGCCCGCTGTCCGTCGGCGTCCTCGGCAACGCCGCCGAGCTGGTGCCGCAACTGCTCGCGGAGGGCGCGCCCATCGACATCGTCACCGACCAGACCTCCGCCCACGACCCGCTCGCGTACCTCCCCCTCGGCGTCGAGTTCGCCGACATGGCCGCGTACGCCGCCGAGAAGCCCGCCGACTTCACCGCCCGCGCCCGCGAGTCGATGGCCCGGCACGTCGAGGCCATGGTCGGCTTCCAGGACGCCGGCGCCGAGGTCTTCGACTACGGCAACTCCATCCGAGGCGAGGCCAGGCTCGCCGGCTACGCCCGCGCCTTCGACTTCCCCGGCTTCGTCCCCGCCTACATCCGCCCCCTGTTCTGCGAGGGCAAGGGCCCCTTCCGCTGGGCCGCCCTGTCCGGCGACCCGAAGGACATCGCCGCCACCGACCGCGCCATCCTCGACCTCTTCCCCGAGAACGAGTCGCTGGCCCGCTGGATCCGGCTGGCCGGCGAGCGTGTCCGCTTCCAGGGCCTGCCCGCCCGCATCTGCTGGCTCGGCTACGGCGAGCGCGACCGGGCCGGCGAGCGGTTCAACGACATGGTCGCCGGCGGCGAGCTGGCCGCGCCGCTGGTCATCGGCCGCGACCACCTCGACTGCGGCTCGGTGGCGTCCCCGTACCGCGAGACCGAGGGCATGCGCGACGGCTCCGACGCGATCGCGGACTGGCCGCTGCTCAACGCCATGGTCAACGTCGCCTCCGGCGCCTCCTGGGTCTCCCTCCACCACGGCGGCGGCGTCGGCATGGGCCGCTCGCTCCACGCCGGCCAGGTCACCGTCGCCGACGGCACGGCGCTGGCGGGCGAGAAGATCCGCCGGGTGCTGACCAACGACCCGGGCATGGGCGTCATCCGGCACGTGGACGCGGGCTACGAGCGGGCCGAGGAGATCGCCGCGGCGCGGGACGTGCGCGTACCGATGCGGGAAGGCGACCCCGCTTCGTGAGCCCGTCCTCGTTCCAGGAGATGTGGCGCGAGCTGCTGCCCCTCGGGCGGTACGCGCCCTCCGGCGGCTACCGCCGGTTCGCGTGGACGGCCGCCGACGCCGACTGCCGGGCCTGGTTCCACGCGCAGGCGGCGGCGCGCGGGCTCGCGTACGAGACCGACCGCAACGGCAACCAGTGGGCCTGGCTCGGCGACCCGGCCGCCGGCGGCGCCGTCGTCACCGGCTCCCACCTCGACTCCGTACCCGACGGCGGCGCCTTCGACGGCCCCCTCGGCGTCGTCTCCGCGTTCGCCGCCCTCGACGAGCTGCGCGCCCGCGGCACCCGCCCCGCCCGCCCCCTCGGCGTCGTCAACTTCGGCGACGAGGAGGGCGCCCGCTTCGGCCTGGCCTGCGTCGGCTCCCGGCTCACCGCCGGGCAACTGACCACCGCCGCCCACGAGCTGCGCGACGCCGACGGCGTCACCCTGCCGCAGGCGATGGAGCGCGCCGGACACGACCCCGCCGCCCTCGGCCCCGACCCCGAGCGGCTGGCGCGCATCGGCGCCTTCGTCGAGCTGCATGTCGAGCAGGGCGTGGCGCTCGCCGGCACGGACCACGCCGTGGGCGTGGCGTCGGCGATCTGGCCGCACGGCCGCTGGCGGTTCGACTTCCGCGGCGAGGCCAACCACGCGGGCACGACCCGCATGGAGGACCGCCACGACCCGATGCTGACCTACGCCCACACCGTGCTCTCCGCCCGCAAGAAGGCCGTGCAGGCGGGCGCCCGCGCCACCTTCGGCAAGGTCGCCGTCGAACCCAACGGCGTCAACGCCATCCCCGCGCTCGTGCGCGGCTGGCTCGACTCCCGCGCCGCCGACGAGGAGACCCTGCACACCCTCGTCGCCGCCGTCGAGCAGGCCGCCCGCGAGCGCGCGGGCCGCGACGGCACCGCGCTGGAGGTCACCCGCGAGTCGCTGACGCCCGTCGTCGACTTCGACCACGCCCTGCGCGACCGCCTCGCGACGCGTCTCGGCGGCGCGCCGCTGCTCCCCACGGGGGCGGGACACGACGCCGGGATCCTGTCCGGGACGGTGCCGGCGGCCATGCTGTACGTACGGAATCCGACGGGCGTCTCGCACGCGCCGGCCGAGTCGGCGGCCGAGGACGACTGCGCGGCGGGCGTACGGGCGCTGGCGGACGTGCTGGCTGACCTGGCCGGCGACGACGGCGACGGTGACGGCGGGGACGGCGACCGGGACACTGCGCTACGGGCGGAAGGGGCCGCGTGACGACGTACTGGGCGGAGCAGGCGTGGGTCGGCGGCGTCGTCGACTCCGGCGTCGTCCTGGAGCCGGCGGCGTCCGGCGGGCTGCTCGCCGCGGTACGGACCGGCGTCCCCGCGCCGCCGCCCGGCGCCACCGTGCTGCGCGGCCTCACCCTGCCCGGCCTCGCGAACGCCCACAGCCACGCCTTCCACCGCGCCCTGCGCGGCACCGTCCAGGTCGGCTCCGGCACGTTCTGGACCTGGCGCGAGGTGATGTACACCGTCGCCGACCGGCTCACCCCCGACACGTACTACGACCTCGCCCGCGCCGTCTACGCCGAGATGGCGCTCGCCGGGATCACCTGCGCCGGCGAATTCCACTACGTCCACCACGCGCCCGGCGGCGCCCGCTACGACGACCCCAACGCCATGGGCCGCGCGCTGATCGCCGCCGCCGCGGCAGCCGGGATCCGGCTGACCCTGCTCGACACCGCGTACCTGGCCGGGGGGTTCGGCGAGCCGCCGGGCCGGCAGCAGCTCCGCTTCAGCGACGGGGACGCGGAGGCGTGGGCGGAACGCGCCACCGCCCTTGGCCCCGCCGCCGCTTCTGCTTCTCCTGCCGACGAAACCACCCGCATCGGTGCCGCCGTGCACTCCGTGCGCGCCGTCCCCGCCGGCCAGTTGGCCACCGTCGCCCGCTGGGCCGCCGACCGCCGCGCCCCCCTCCACGTCCACCTCTCCGAGCAGCCCGCCGAGAACGAGGCGTGCGCCGCCGCCCACGGCGTCACCCCCGCCCGCCTCCTCGCCGACCACGGCGTCCTCGGCCCGCGCACCACCGCCGTGCACGCCACCCACCTGACCGACGGCGACCTCACCCTCCTCGGCGGCAGCGGCACCGGCGTGTGCATGTGCCCCACCACGGAACGGGACCTCGCGGACGGCATCGGCCCGGCCGCGGCCGTGGAGCGGGCGGGCAGCGTGCTGTCGCTGGGCAGCGACAGCCACGCCGTGATCGATCTCCTTCAGGAGGCGCGGGCGCTGGAGCTGAACGAGCGGCTGCGCACCCGCCGCCGCGGCCACTGGACCGCCCACCACCTGCTGCGCGCCGCCACCGAGGGCGGCTACGCCGCCCTCGGCTGGGGGGTGCAGGGCCGCCTGGAGCCGGGCGGGCTCGCGGACTTCACCACCGTGGCGCTGGACAGCGTGCGCACGGCGGGCGCGATGCCGCGGCTCGGCGCGGAGACGGCGGTGTTCGCGGCGACGGCGGCGGACGTGCGGCACACGGTGGTGGGGGGCCGGCACGTCGTACGGGACGGGGTGCACGCGCGCGTGGAGGACGTACCGGGGGCGCTGGCGGCGGCGATCGGGGCGCTGCGCGGCTGACCCGTACCCGATTCCGGATCCCATCGACCGAGGGCAGGAGCATGACCGCCGCAGCCATCACCAACATCGGCAGCCTCGTCACCAACGACCCGGCGCTCGGAGAAGGACCGCTCGGGCTGCTGGAGGACGCGGCCGTCGTCTTCGACGGCGACCGGGTCGCATGGGTCGGCGCGGCTGACGCGGCGCCGGCCGCGGACACGGCGTACGACGCGGCGGGCCGGGCGCTGCTCCCGGGCTTCGTCGACTCGCACTCCCACCTCGTCTTCGCCGGCGACCGCACCCGCGAGTTCGCCGCCCGGATGTCGGGACGTCCCTACACCGCGGGCGGCATCCGCACCACGGTCGCCGCCACCCGCGCCGCCACCGACGAGGAACTGGCCGCGAACCTCGCGCACTTCGTCCGGGAGACGCTCCGCCAGGGCACGACGACGCTGGAGACCAAGTCCGGCTACGGCCTGACGGTGGCGGACGAGGCGCGGGGGCTGCGGGTCGCGGCCCAGGAGGTCGAGGGGGTGGAGGAGGTCACGTACCTCGGCGCCCACGTCGTCCCGCCGGAGTACGGGGACGATCCGGGCGCGTACGTCGACCTGGTCACCGGCGAGATGCTGGACGCCTGCGCGCCGTACGCCCGCTGGATCGACGTCTTCTGCGAGCAGGGCGCGTTCGACGGCGACCAGGCGCGGGCGATCCTCGCCGCCGGCAAGGCGCGGGGCCTGACCCCGCGGGTGCACGCCAATCAACTGTCGTACGGGCCCGGGGTGCAGCTCGCCGTCGAGCTGGAGGCGGCCTCCGCGGACCACCTGACGCATCTGACCGACGCGGACCTGGCGGCGCTGGCGTCGGGGGTGACGGTGGCGACGTTCCTGCCGGGCTGCGAGTTCTCGACCCGGGCGGTCTACCCGGACGTGCGGCGGGTGCTGGACGCGGGCGCGACGGTGGCGCTGTCGACGGACTGCAACCCGGGCTCGTCGTTCACCAGCTCCATGCCGTTCTGCGTGGCGGTCGCGGTACGGGAGATGGGCATGACGCCGGACGAGGCGGTGTGGTCCGCGACGGCGGGCGGCGCGGCGGCGCTGCGCCGCACGGACGTGGGCCGCCTCACGCCCGGCGCGCGGGCGGACGCGGCGCTGCTGGACGCGCCGAGCCACGTGCACCTGGCGTACCGGCCGGGGGTGCCGCTGCTGGCTCAGGTGTGGCGGCGGGGGGAGCGGGTGCCGCGGGGGACGGGGCGGGTCGGCAACTGAGGAGCGACGCCGGGCGCGAGCGCGGCGGGCAGCAACTGAGGAGCGACGAGGGGCGCGAGCGCGCCGGTCGGCAACTGAGGAGAGACGACGCGCGCCCGCGTGCGGGTCAGCAACTGATGCCGGCGTCCGGGTCCGCCACGGGGCGCGCCGTCAGGTGGTCCACCGCCGCGCGCTCCGCGCACTCGTTGCCGAAGCCCACCAGCCCGTGCCGCCGGCCCGGGACCGTCAGCAGCGGTGCCCGGAACCGCATCGCCACCCGCTCCGCGCCCGCCGCCGGGGTGCGGATGTCGTGCTCGCTGTTGATCAGCAGCAGATCCGCCCCGTCGGCCGCGCCGTAGTCCCCGTCGATGTCCGACGGCCGGACCGCGCCCAGCGGCTGCCCGCGCCCCGGCCAGTGGACGCAGGGCGCGTAGTCGCGCGCCACCGTCCGCGTACGCCACCGCGCCTCGTCCGCGCCGTCCAGCTCCCGCAGCAGCGCCCGCAGGTTCCCCGGCCACCGGAAGTCCGTGCAGTGGACCCCCAGGAAGAGGGCGAGCGGCGGCGGCCCCGGGTCCAGCTCGTCGAACGCCGCCCGCACGTCCGTCGGCACCTGCCGCGGTACGTTCCTGGCCGCCGGCTCCGGCACCTGCTCGTCGTCCAGCTCCTGGCGGGTGTGCAGCGTCCTCAGTACATAGGACGTGCCCGGCCGGTCCGGGTCGACGACCCCGTCGAAGACCGCCGCGCGCACCCGCTCGGGGTGGCGGGTGACGTAGACCTGGCCGGCCACCGTGGCGTACGAGTGCACCAGCAGGCTGATCCGCTCCTCGCCCAGCGCCCGGCGGACCCGCTCCAGGTCAGTCGCGGCGGCGCGGGAGCCGAGGCGGGCGAGCAGCGGGCCGTAGGAGATGCGGCAGCTCTCGACGTAGTCGCGGGCGGCGGCGTCGACGGCGGTGGCGTCCCGGACGAGCCGGAGGCTGCGCGCGGTGCCGAGGCGGTCCAGCGGGCCGCGGGGCTCGCCGCAGTCGACGCGGTGGCTGCGGCCGGTGCCGCGGCGGTCGTAGCCGACGATGTCGAAGCGGTCGCGCAGCGCGCGGGGGTAGTCGACGGCGGCGGACACCGCCTCCTGGAGGCCCGAGAGGCCGGGCCCGCCAGGGGCGAGGACGAGCGCGCCGATGCGGCGGCCGGGGTCGCGCGCGGGCAGGCGGGAGAGGGCGAGGCGGAGGGTCTCGTGGCTGCCGCCGCCCACGGGCACGGTGACGCCGCGGCACTCGCGCTGCTCCATGCCCGTCAGGGGGCAGGGGGTCCACTCGTCGCCGCGGGGGTCCGGTTCGTACGACGCGGTGCCGGCGTCAGGCGGCTCGGGGCTCCCGCCCCCGTCCGGCAGCGCGCACGCGCTCGGCCACGTCAGCGTCAGGGCCAGGACCGCGAGCAGGGCGAGCGCCGGGGCCGGGCCGCCGGCCCTCCGCCGGGTGGAGGCCATGGGGCGATCATGGCACCGCCTCCCCGGAAACCCGGGGAGGCGGCGAGGTGGCAGGCGGGCAGGCCGTCCGCGGCCTACTCCTCGACCATCAGCCCCTTGCGCAGCCGCACCAGCGTCCGCGACAGCAGCCGCGAGACGTGCATCTGCGAGATGCCCAGCTCCTCGCCGATCTCCGACTGGGTCATGTTGGCCACGAAGCGCAGCGAGAGGATCTTCCGGTCGCGCGGCGTCAGCTCCGCTATCAGCGGCTTGAGGGACTCGACGTACTCGATGCCCTCCAGACCGTGGTCCTCGTAGCCGATGCGGTCGGACAGGGCGCTCTCGGAGTCGTCCTCCTCGGGCTGCGCGTCCAGCGAGCTGGCGGTGTAGGCGTTCGAGGCGGCCATGCCCTCGATGACCTCGTCCCGGCCGATGTCCAGCCGCTCGGCCAGCTCGTCGACCGTGGGGGAGCGGTCGAGCTGCTGCGCCAGCTCGTCGCCCGCCTTCGCCAGGTCCAGGCGCAGCTCCTGCAGCCGCCGCGGGACGCGTACGGACCAGGAGGTGTCGCGGAAGAAGCGCTTGATCTCGCCGATGATCGTCGGCATCGCGAAGGTGGGGAACTCCACGCCGCGGGCGGGCTCGAAGCGGTCGATCGCCTTGATGAGCCCTATCGTGCCGACCTGGATGATGTCCTCCATCGGCTCGCTGCGCGAGCGGAACCGGGAGGCGGCGAACTTCACCAGCGCCAGGTTGAGTTCGATCAGGGTGTTACGGACGTACGAATACTCGTGGGTGCCCTCTTCGAGGGTGCCGAGCCGGTCGAAGAGGGTCTTCGACATGGCCCGCGCGTCCGCGGGGGCGACCTCGTCGAAGGCGATGCCCTCCAGCTCGTCGATGCTCCCCGTGAACGGGTCCGCCGCGGTGTCGTCGCCGACCGGGTCCGCGGGGCTCACCGGGGCCGCCGCGTCCTCGCCGGGCTCGGCGCGGGCGGCTGTGCCCTCGGCTGTGCCCTCGGCCGCGCGGTCGTGCTCTGTGTGGTCGTCGCCGTGCTCGGCGTGGGGTCGTGCCGGCGGCGTGCTGGCCGCGGCGTCGAGCCGGGTTGACATTTGTCCTCCATCGTTCTCGGCATGCGGCTGCCGATGCCATCTCTGTCCGCTGTGGTCTGCGGCGCCTCCCGAAGCCACGTCTCGTAAGTGCTTCTAGCCCTACCCCCTTCTCCTCGCCGGTGCAAGAATCAGGTGTCCATATTTGCCCTATTATGTTGGCTGTTCGGGTGTCGATCGTGTGACCAAAGGCGTAGGGTCGGGGCTGCATCGCACGACAGCTCGAAGGTCAGGAGACAAGCGCGCATGGACGCCGGAACCGCCGGAAGCCCGGGCCGCGGCCGACTGCACGTCGACGTGCGGGTCCATGGCGGGAGCGCCGTCCTCACACCTGCGGGTGAACTGGATTACCACACGGCCGAGGTGCTCCGGGAGCCCCTGGAGCGATGTATCGCCGACGGGCGCAGCCGGCTCGTACTCGACTGCACGCGCCTGGAGTTCTGCGACTCGACCGGGCTGAACGTGCTCCTCGGTGCCCGCCTCAAGGCCGAGGCCGACGGGGGTGCCGTGCACCTCGCGGGGCTGCAGCCGGTGGTGGCCAGAGTCTTCGAGATCACGGGTGCCGAGGCGGTCTTCTCCCTGCACGACACCCTGGAAGCCGCGCTCGTGGAGTGACCCGCTGACCACCGGATCCGGGGTGGGGCCGGTGCGGCAGGTGATGCGCGTCACAGCTTCCCGGGGAAACTCGGGGGTGTTTCCGCGATCTCGTAGGGCAGAAGCCCAGGCGAAACTTCTGTTACGGGCAGGAAGGGCACGAATGCGCGGACGGGTGCGCGAACGGGCGTGCGGTTGCGCGAAGGGGGGGTCGTGAGGCGATGAGCTTCAGGTCGCTGCCGCCGGGGGCGCTGCCACCGGAAGGCGAGGCCGGCAGCGGCGCCGCCGCGCCCGCGTGCCCGGACGGCGGTGCCGCCGCGTCCGCCGGCGAGCCCGCCCCCGGCCGCGAGCCCGGCCCCGGCCCCGGCCGCGAGCCCGGCCCCGCGGGACAAGTGCGCCGGCTGCGGCTCGTCGGCGCCAGCGGCATGGTGCCCCGCGCCCGTGACTTCGCCCGCCGCGCGCTGGAGGACTGGGGCTGGCTGCCCGCGGTGAACGCGGAGCAGCGCGCGGCGGCGGAGGACGTCCTGCTCGTCGTCTCGGAGCTGGTGACGAACGCCTGCCTGCACGGCGGCGGCCCGGACGAGCTGCGGCTGCGTACGGCGGGGAAGGTGCTGCGGCTGGAGGTCAGCGACTCCGGTACGGGCACACCCGAGCCGCGCACTCCGCACCGGGCCAGCAGGCCGGGCGGGCACGGGATGTTCATCGTGCAGCGGCTCTGCCTCGACTGGGGCGTGCAGCGGGAGCCGGGAGCGGCGGGCAAGACGGTGTGGGCGGAGCTGTCGGCGCCGCTGTAGCCCGTCTTTCGCCAGCCCGTCTTTCGCCAGCCCGTCGTCCGTACCGCCGTCTGCCACCGCGTACGCCTAGCCGATCCGCCCCCGCAGCCACCCCAGGATCTCCCCCACCACCCCCGGCCGGGTCAGCAGCCGCATCCCGTGCGCGCTGCCCGGCACCACCCGCACCCGAGCGTCCTCCGCCGGCATCCCGTGCGCCCGCTCCGCCGCCGCCACCGCCTCGGAGTGGTACGCCGGCACGAAGTCGGCCGCCGAGTGCAGCAGCAGCATCGGGGCGTCGTCCCGCCCGGACGCCCCGCTCCGCGGCTCCAGCGACCACCACGCCCGCCGGCAGACCGGGTCCGCCGACACCGCCGGCGTGCCGTCCGGTACGCACCCCGCCAGCCGCTCCGCGCTCGCCCGCAGCCGCCGCCCCGCCGCCGTCGCACCCGGCGCCCCGCCGTCCAGCCAGGCCCGGTACGGCGACGCCACCGGCGACAGCGCCACCACCCCCGCGGCGTGCGCACGCCCCGCCCCGTACGTGGCGGCGGCCACGGCCAACTGCCCGCCCGCCGACGAGCCCAGCACCGCGACCCGCGCCGGATCCACGGCGTACGCGGCGGCGTTGCGCCGCACCCAGCCCAGCGCCGCCAGCACGTCGTCGCGCTGCGCCGGCCACCGGACACCGGGGGTCAGGCGGTAGCCGGCGTCGAAGACCGCGTAGCCGCGGCGGGCGAAGGCCCGCGCCCAGCCGCCCCAGTCGGTGTCGTACGACCAGTAGCCGCCGTGCAGGATGACCAGCCCGCCGCGGGGCGCCCGGCGCGGCTGCCAGTGGACGGTGACCCGCTGCCGCGGATGCGCCCCGTACGCCCCGACGCTGCGCCGCAGCGCCCCGTCCGCGCCGGAGTGCTGCTGCGCCGCACGCTCCCCCGGCGCCGTCCCGCCCGGCTGCACCACCCCCGCGACGAGAGCCGCCGCGGTCCCCAGCGCCACGGCCACGAGCCGCCGCCGCCACCGGACCTGTACCGCAGCCATCGCACCCGCCTCTCCGCGGACCCGCCGGCCCGGTGACCTCATGATCGGCGACGACGGCACGGGCCGCGAACGGGCCACGGCGAACCGGCGACGGCGCGGACCGGCGCACGAGCGCCGCCGCGGCGTTCTAGTGCGTACCGGGAGGTGAGAGAACCGGACGCCACCGGCCCACTCTCGGTGACAGGAGGTCTACCATCGCACCATGACCCGAGTACTGCTGGCCGAGGACGACGCGGCCATCTCGGAACCGCTGGCCCGCGCGCTGCGCCGGGAGGGGTACGAGGTGGAGGTCCGAGAAGACGGTCCCACGGCGCTCAGTGCCGGGCTCCGCGGCGGCGTCGACCTCCTCGTGCTCGACCTGGGTCTGCCGGGCATCGACGGCCTGGAGGTGTGCCGGCGGCTGCGCGCCGACGGGCACGGCTTCCCGGTGCTGGTGCTCACCGCCCGCGCGGACGAGGTGGACACCGTCGTCGGCCTCGACGCGGGCGCCGACGACTACGTCACCAAGCCCTTCCGCCTCGCCGAGCTGCTCGCCCGGGTCCGCGCCCTGCTGCGCCGCGGCGCCACCGAGGCGCAGCCGCCGGCCACCCACGGCGTACGCATCGACACCGACTCGCACCGCGCCTGGCTCGGCGACGAGGAGCTGCAGCTCACGGCGAAGGAGTTCGACCTGCTGCGGGTGCTGGTGCGCGACGCGGGCCGGGTGGTCACACGCGAGCAGTTGATGCGCGAGGTGTGGGACACCACCTGGTGGTCGTCGACCAAGACCCTCGACATGCACATCTCCTGGCTGCGCAAGAAGCTCGGCGACGACGCCGCGAACCCCCGCTACATCGCGACGGTCCGGGGCGTGGGCTTCCGCTTCGAGAAGAGCTAGACCGGCCGCCCCCGGCCCGCGGCAGTCATGCGAAGACGCCTCATCAACAGCACCCTGGCGGTGGTGCTCATCGTCATCGCCGTCTTCGGCGTCTCGCTCGTCCTCGTCGAGACCCGCACCATCGAGGCCGCCGCCCACGACCGGGTGCAGTCCGAGGCCGTGCGGCTGTTCAGCGTCGTGGAAGGCAAGATCGCCGACGACACCCGGGTGACCCGCCGGGCGCTCGCCGGGCAGGTCACCGACGGGCGGTACGCGGAGGTGGAGCTGCCGGACGGGGACGTGCTGCGGCTGGGGGAGCGGCCGGACGGGTCGGTCATCGAGGTCACCGAGGAGGGCAGCCGGGGCGAGCGGGTCACGGTCATGGAGGCCCGCGACCGGGTCAACAGCGAGCTCGGCCAGACCCTGATGATCATCTTCGCCGTGGCGCTGCTCGCCGTCGGCGCCGCCGTGCTGCTCGCCGTACGCCAGGCCAACCGCCTCACCGCCCCGCTCACCGACCTCGCCGAGACCGCCGAGCGCCTCGGCTCCGGCGACCAGCGCACCCGCCACCGCCGCTACGGCGTCCCCGAACTGGACCGCGTCGCCGACGTGCTGGACGCCAGCGCCGAGCGGATCGCGCGGATGCTCACCGCCGAGCGGCGGCTGGCCGCGGACGCCTCACACCAGCTCCGTACGCCGCTGACCGCGCTGTCCATGCGGCTGGAGGAGATCGCGCTCACGGACGACCCGGCGACGGTCAAGGAGGAGGCGGCGGTCGCGCTCACCCAGGTGGAGCGGCTGACGGACGTGGTGCAGCGGCTGCTGACCAAGTCCCGGGACCCCCAGGCCGGCGCGGGGATGGGCTTCGACCTGGACGAGGTCGTCAAGCAGCAGATCGAGGAGTGGCGGCCGGCGTACCGCGGCGAGGGGCGGGCGATCGTCCGCTCCGGCAAGCAGGACCTGCGCGCGGTGGGCACGCCGGGGGCGGTGGCGCAGGTGCTGGCGACGCTGATCGAGAACGCGCTGATGCACGGCGCCGGGAAGGTCGCGCTGCGCACCCGGGTCACGGGCAACCAGGTGGTGGTGGAGGTCACGGATGAGGGCCCGGGCGTGCCCGCGGACCTCGGCTCGCGGGTTTTCGAGCGCACGGTCAGCGGGCGCAACTCGACGGGGCTGGGGCTCGCGGTCGCCCGTGACCTGGCGGAGGCGGACGGGGGGCGGCTGGAGCTGGTGCAGCGGAAGCCGACGACGTTCGCGCTGTTCCTCGCGCGGGAGCACGAGGAGCCCTGAGGGGCGTGCGGCCACTGCGGGGGGCGTACGGGGCGTACGCCCGCAGCGGCGCCGGGCGCGTACGGGGTGCGGGCGGGGCGCGTACGGAACGCGGACGCTACCGCCGCGCTCCGACCGCCTCCTCCTGCGCCTCGGGTTCCTCCGGCCCTTCCGGCTCCTCGGACTCCGCGTGCGCCTTGGACTCCTGCTTGGACTCCCGCGGCTTCGGCCGGCTGCCCGGGATCCGTACCTCCGCGGCCGCGGTTATCTCGCCCGCGTCGCCGGCTTCGGCGGTCTCGGCGACGGGCGGCCGGGCCGCGGGCACCGCACGGAACACCCAGCTGCGGTACGACCAGAAGCGGAACAGCGACGCGACCCCGATGCCGAGGAACTTGAAGATGTTGTTCTGCAGGGGGGTGTCCCAGTCGAACCCGTACGTGGCCACGTACAGCACGCCGTTCTCGATGACGAGCCCGGCGGTGCTGAAGACCAGGAACAGCGTGAACTCGCGCGGCGGCCGGGTCTTGTCCCGGTCGCGGTAGGTGAAGTACCGGAAGCCTATGTAGTTGAAGACGATCGCGACGGCCGTCGCGATCATGCTGCAGCGGACCACGGGCAGCTCCGTGGTGTTCCGCACGAGGTTGAAGACCGCGAGGTTGACCAGGACGCCGACGCCCCCGACCGCCGCGAACGCGGCCACCTCGCGGCTCAGGCGCCGCAGCCGCGATACCCCCGGGTGCCGTGCACTCATCAAGATCGTCAGACTCCGATGGTCGGTTGCGTTCCCCTGGTCCCTGTCTTCTCCGGCATGCCGGTTGTCCGGCGGACCGGAGCCCTCATGCTAACCGGGCCCGCCGACGGAGGGAGCCGGTCCGGCCAGCCGGTCCGCCCCGCCGGGCCGATACGCTGGGAGGCGTGACATTCCCGGTAGTCGGCATGATCGGCGGGGGACAGCTCGCCCGGATGACCCACCAGGCAGGCATCCCCCTCGGCATCAGGTTCAAGCTCCTCACCACCACCGCCACGGACTCCGCGGCCCTGGTGGTGGGGGACACGGTCGTCGGCGACCACCGCGACCTGGACACGCTGCGCGAGTTCGCCCGCGGCTGCGACGTGATCACCTTTGACCACGAACACGTACCGACCGAGCACCTGCGCGTCCTGCAGGCCGAGGGTGTCGCGGTCCGGCCCGGCCCGGACGCGCTGGTCTACGCGCAGGACAAGGGCGCGATGCGGGCCCGGCTGACGGAGCTGGGCATCCCCTGCCCGCGGCACCGGATCGTCACCGGCCCGGCGGACGTGGCGGCCTTCGCCCGCGAGGGGGGCGGCTTCCCGGTCGTGCTGAAGACGGTGCGCGGCGGGTACGACGGCAAGGGCGTGTGGGTCGCACGTACGGAGGAGGACGCCGCGGAGCCGTTCCGCGCCGGCGTGCCGGTGCTGGCCGAGGAACTGGTCGACTTCCGCCGTGAGCTGGCCGCGAACGTCGTCCGCTCGCCCAGCGGCCAGGCGGTCGCGTACCCGGTGGTGGAGTCCGTCCAGGTCGACGGCGTCTGCGACACGGTCATCGCCCCGGCCCCCGGGCTGCCGCCCGAGGCCGCCGTGCACACGCAGCAGCTCGCGCTGCGGATCGCGAAGGAACTGGACGTCGTGGGCCACCTCGCGGTGGAGCTCTTCGAGGCGGCCGGCCCCGACGGCGAGCCCCGGATCCTCGTCAACGAGCTGGCCATGCGCCCGCACAACTCCGGCCACTGGACCCAGGACGGCGCCGTCACCTCGCAGTTCGCCAACCACGTGCGCGCCGTGCTCGACCTGCCGCTGGGCGACCCGCGCCCGCGCGCGCCCTGGACGGTGATGGCCAACGTCCTCGGCGGCGACTTCCCCGACATGTACCCGGCGTACCTGCACTGCATGGCCCGGGACCCGGGGCTGAAGATTCACATGTACGGCAAGGACGTGAAGCCCGGCCGCAAGGTCGGCCACGTCAACACCTACGGCGACGACCTGGCCGACGCGCGCGAACGCGCCCGCCACGCCGCCGACTACCTGCGGGGGACGATCACGGAATGAGCACCGTATGAGCGCGGGGACCACGGAGAGCAGCCCGCTGGTCGGCATCGTCATGGGCTCCGACTCCGACTGGCCGGTCATGGAGGCGGCGGCGCAGGCCCTCGCCGAGTTCGAGATCCCCTACGAGGCCGACGTCGTCTCCGCGCACCGGATGCCGCGCGAGATGATCGCCTACGGCGAGCAGGCCGCCGCCCGCGGCCTGCGCACCCTCATCGCCGGCGCCGGCGGCGCCGCCCACCTCCCGGGCATGCTCGCCTCCGTCACCCCCCTCCCGGTCATCGGCGTCCCGGTCCCCCTGAAGTACCTCGACGGCATGGACTCCCTGCTGTCCATCGTCCAGATGCCCGCGGGCGTCCCGGTCGCCACGGTCTCCGTAGCCGGCGCCCGCAACGCGGGCCTCCTGGCGGCCCGCATCCTGGCCGCCCACGACGAGGACCTGCGCGCGCGGATGACGACGTTCCAGCAAGCCCTGAACACCCAGGCCCAGGAGAAGGGCGCCCGCCTCCGCAGCAGGACCACCCACGACGGCTGACCTGGCGCATCGCCCGGGCCCGGCCGTGTGGTTGACAGCGTGCGCGGATACCGTGATCCAGTCACGTATCCGCGCACGACGAAGGGCTTCCCATGACCGAGGCGCCGACCGGCGAGACCGGCGAACTGCTCGCGCGTGCGCGCGAGGTGCTGCAGGCACATCCCGTCGTCGACGGGCACAACGACCTTCCCTGGGCCTTGCGCGAGCAGGTGACGTACGACATCGACCAGCGCGACATCGCCGTGGACCAGAGCGCCCGGCTCCACACCGACCTCCCGCGGCTGCGGGCCGGCGGGGTGGGGGCGCAGTTCTGGTCCGTGTACGTGGGCACCGAGCTGGCCGGGGACGCCGCCGTCAGCGCGTGTCTGGAGCAGATCGACGTGGTGCGGCAGCTCGTCGACCGCTACCCCGGGGAGCTGCGGCTCGCCGTGACCGCCGATGACGTGGAGGCGGCGCGGGCCGACGGGCGGATCGCGTCGCTGATGGGGGCCGAGGGCGGGCACTCCATCGCCAACTCGCTCGCCACCCTGCGCGCCCTGCGCCGCCTCGGTGTGCGCTACATGACGCTCACGCACAACGACAACACCGACTGGGCCGACTCCGCCACCGACGAGCCGCGGCACGGCGGGCTCACCGCCTTCGGCGAGGAGGTGGTGCGCGAGATGAACCGGATCGGCATGCTCGTCGACCTCTCCCACGTGGCCCCCGCCACCATGCGCCACGCGCTGCGCGTCACCGAAGCGCCGGTCGTTTTCTCCCATTCATCCGCTCGTGCCGTGTGTGACCACCCGCGCAACATTCCTGATGATGTGCTGGAAATGCTCCCCGGTAACGGCGGTGTGGCGATGGCCACGTTCGTGCCGAAGTTCATCCTGCCGGCCGCCAAGGCGTGGACCGAGGAGGTGGACGCGCACATGGACGCCCAGGGCCTGGATCCGTTCGGCGTGGACGACGAAGCGGTCCGCGTACGGCGTGCGTTCGTGGAGGCGCACCCGCAGCCGCAGGCGACCGCCGCGACCGTAGCGGATCATCTGGACCATATGCGCGAAGTGGCAGGAATCGAACATATCGGTGTCGGCGGCGACTTCGACGGCACCCCGTTCACCCCCGAAGACCTCGCCGACGTGGCCGGTTATCCGCACCTCGTCGCCGAGCTGCTGCACCGCCGTTGGTCGGAAAAGGACCTGGCCAGGCTGCTATGGGGCAACGCCGTGCGGGTGTTGCGCGACGCCGAGGCGGCGGCGCGTGAAGTGGCCGCGCGGCGCGGCCCGTCGATCGCCACGATCGAACAGCTCGACGGTCCCGCCAGCACCCCGGAGTGAGCAGAGTGACATAAGTCACTCACATAATTTTCACGCGATGGGGCAATGTGTCCGACTCCTCTGGTATTGGCAAGTCTCCACCGGAGAGGGGGATTTGAGGAGCGGCGCAGGATGCGGCGATTGTCGGACTGGTTCCGATGTGACGTGGGGAACGGCCTTGGTAACGGTTCGCAGCTTGTTCCTTTTTCGGCTGTGTGATTACGGTGCTCGCCGTGCTCGCGCCACCGATGCGGGTACCTCGTCGCCGTAACGCCGAATCCTGTCGGCGGTGACGGGCAGGCACTTCAGCTTCACGGCAGGAGCGGGGGACCCAGGTAAGTGCCGCACCGTGCGCAAGCGCGGGACGGCTTGGGGTGAAGCCATGCTTCCGCATGGCCGGGCATCTCCAGCTCGAACCCGACAGCTCACCTCGCAGGCGTCGGAGAGGAGCATGGCCATGTCCGCACGCGGACGTCACCGTCGCCTGGGCCGGATAGCCCGGGGCAGCAGAGCGCTCATCATCACCGCCGGCAGCGCCGGCGTCGCCATTCCGCTCATCGCCGGCGGCCACGCCCAGGCCGCCTCCGTCGACACCTGGGACCGTGTGGCCCAGTGCGAGAGCGGCGGCGACTGGAGCATCAACACCGGTAACGGCTTCTACGGCGGCCTGCAGTTCGTGCAGAGCACCTGGGAGGGCTACGGCGGTACGCAGTACGCGCCGCGCGCCGACCAGGCCACCAAGGAGCAGCAGATCGAGATCGCCGAGAAGGTCCTCGCCTCGCAGGGCCCCGGCGCCTGGCCGGTCTGCTCCGTCCAGGCCGGCCTCACCCAGGGCGGCCCCGCCCCGGACCTGAGCACCGGCGGCGGCGAGGAGGCCCAGCAGGAGAGCGAGCCCGAGCAGGCCGCCCAGGCCGACGCCCCGCAGCAGGAGCAGGCGCCGGAGAAGAAGTACGAGAAGGCCGGCAGCTACACCGTCGTCTCCGGCGACACCCTTTGGGATATTGCTCGCAAGCACGGCATCAAGGGCGGCTGGCAGACGATCTACGAGGGCAACAAGGACGTCATCGGCAGCGACCCGGACCTGATCTTCCCCGGTCAGAAGTACGAGTTCGACGGCGGCGAAGAGGTCACCCTCGAGGAGTCGGAGACCACGCCGGCCCAGCCGTCCGCCGCGCAGGACGAGGAGCCGGCGGCCGAGGCCGCTCCGGCGGGCGGGTTCACCGCTCCGGTCGACGCCGGTGTGTCCACCGCGTACCGGGCCGCCGGCGGCTCGTGGTCCAGCGGTTACCACACCGGTGTCGACTTCTCCGCCGGCTCCGGCACCCCGGTCAAGGCCGTCACCTCCGGCACCGTCGTCAAGGCCGGCAACGGCGCCGACGGCAGCGCGTACGGCATCGCCGTCGTGATCAAGCACGACGACGGCCGCTACAGCCAGTACGCCCACCTGTCGTCCACCTCGGTGAGCGTGGGCCAGAGCGTGGGCGCCGGCGACCAGATCGGCCTGTCCGGCTCCACCGGCAACTCCACCGGGCCGCACCTCCACTTCGAGGTGCGCACCGGCCCGGACTACGGTTCGGACATCGACCCGGTCGCGTACCTGCGCGACAACGGCGTCTCCATCTGAGGGTCCCCCGCACGGCGCAGCCCCCCGTTTCCGGCGGAACGGGGGGCTCTGCCGTACGTGCCCTCGCGCTTCGGGGACCGCGGGCATCGGGCATCGGGCATCGGGCTACGCGGGCTTCGCGCTACGCCGCCGGGCGGCCCATGGCGCGGAACGTCCAGCCCGCGGCGCGCCACGGCGCCGGGTCGAGGGTGTTCCGGCCGTCGATCAGATACGGCCGCGAGACGACCGCCGCCAACTGCCCGGCGTCCAGGGCGCGGAACTCCGGCCACTCCGTGAGATGCAGCACGACGTCCGCGCCGCGCAGCGCGTCCGCCGCCGACTCGGCGTAGCGCAGGGTGGGGAAGACGCGGCGGGCGTTCGCCGTCCCCTTGGGGTCGTAGACGGTGACCTGGCCGCCCTGGAGGTGGATCTGCCCGGCGACGTTGAGGGCGGGGGAGTCGCGTACGTCGTCGGAGTCGGGCTTGAACGTCGCGCCCAGGACGGCGATCCGGCGGCCGAGGAAGGTCTCCCCGCAGGCTTCGCGGGCGAGTTCGACCATGTGGGCGCGGCGGCGCATGTTGATCGAGTCGACCTCGCGCAGGAACGTCAGCGCCTGGTCCACGCCGAGTTCGCCGGCGCGGGCCATGAACGCGCGGATGTCCTTGGGCAGGCAGCCGCCGCCGAAGCCGATCCCGGCGCGCAGGAACTTCTTCCCGATCCGCTCGTCATA